>JAKFEI010000158.1:0-13842 GCA_036675765.1 Nocardioides sp. | reverse complement strand
CACCACTCGATGAGGACGACGTCGGCCCAGTCGTAGTGCTCGCGGAGCCGCTCCTCGGCCATCTCCACGGCACGGCCGTCGCGGTTGATGAGGGACTGGAGGATCGGGTTCATGCCACCCTGGATCCCGAGCTCGGCCGGGCCGAGGATCCTGACCTCGGCGCCTCGATCGCGCTCGAGGCGGGCGGTGATCGCTCCGACGAAGTTGGTGTTCCCGCTCGACACGACCACCACCCGGGGTGGGCGGCCCGCATCGACCGGCTCCGCAGGGTGCCGGCGTCCGGCCGGGGTCGCCAGCCGGCGCAGCACCTCACTGTCCTTCAGCGCCGCGGTGAACCCGGAGGGGTCGGCGGCGAGCGGGGACTCGAGCGAGTCGAAGTGGATGCCCGGGTAGAAGGCGAGCCGCGTCGCGGTGAGGAAGGACCCCAGCGCGTTGCGGGTCTCCCCCGCGGCCAGCAGCTGGTCAGCGTGTGCGAGCTCGGCGGCGACCGCGTCGGTGAGGTTCTCCGGAACCCGTGCTGCCGCGAGCTCGGCGAAGGCGACGGTGCCGAGCTCATCGGCCCGCACCCGCGTCTCCTCGACGGCGGGCGGCGGACCCTCGGGCCGCCGAGCCCTCGTGGCCGAGCGACGCACCCGACCGGCGACGCGCCGGGCCTTGCGCCGGCCCCGGGCCACCCAGGAGGGCTGTGCCGGCTGGGGCACGTCGGGAATGGACCTCGGCGCCGCCGCGGCGTCCGTCGCCGGCTGTTCGACGGCCGGCGTGGCGCCGAGGCGGTCGAGTGACTGGAGTCCGGCGTAGACGCCCGCGCGGGCCGCGGCCCGGGGATTGCGCTGGGCCAGGCGCCAGACCGCGAAGACGGCGCGGTTGTCGACCGCAACGAGAAGGTCAGCGGCCAACGCACGCTGGACGGTCCACGCGTCGCGCTCGATCTCGAACCACATCCGGCGCGGCGGGATGACCACGATGCTGCGTCGCCAGAAGGCCGGCGGGTGGCCCTCCGAGACCTCGTTGATGAGGCGCACCTCGGTCCCGGGACCAACGGGGACGTCGACGGACGGGACCGACACCAGGGTGACCTGCGCCCCGCGGTCCTCGAACTGGCGCACCACGTCAGCCAGGAAGCGGGGCTCGTGGCGGGTGCCGACGAACAGGACGACCGCGCTCATCAGGGGGCCACCTTGTCGGTGAGTGCGGACACCGCGTCGATCATGATCCGGCTCCGCTCGAACTGCTCGGCGTAGTCACGGGCGGAGCGCCGCGCCGCGTCGTCAGCGCCGAGCGCGAGCTCAGCCGCGCGACCGAAGGCGGAGACCAGGAAGTCGTGGTCGAGCCCGGCCACCCCGGTCCACAGCGGATAGCCCTCGAGCAGGGTCGACGCGTCGTGCCGTACCTCGTGGGCCGAGACGATCGGCAGGGCCGTCGCCATGCACTCATAGACCTTGCCGGACGTCATGAAGGCACCACCGATGACCATGAAGGTCACCGCGTCCAGGCTGCCGTAGAACTCCCCGACATCGCGCTTGGGCACCGGGCCGCCGTACGTGACACCGTCGGCCTCGGCCGCAATCAGCTGCTCCAGCACGACCGAGGAACCGCGCACCGCACCGGCGCCGAGGTTGCCGCGCCAGTCCCACGTCGCGCCCTCCAGCAGGGGGTTGGTCGCGCGCGCCTCACGCCATGCGCCCAGCACCGTGCTGACGAACTCGGGCCGGAAGTTGATCGTGCCGAGGTAACCGAAGCGCAGCGGCCCGACGGCAGGCTGCGGGATCGCGGTGGGGATGCTGTCCCGGTCGAATCCGTTGCGGACGACACGGACCTTGTCCGCCAGCTCCGGATAACGGTGGCGATAGTGATCGGCAATCGGTTCGTTGACCAGCCACAGCGACGTCGTGGCCTCGAGCGCCCGCTGCTCCCACTGGCCGCTGACCGAGTCCCGCTCGAAGGCCTCGCCCCCATGGATCACGTCGACGGACCAGCCGTCGCGGAAGTCGACGGCCATCGGCACCTGGTGCTCCTCGTGCAGGCGCAACGCAGCGGCCAGGGAGACGTACGGGACGCAGCTCACCAGGACCAGGTCGAACGGGTCCTCGCGATGCAGGTCCACCACCACGCGCTCCAGGTCGTCGCGCCAGCCGCCGAAGGTCGGTTCCGGGAACGACTCCTCGTTCTTCTCCCGCCACTCCTTCAACCAGCGTCCCGGGGTCAGCGCCCGCGCTTCGTCGAAGGTGCGGATGTCCGTCTCCAGGTCGGCCCGGCCGAGCGGGAGCTCGATCACCCGGATCGACGGGTCCACGTTGTCCAGCAAGGACTCGTCCAGGCCGAACTCGTTCTCCCACATCTCCCGTGCCGCGTTGAGGACGGTCACCTGCCAGCCGGCAGCAGCGAAGGTGTTCGCGATCTCCCGAAGCCGGTACGAGGAGCTCTTCAACGCGGGCGGGAAGCCGAATGCGAGGAACAGGAGCCGTCGGGGCCTGTCGGTGTTCAAGAAAATCCTTTCGCAGGCGAAATCGGGAGAAGCGACGCGCCTCGGTATCGTACGGCGGTGCCGTCCCGAACCCGGGACCGCACGATCCACAGTGGGGAGCCCAACGCGATGTTGCCGCCCGGCGATGCTCGAACCGACGACGTCCCGGCAGACGACGACGCGTCCGCACGGCGCCCGCGCGTGGTGATCCTGGTCGACAACGACGTCCGTCGGGACTCGCGGGTGCAGAAGCAGGCGCGGTCCATGGCCGAGCACGGCTGGGACGTCCGCGTCCTCGGGCTGGCCCCGCGCGGCGAGACCGCACGATGGGAGATCGGCGGCGCCCAGGTACGGCTGCTCAAGGTCACCACCCACCGACGCCCGTACGAAGCCCGCAGCCCGCGCTGGCGCAACCCGCTGGCCTTCGGCTCGCAGGAGCGCGAGCGCCAGCAGCAGCTCGCGGCGGACCGACGCCGGGCCGACGTGACCCTGCGCCTGGCTCGCGCCCGGAACGCGGCACTGGCGAAGGACCGCACCCTGCACCGCGCCCAGCCGGTCAGCCAGCTCCCGCGCCGCGCGCTGGCCAAGGCACTCGGGGACCTGGTCGGCATGCGGTCGCGGGCCACCGAGTCGGTACGCCGCAAGCGCCGTGCCCAGACGGCACCGCTGGACCGCGCCGCGACCTGGTTCCACGTCAAGGTGCGCGGGCCCAAGGCCTGGCGCCAGCTGGACAGCCACCTGTGGGACTTCGAGGCGGCGTACGGCCCGGCGATCGACAAGCTCCGGCCCGACGTCATCCATGCCAACGACTTCCGGATGCTCGGCGCCGGAGCCCGCGCGAAGATGCGTGGGGTGATGCAGGGCCGGAAGATCGCCCTGGTCTGGGACGCCCACGAGTTCCTCCCGGGCGCCAAGCCGTGGAACGACCACCCGCGGTGGCACGTCGCGCAGATGGCCCACGAGCGCGAGTTCGCGGCGTACGCCGACGAGGTGGTCACCGTTTCCGGGGAGCTCGCCGAGCTGCTGGTGGAGCGGCACGGCCTGTCGCGGACGCCCTCGGTCGTGCTGAACTGCCCGACCATCGCCACCGATGACGGCTCGGCTCGTCCGGGCGTGCGCGAGCTCTGCGGCGTCGGACCCGAGACCCCCATCCTCGTCTACAGCGGGTCGCCTTCGCGGCAGCGCGGACTCGGCACCGTGATCGAGGCACTGCCGGCGCTGCCGGGCGTGCACGTGGCCCTCGTCGTCGCCGTACCCGAGTCGGCTCCCGTCGTGGAGGTGGTCGAGCGCGCGCAGGAACTGGGCGTCGCGGACCGGCTGCACCTGCTGCCGTACGTGGCCCCCGAGCACGTCGTGGAGTACCTGTCCTCCGCCGACATCGGCCTGATCCCGATCCAGCACTTCCCGAACCACGAGATCGCGCTGATCACCAAGTTCTTCGAGTACAGCCACGCCCGCCTGCCGATCGTCGTCAGCGACGTGCGCGCCATGTCGACGCAGGTGAAGGCGACCGGGCAGGGCGAGGTCTTCGTCGCTGACGACGTCGCCGACTTCACCCGCGCCACCCAGGCCGTCCTGGCTGATCCGGCTCGCTACCGCAGCGCGTACGACGACCGGGTTCCGCTCTCGGACTGGACCTGGGAGCGGCAGGCCGAGATCCTCGACGAGGTGTACCGCACGGGCGTGCAGTCGCTGAATGGACCGTCCTGACTGTGAATTCCCACCGGACCCCGGACGAACGCCCCGGAGCCTCGCAGTTCCGCCCCGACATCGAGGGCCTGCGCGCGGTGGCCGTGTCGGTCGTCCTGTTGCACCACGCCGGGCTGGCCATCCCCGGCGGAGGCTTCGCCGGGGTCGACATCTTCTTCGTCGTGTCCGGTTTCGTGATCACCGCCCAACTGCTGCGAGAGCTGGAACGCACCGGCCGGATCAGCCTCCCCGGCTTCTACGCGCGCCGCGCGCGACGCCTGCTGCCCGCCGCGGCGGTGGTCCTCGTCGTCACCACGCTGATGTCGTGGCTCAGCGTCTCGCGCGTCCAGTGGCAGGCCATCTCCACCGACATCATCGGCGCCGCGACGTACGTCGTGAACTGGGTGTTCTCGGCCCGGTCCGTCGACTACATGGCCGAGGACGTCGCGCCCTCCCCGGTCCTGCACTTCTGGTCCCTGGCCGTGGAGGAGCAGTTCTACTTCATCTGGCCGCTCGTGCTGCTGGGCCTGCTGTGGGTGGGCGGCAAGCGACGGCGCCACGACGACACCACCCCGCCCCGGCGGGCGATCCTGGCGATCGGGCTGACGCTCGTCATCGTCATCCCCTCGCTCATCTGCGCCTTCTGGCTCACCGCCGAGCGTCCCTCGCAGGCATTCTTCGTCACGCCGACGCGCCTGTGGGAGCTCGGCATCGGCGCGCTCGTGGCGCTCGGCGCGACCCAGTGGAACCGGCTGTCGCACCGAGCCGGACAAGCACTGGTGCTGGCCGGACTGGCCGTCCTCGGAACCGGCCTGATGCTGCAGTCCACGCAGACCGCATGGCCCGCCCCCGGCGCCCTGGTGCCCACGCTGGGCACCGCGGCCGTCATCGTCGGCGGCTTCTCCGCCGGGCACACCGGCGTCGGTCGCCTGCTCGGCAACCCGTTGTTCGTCTGGGTGGGCGGACTGTCGTACTCGCTCTACCTGTGGCACTGGCCGGCCCTGCGGATGGCCACGTGGCATTGGGGTGAGCTCTCCGCGGCCCAGGGCCTCCTCGTCGTCCTGCTCTCCGTCGTGCCGGCGTGGTTGTCGTACCGGTTCGTCGAGAGCCCCGTGCGGCACTCGAAGGCGATCGCGGCCTCGCCCCGCCTGGCCCTGTCCATCGGCCTGAACTGCACCCTGGTCGCCGCCGTTGCCGGCCTGGTGCTCCAGGGCGCCGTGCTGCAGTCACGAGGAACGGCCAGCGGGGTCGGCGGCGCCGGCATCCAGCTGGTCCCCGAGCAGCTGCGCGGCCAGGAGACCAGTCCGCCGTCCGCCGACACCACACCGCTCTTCGACGTGATCACCCCGGATCCGGTGGACGCGGTCCTCGACTCCCCCGCCCTGTACGAGAAGGGCTGCGCCGTCGAGGTCTACGACACCGGCGTGAAGGCGTGCGACAGCGGCGACCCTGCCGGCGGTCCCCTGGTGGTCGTCGTCGGTGACTCCAAGGTCGCCCAGTGGATGCCGGCGATCGACGCCATCGCCGAGGCCAACCACTGGCGGGTGCGGATCTACACCAAGGGCGGCTGCACCTTCACCGACACGATGACGTTCGTCGCCGGCGAACCCTTCCCCGAGTGCCGGGAATGGGGCGAGGAGGTGTTCCGGCGCCTGACCGAGGCGAAGGGCAAGGACCAGCCGCAGGTGATGATCACGACCGGCCTGCGCAAGGCAGCGGCCGATGCCGACGGCAAGGAGACCCTCGAGGGCCTGGTCGCCGGGTACGTCAGCTACTGGCAGCAGCTCACCGACCAGGGCACCCGGGTGATCGCGCTGTCCGACACCCCGAGTCCGTCACCGGAGATCGGCGCGAACGCCTACGAATGCGTGGCCGAACACGACGCCGCCACCGCAGGCGACGACTGTTCCTGGCCATACGCGGAGTCCAGCAGCAACATCGCCATGAAGGAGGCATCCGAGCAGGTCCCGGGCGCTGCGTTCATCGACATGAACCCGCTGGTGTGCCCCGACGCCGTCTGCAAGGCGGTGATCCGCAACGTGCTCACCTACCGCCAGGGATCGCACATCACCGCGACCTGGGTGAAGGTGCTGGCACCGGACCTCGCCAACGAGCTGGTGCCGCTGGTCAGCGAGCACCTGGCGTCCGCCGGGACGCCCTGACCGCCGAACTCAGAAGATCCGGCGCAGCCAGGGCACGCGTGCCGCGACCACGCTGATCACGAAGGACGCGACGACCACCAGGGCGTACAGCGCGAGCTTGGCGACCGGGGCCGGATCGGCGTACAGGTCCGGCCACCAGCGGCGGACGACCGCGACGAGCAGCAGGTGCACCAGGAACACCCCGAAGGTTGCGCTGCCGAGCGCACCGATGACCTTCAGCACCCGCTCCTTCGGCCGCAGCCGGGCGCAGAGGTCGATCACGCACAGATAGATGGCGATCGCCGCCCCCACCGTGGGAAGCGAGACGTAGTGCACCGGCAGGAGCGTGCGCAACCAGACGAAGTCGGGAGCGACGTTGAACAACCAGATGTCGAGCGCGACCAGGGCGACCGCGGTCCCGCCGGCCCAGAGCCAGCGGCGCCCCTCGGCCCGCGGCTCCCGCCAGGCGTACCCGGCGATGAAGAGCCCGACGTACGGGATCCACAGTGTGATGGCCGTGTCGGTGCGGGTACGCGGGAAACCCAGCTGGGTGGCGACCAGCGGCAGCACCAGCAGCGCCGCGCCCCACAGGCAGGCCACGACGGCGGTGACCTGCGCGCGGCGCGCGTTCCCTTCGCGGAGGAAGGCCGCGATGACGGGGGCGACGACGTACAGGCCGAGGATCAGCCACAGGAAGTACAGCGCCGTGTAGACCTTGCCGTCGATGAAGTTCACCGCGACGGTCTCCGGGACCAGGTCCGCGCGCAGGATCCAGTCGCGGACGACGACGAGATAGACCAGGTGCCACACGATCACGGCGGGCAGCAGGCGCACCGCCCGCTTCCTCAGGAAGGTTCCGGGACCGGCGGCATGGGCCTTCGGCGCGAGCAGCAGGGCACCGCTCACCATCACGAAGATCGGGACGCACCAGTTGCTGCCGATGGCGAGGATCACCGCAAAGTTCCAGGTGTCCGTGCCGCGCAGGTCAGGTCGGCCCAGGATCAAGCCGAAGACGTGGATGGCGACGACGCCGAGGATCGCCAGGATGCGCAGGACGTCGTAGTCCCATCGATGGGCCGGGGGCGGGCGAACATCCGTCTCGCTCAAGGTCACCGGAGGGATCTTATGCAGGTGGCCTCCGACGCAGCCGCAGGAGCCTCGCCTTGGGCCGACAGCGAGTTCAGTAGAGTCGCCGCGTGCCCGCGTTTGAGGAACCCCGCCACGTCGGCCGGCCCAACATGGGTGATCGCGAGGCATTCCTGACCCGGGTCGGGGAGATCTTCGACCGCGGTTGGTTCTCCAACGACGGCCCGGTGGTCCGCGAGTTCGAGGCACGGCTGGCCGAGATGGCCGGCGTCAGGCACTGCGTGGCGACCTGCAACGGCACCATCGCCCTCGAGATCGCCATCCGCGCGCTCGGGCTGGAGGGCGAGGTCATCGTGCCGTCGTACACCTTCGTCGCCACCGCCCATGCCCTGCACTGGCAGGGCGTCACCCCCGTCTTCGCGGACATCGACCCACGGACCCACACCCTGGATCCCGAGGCGGTACGGCGCGCGATCACGCCGCGCACCACCGGGATCATCGGCGTACACCTGTGGGGCCAGCCCGCAGCGGTCGACGAGCTCCAGGCCATCGCCGACGAGCACGGGCTCTCCTTGATGTTCGACGCCGCCCACGCCTTCGCGTGCACCCACCAGGGCCGGATGATCGGCGGGTTCGGCCGCGCCGAGGTCTTCAGCTTCCACGCCACGAAGTTCTTCAACAGCTTCGAAGGTGGGGCGGTGATGACGGACGACGACGAGATCGCCGAGAAGGCCCGCCTGATGCGCAACTTCGGGTTCGCCGGGTATGACAACGTCATCCATCCCGGCACCAACGGCAAGATGATCGAGGTCTGTGCAGCGATGGGCCTGACCAACCTCGAGACGCTGGACGCGACGATCACCGTCAACCGGCGCAATCACGAGGCGTACGCCGCCGGGTTGGCCGACGTACCCGGCCTGGACCTGATGTCGTTCGATCCCGACGAGGCGAACAACTTCCAGTACGTCGTCGTCCAGGTGCGTGCGGACGCCGGGACCTCCCGCGACGCCCTGGTCGAGGCCCTGCAGAGCGAGAACGTCCTTGCCCGACGCTACTTCTGGCCGGGGTGTCACAACATGGCGCCCTACCGCGACCTCGATCCCGATGCCGGCGCGACGTTGCCCGTGACCGAGCAGGTTGCCGGCGAGGTCGTCGTCCTGCCCACCGGCAGTGCCGTGAGCGTCGCCGACATCGAAGTGATCACCGGTCTGATCCGCGCGCAGGTCGGCCGATGACCCGGCTCCTCCACCTCTTCGGCGCGGGCGGACACGGCCGCGAGCTGGCCTGGCTGGCGCGTGACCTCCACGGCGACGACCTGGCCCTGGTCCACCTGGTCGACGACGAGAGCCACCTGAACGGACCGGTGCACGGCAACCCCGTCCACCTCCTGGCCGACGCCACGCCCGGTGGCTTCTACGTCGTTGCGATCGGCGATCCGGCGACACGCGAGCGCGCCGCGCAGGCGTGCGAGCGGGCCGGCCTGGTGGCGACCACCCTGATCCACCCACGCGTCGAGCACGCAGCCGATCGGGTGCGGTTCGGGCCCGGCAGCGTGGTGGCCGCCGGCAGTGTCCTGACCGTCGACATCGCTCTCGGCCGGCACGTCCACGTCAACGTCGGCTGCACCGTCAGCCACGACGCAGTCCTGGAGGACTACGTGACCCTCTCGCCGGGGGTGCACGTCGCCGGGCACGTCACCATCGAACGCGGCGCGTTCCTCGGGACCGGGGCCACCGTCATCAACGGAACCGCGACGGATCGGCTGGTCATCGGCGCCGGCGCCGTCGTGGCAGCCGGGGCCGTCGTCACCGGGTCCGTCGCCCCGGGAGCACTCGTTGCCGGCGTGCCCGCCGCGCGGAAGCGCTGACCCGCTTCTCCAGCTCCGCCACGAACCGGGCCAGGTTGGCCTCCACGCGGTCGGTCCCCCAGAAGCCGGCGAGGACCTCACGGTGCCGCGCCAGTGACTCCGCATCCACCGGCCCCTCGGGCAGGGCCTCCTTGAGGTCGGCCGCTCGATGGATGTCGAGCCCGAGCTCCCGCAACCACGCGTAGAGCGGGTTGCGGCGGTCGAGGTAGACGTGCGTGCCCTGTTGGACCGCGGCAACGATGTTGCCGAGGCCCTGCTGGCGCCGGTGCAGGAACACGGCGACCCCGCACCCCGCCACGATGTCGAGGTACTCCTCGATCGGCAGGTGGTCGACGATCGGGAAGAAGTGCTCTCCGAGGAGCCGTTCACCGCCCCGGACCACGCCGTCGCGGTAAGCGTTGTCGCCGTAGGTCAGCGGGACGACCACCCGGCGCGAGCCCAGGTCGGTGTCGGCGAGCCGTCGGAACGTCTCCAGGTGGTTGTTGGTCCACGCCGCCGAGTTGCCCACGAGGATGTCGTTGCCCCGGGCCACGGCATCGCCGGCGCGGCACATCGACGCGATGTCGCCGTAGTTGAGTTGTCGATACTCCCCTCGGAAGCCGGGGAAGGCGCGCGTGAAGACATCGAGGTCCGGCGGGGCCGGGGCCGAGAAGAAGTCGGTACGACGCGCGACCGTCTGCCGCACCATGTCGAGTGCGGCTCCCTCCAGGGAGCCGGGCTGCCCTTCCACCACGAGCCGCCCCAGCCGGTCCGGCACCTTGCCGCGATGCACGCGCTTCAGCAGGTTGAGGGTCCGCACGCCGTACAGGTCGTCGGCCGCCTCGCCCCGGTAGTAGTCGAACCCGAAGCCGCTCCACACCACGATCACCGCAGGCGGCAGCTGCGCGCACACGAGGGCCGCGAAGTCCGACATCGCGTGCACCACGACGACGTCGGCGGCCTGGAGCTGTTCGACGACGAGGTCGACGTTCTCGGCCGTCGGCAGCACCCAGGAGCTCGGGCCGGTGAACTCGCCCGGGCGTGGCTCCCTGCTGGTGGCCTGCACGAGGACGTTGGCTCCCGGGGCCAGGCGCTCGAACCGGGCGACGAGGTAGTCGACGAAGTGCGAGTCCGAACCGATGTGGAAGATCTTCATCGGGTGCGTACTGGCCTACCGGGTTCCGTGCATGATGAGGCTCATCGCCTCGGCTCGGGTCGCCGGGTTGTGCATGGAACCACGGATCGCCGAGGTGATCGTGCGGGCTCCGGCCTTGCGGACGCCGCGCATCGTCATGCAGAGGTGCTCGGCCTCGATCACCACGATCACGCCACGGGCGTCGAGCAGCTCCATCAGCGAGTCGGCCACCTGGGTGGTGAGCCGCTCCTGGACCTGGGGGCGCTTGGCGTAGACGTCGACGAGTCGGGCCAGCTTGGAGAGGCCCGTGATCTTGCCGCTCTCGGCGGGGATGTAGCCGACGTGGGCGACGCCGGTGAACGGCACCAGGTGGTGCTCACACATCGACCACAGCTCGATGTCGCGGACCAGCACCATCTCGTCGTGGCCGATGTCGAACGTCGTCGTGAGGACGTCGTCAGCGGTCATCCGCAGTCCGGAGGTGAGCTCGGCGTACGCCCTGGCCACGCGCGCCGGCGTCTCCCGCAGGCCCTCGCGGTCGGGGTCCTCCCCGATCGCTGCGAGCAGCTCACGAACGGCGGCCTCGGCCCGGTCGTGGTCGAACGCGGGCACGTCGTCGCGGTCCCGCTCGGGGACGGTGATCGGATCGGCCATCAGGGTCCCTTGTCAGGTGCCAGCAGAGGGGGTCGGCGGCTGCGGTTCGTTCGGCGGAACGATCGGGGGGCCGCCGTGGACGTCACCGTCGGGCCCGGGAGGCGTCAGGATCTGCCCACCCTCGGGCTCGGGCGCTCCGTTGACCGCGAGACCGTTCTGCTCGGCACGACGGCGGATCTCCTCGGGGATCTCCACCGGGGGGATGTCCGAGGGGATACGGGTCGGCGAGCCGGTCCAGGCCGGACGACGCGGACGCAGTCGCAGCGCGGTGAAGATCTCCGCGACCTCGGCCTTGTCGAGCGTCTCCTTGTCGAGCAGCGCGAGCACGAGCTGGTCGAGCACGTCGCGGTTCTCGACCAGGATGTCGAACGCCTCCTGGTGCGCACCGGTGAGGAGCAGCTTCGTCTCCTCGTCGATGATCGCGGCGACGTCCTCGGAGTAGCCCCGGCCATGGCCCATGTCGCGGCCCATGAACGGTTCCCCGGCGGCCTCGCCGAGCTTGATCGCACCGAGACGCTCGGTCATGCCGTACTGGGTGACCATCGCGCGGGCGACGCTCGTCGCCTTCTCGATGTCGTTGCCGGCGCCGGTGGTCGGGTCGTGGAAGACCATCTCCTCCGCCGCCCGGCCGCCCAGCATGTAGGCGAGCTTGTCGAGCATCTCCGAGCGGGTCTGCGAGTACTTGTCCTCGTCCGGCAGCACCATCGTGTAGCCGAGGGCCCGGCCGCGCGGCAGGATCGTGATCTTGTGGACCGGGTCGCCGCCCGGGAGCGCCGCTGCGACGAGGGCGTGGCCGCCCTCGTGGTAGGCGGTGATCAGCTTTTCCTTCTCCGTCATCAGGCGGGTACGACGCTGCGGGCCCGCGATGACGCGGTCGATCGCCTCGTCGAGGGTGGCCGCGTCGATGACCTTCTTGTTGTTGCGCGCGGTGAGCAGGGCGGCCTCGTTGAGCACGTTGGCCAGGTCGGCACCCGAGAAGCCGGGCGTCCGACGGGCGACAGCCATCAGGTCCACGTCGGTGTAGAGCGGCTTGCCCCGCGAGTGCACGTCGAGGATCTGCTTGCGGCCGGCCAGGTCGGGTGCGTCGACGGGGATCTGGCGGTCGAAGCGGCCCGGGCGCAGCAGCGCCGGGTCGAGCACGTCGGGACGGTTCGTCGCAGCGATCAGGATGACGCCGCCGCGGACGTCGAAGCCGTCCATCTCCACGAGGAGCTGGTTGAGGGTCTGCTCGCGCTCGTCGTGACCGCCGCCCATGCCGGCGCCACGGTGGCGGCCCACGGCATCGATCTCGTCGATGAAGACGATGGCAGGGGCGTTCTCCTTGGCCTGCTCGAACAGGTCGCGAACACGCGAGGCACCGACACCGACGAACATCTCGACGAAGTCCGAGCCGGAGATCGAGTAGAACGGCACGCCGGCCTCGCCGGCGACGGCGCGGGCGAGCAGGGTCTTGCCCGTACCGGGCGAGCCGTAGAGCAGCACACCCTTGGGGATCTTGGCGCCCACGGCCTGGAACTTGGCGGGTTCCTGGAGGAACTCCTTGATCTCGCCGAGCTCCTCGATCGCTTCGTCGCAACCAGCGACGTCGGCGAACGTGGTCTTGGGCATGTCCTTACTGATCATCTTGGCCTTGGACTTGCCGAACTGCATGACGCCCTTGCCGCCACCCTGCACGTTGTTCATCAAGAAGATGAACAGCAAGATGATGAGGGCGAACGGCAGCAGCGTCGCAAGGATCGAGCCGAGCAGGCTGGGCTTGGGGTTCTTCGAGTTGGCCTTCTCGATGGTGCCCTTGGCGACCTGCTCGTCAACGGCCGCGAGCAGCGTCTCCTGCTGGCCGTCGACGTAGTAGGCGAGCACCTTGTCGCCGGACTCGCGGGTGCCCTTGTCGAGCGTGGCCTCGATGGCCTGCTTTCCGTCGATGAAGGTGATGTCCTTGACCTGGCCCTTGTCGATGTACGTCGACAACTGGGACGTCTGGACCTCGTCGTACCCTCCACCGGGCGCGAGCAACTGCAGGGCGAGGACCACGGCGAACACCGCAACCACGATCCAGAGCCAAGGCCCCCTGAAAACGCGCTTCACAGACTTACTCGCTCCCCATCTCCACCATCAGGATCAGTCGACGGTACACGCCGACAGTCCGACCATTCTGTCCGGTCCATGGTGACCGGATCACGGACCCTGTCGAGGTCCCGTGCAGCCAACGTACGGGGAGGGGCCGCTGGTTCCCGCTTCCGCGGGCTCGCTCAGGAGTAGACGGACGGGGACAGGGTGCCGATGTCGCGCAGGTTGCGGTACTTCTCGCGGTAGTCGAGGCCGTAGCCGACGACGAACTCGTTGGGGATGTCCCAGCCGACGTACTTGGCCTCGATGGGCATCTGCAGCGCCTCGGGCTTGCGCAGCAGGGTGGCGATCTCGACGCTCGCGGGGCCGCGGGAGCCCAGGTTGGAGGTCAGCCACGACAGGGTCAGGCCGGTGTCGATGATCTCGTCGACGATCAGGACGTGGCGACCGGTGATGTCGGCGTCGAGGTCCTTGAGGATCCGCACCACACCGGAGGACTTCGTCCCCGAGCCGTACGACGACACGGCCATCCAGTCCATCTCGACATGCTTCGTGAGGGCGCGGGACAGGTCGGCCATGACCATCACCGCACCGCGCAGCACGCCGACCAGGACGAGGTCCTTGCCGTCGTAGTCGCGGTCGATCACGGCGGCCATCTCGGCGATCCGGGCCTGGATCTGGGCCTCGGTGAAGAGCACCTCGACCAGGTCGTTGCCGACGTCTGCTGCGTCCATGGGCGTCAGCCTGCCACAGCGGTGGG
>JAKFEI010000073.1:0-1987 GCA_036675765.1 Nocardioides sp. | reverse complement strand
GGCGGCGGACCTGCCGGGCGCCGCGCACGCAGCCGAGCACTGCTCGATCGGACTGCTCCCCCTGTTCGCGACCTGCGACCGATGGGACATCGGCGGCGTGTCGACCGCTCGGCACCCCGACACCGGCGTGCTGACGGTGTTCGTGCACGACGGGCACCCCGGCGGCGCGGGCTTCGCCGAGCGCGGCTACCGCACCGCTGCTGCCTGGCTGCGGGCGACCCGGGCCACCATCGCTGCGTGCGAATGCGCGTCCGGTTGCCCGTCCTGCGTGCAGTCACCGAAGTGCGGCAACGGCAACGACCCGCTCGACAAGGCGGGCGCCGTGGCTCTGCTGGACGCGTTGCTCCGGCACGCCCCGGCGTCCTCGGAGTAGCGTGCCGCCCATGGTGATCTTCGGTCTGCTCCTGCTCCTGCTCGGCGTGGCAGCGGTGCTCTCTGGTCTTTTCGGCATCGGCTACGACCGGGACGAGAAGAACCCCGCCCGCGACACGACCGAGATCCTCGGCATCAACGTCCAGCCCGAGGCGATCTTCTTCATCGGCCTCATCGCCGGCCTCCTGATCCTCGGCGGACTGTGGTTCATGAAGACCGGCACCAAGCAGGGCTGGAGGCGCCGCAAGGAGCAGAAGCGGCTCTCCGAGCTGTCCTCGAAGCTCGACGAGGTCGAGCTGGAGCGGCGCAAGGACGACCTCTCCGGCCGCGAAGACTGAGTTGATGGGTCGAGCGCGTCTCCGGCGACGCTGCGGCGAGCAAGCTCGCAGGAGTACGCCTCCCGCCACACTGCCGACTTGAAGATGACCTGTTCAGGCGCGACCGAAGCGCTGGAAGGCTGCCTGCCGCGTAGTGCCCAGCGCTGCGCCGATCACCGTCCAGGTGTCGCCGGCCGCACGGGCAGCAGCGACGGCCGAGCGCAGTTCCGCTTCCGCGGCGTCCACACCCTTCCGGGCCGCAATGATGCGCCGGAAGTGTTGGGCATCCGTCGCGGGCGATGCTGCCGGATCGAGAAGGTCCAGCCGCACGTCCTCGCGAGCTCTTCGTGTCGCCATCGTCATCACCTGAGGTAGTCGTAGAACTTGGGTCGGAGGCGGTCGGCGTGAATGACCCGCGCTGGTGCGAGCACCGGGACGGCGACCAACTCGAGCAGGTTGCCGTGCCGGTCCGGCCCGATGATCAGCAGCCTCTCCTCGCCGTCGTACTCGTATTCGACCAACCGCAACGCGTTGTCCCAGGCATGTCGAATGTCGTCGTCCGCCATCCCGTGCCTGTGCGCGGAATCCGCGATATCCATGTAAAGGCTACCTTTACGTCCCGAGGTTTTGTCAAGGCTTTCTTTACGACGCTGCCGGGCCGGCGCGGGCGGTGCCGTCCAGGTCCTGGTCCTGCCCCAGCCAGCGCGGGCCGGCGACGGTGACCTCGATGAGGACGTCCTGTCCCTCGACCACACAGGTCTGCAGGGTGGCGTCGTTCGCTTCCGCCACCTCACCCGCTGCTCCGCACGGGTCGCGGGCGCGGGCCGGATCGGCCAGGGCGGTCGCGCCGGCCAGCGCGGCGAGGTCGGCCGCTCCCTGCGCCTTCCGGTGGGCCACCACGAGGGCGGCGACCACCCCGGTCGCGGCTCCGACCAGCAGGAGGACGCCCGCCATCGCGACGACCAGGACCGTCGCGGCGCCGCGCTGATCCCTGTTCCTTGTCGTCATGGCGCCCCTTCGGCCGACTCCTCGGCAACCGCCACCGCCTCGGCCTCGAGCACCGCCCCGGGCAGTGCCCGGAACAGCCCGCCGGGCCCGTCCACCCGCCCTGACGCTCGTACGACGACCCGGTCGCCCTCGCGCGCCACGGTGATGCGGACGCCGTCGGGTGCGATCCGCTCGCCCAGCGCTCGGGCCTCTCCCGGATCGTCACCGCGCGCCAGCGCCCGGGCCGTCTCGCGCGCAGCATCGACGGTGCGGACCTGGCCGACGCCGACCGCCAGCAGCCAGACCAGTCC
>JAKFEI010000120.1:0-1994 GCA_036675765.1 Nocardioides sp. | reverse complement strand
CGCTTCCTCAGCTGGGGCAAGCCGGTCGAGCGGCTGGTCGCCGGTCACCCGGCCGCGGTGTTCTCCACCGCCGCGATGCGCCCGCCCCACACCTTCTCCACCTTCTCGATCTGGCGCACCGTGCGCGAGATGACCGAGATGGTGCACGGCCACAGTGAGGGCGTCGGCGAACAGCCCGCCCACACAGTCGCGATGGCCGAGCAACGGCGGCGCGAGTTCCACCACGAGTCGGCGTTCATGCGGTTCCGGCCGCTGTCGGAGCACGGGACCTGGCAGGGCCGAACGCTCCTTCCCTGACGGCATCGGGGTCGCCGAGGACGGATCGATCAGAACGGCCGGACGGGGAGCGGCTTGATGAGGGGGTCGAGCAGCTTGGCGGTCATCTCCACGGTCAGCACCTCGGTGGGGTCGAGCGGGATGATCTGTCGCTGGGACTCGTCGATCTCCCACACGTCCTCGCCGACCAGGCGGCCCTCGTCGTCGTACGGCCAGATCATGTGCTCGACGTTGGCGACCAGGTAGTGCGCGTCCGGGTCGGCGGGCGCGCCGGCCTCGACGAGCAGGCGGCCGGGCGTCTGCTGGTAGATGGTGGCGGTGGAGACGATCATGTTGTCCCCAACCGCGAGCTTCTCGTCCTCGGCGTAGAAGACGCACTGGGCTGTCCGGGACCACTCCTCGTACACCGCCTGCACGGCCTCGGCGCCGTCGAGAACGGTGCTGATGCCGAAGACGTTGAAGTGGTATACGGGGTGCTCGACGGTCATCTCCGGGGCGAAGATCTCCTTCCAGCGCCCGGCCATCTCCAGGTAGCGGTGCCGGTTGTAGGAGTGCAGCAGCCAGCGATGGCGCGGGTTCTCCGTCGTCTCGAGCAGGCGCTCGACGGCGATGTTGGTCTGGGTTATGTCGAAGCGGCTCATCGGGATCTCCTGGTCGGGTGGCGCTGGGGTGCCACCAGAATCTCGTCGCATCGACCCGTGGGTCTTGACCCAGGACGACTCGTTCTTGACTCTGGGTGACATGTCGCTGATCCGCGGGACCTCGCTGCAGGGGTTCGTCGAGCTCGTCGACGAGCTGGGCGCGGACGCCGAAGGCCTGCTCCGGTTCGCACACCTGAGCCCCGAGGTGGTCGGCCGCCACGACGCCTTCGTCGACTACCGAAGCGTCATCAGCGTCCTCGAAGCCGCCGCTCGAGCGACCGGCCAAGGTGACTTCGGGCGTCGCCTCGCGGACCGGCAGGGGCTGGACATCCTGGGGCCCCTCGGCGTGGCGGCCCGCACGGCACCGACGGTCGGGGCTGCGTTCGGGTCGATCGAGAAGTACATGACGGTCTACAGCCCGGCCATCGCCATCACCGTCACCCACGAGCCGGGCCAGCGCCTGGCCACTTTCGAGTGGCGGGTCATCGTCGACCGCCCGCCTGCACACCGTCAGTCGGCCGAACTGGCGTTGGGCGTGAGTTGTCAGGTCTTCCGGCTGCTGTCAGGTCCGGACTTCATCCCGACCTCGGTCCAGCTTCGTCACGACGCCCTGACCGACCGGTCCGGGTACGTGAGCTACTTCGGATGCCCGGTGGAGTTCTCAGCGAGCACCTACGGCTTCCGGTTCCCGGCCGCGGTCCTGGCGCGGCGGCTCGATGCCGACAGCGCGGTGCACGCCGTCGTGGAGGACTACCTGAGCACCGTCGCGGCCCCGACCACGACCAGCGTGGTCGACGCCGTCACCCGGCTCGTTCGGACAATGCTGCCGACCGGCGGGCTCGACCTGGACCTGGTGTCCGATCAGCTGGCGCTGCACCGGCGGACCCTCCAGCGCCAGCTCGCGGATCGCGACGTCACCTTCGCCGGCCTGGTCGACCAGGTACGTCGCGAGGAGGCCGAGCGCTACCTACGCGAGACCGACATGCCTCTGGGCCAGCTGGCCGGCGTCCTGGGCCTGAGCGAGCAGAGTGCTCTGACCCGTGCCTGCAAGCGCTGGTTCGGTGTCCCTCCGTCCCA
>JAKFEI010000103.1:0-2022 GCA_036675765.1 Nocardioides sp. | reverse complement strand
GTTGAAGGCGCCGTACGCGCCCATCAGCCAGACGAGCATCGCCCGACGCGGCAGCGCCGCCCCGAAGAACGCCAGGATCGGTACGCCGACCACGACACCGATCGCGTAGGCGGAGATGATGTGGCCGGCCGTCGGCACGGAGACGTCGACGCCCTCGGCCACCTCGGGCAGCACCCCCATGGTCATGAACTCGGTGGTGCCGATGGTGAAACCGCCGACCGCGAGCGCCAGGATCGCCAGCGCGGGTCGAGCATGGGACACCGCCGGGCTGGCCTCGGTCGAGGTCGTCGTCGGCGAAGAAGTCACGTGGGATCGTAACCGGGCCCGGACAGGCGCTATTCCCGGACGTCGGATGTTTCCGGGTCACCCGGCGAGGTGACTCCAGTCAGGAGCAAGGTCGGACCAGGGACCGACGGCAGCGACCTCGCCGTCGACGAGGACAACGACCCGATCCGCCTGGGTGAGGGCAGCCCGCTTCGACGTCGCACCGATGACGGTCGTGTGGCGCTCGCGGAGCGCCACCCAGAGCTCGACCTCGGTCGCGGCATCCAGGGCACTGGAGACGTCGTCGGCGAGCAGTAGCTCGGTGTCGGCTGCGAGAGCCCGCGCCAGCGCCAGTCGCTGGACCTGGCCACCGGACAGCCGTACGCCGCGGTGGCCGACCACCGCGTCGGCTCCACCGGCCTCGTCCACGTCCTGGGTCAGGCGCGCTGCCTGGACGGGGCGGTCGAAGGCACGGTCGTGACCCAGGCGCACGTTGTCGGAGAAGGTGCCGGACAGCACCCGCGGGACCTGGGCGACGTGGCCGACCTGGCCCGGGCGCAGGAACACCTCGGGGTCGGCGACCCGCTCCCCGTTCCAGCGCACCTCCCCCGTGTGGTCGATCAGGCCAGCCAGTGCGGAGAGCAGGCTGGACTTGCCCGAGCCGACCTGGCCCACGAGCAGGACCAGTTCGCCGCGTTCGACGACGAGGTCGACGCCGGCGACACCGATGGTGCCGTCGTCGTGCAGCGCGGAGACGCCGCTCAGCTCCAGCCGCTCGAGGGGCACCCGGGCCGGCTCGACCGGATCGGGAGCCGCACCGGTCACCAGGTCGATGCCCGCGGGCAGCTCCATCAGGTCGCGGCCGCCGGCGAACCGGCTGGTCGCACGCTGCCAGGCGCGCACCCCCGGTGCTTCGGTGACGACGGCGCCGGCCACCCGGCCGAACCAGTCGAAGCCGTTGACCGCGGTGGCGACCAACAGGGCGGTGGCCAGGCCCCACACGTCGAGCCAGAAGAGCGCCCACGCCGTGACCACGCCGACCTGGACCATCACGATCGGCACGCCGTCGAGGAAGGCCTGCACGCGGTGCTCGAAGACCGCCGCCTCGACCCGGCCGCTGTCGACCTTGCGCAGGTGCGCGTGGACGTCCGGCGTCCGTCCGGCGAGCTTGACGGTGCGCGCCGACTCCACGGCGGACACCAGCGCCCGACCGAAGCCGGCACGGGCCGTCGAGGACCTGGCGGCCGACCGACCGGCGATCGGCCGGCCCAGCGACGAGGCGAGGGCACTCGACGTCATCACGGCGAACAGCACCGCACCGGCCAGCCACGTGCCACCGGCGATCATCGTGATGAACGCGATCAGGATGCCGTTGACGAAGTCGACCCAACGATCGGAGTAGCGCGCGAAACGGTCGGCGTCCATCGACCGGGCGACCACTTCACCCGGGGGCGTGCGCGGCAACCGGTGGGTGCGGATCTGGCCGACCAGCACCGACATCCGCACGCGCAGCATCACCTCGATCCACCAGCGCGGGTAGCGACGGAAGGCGTCCGCGAGGAGGATCGGCGCGACCAGCAGGCCGGCCACCAGCAGACCCGTCATCACGGTCGGCGTCTGCCCCGCAGCGAGCCGCTGGACGACCAGTCCCCACAGCAGGCCGGTGATCACACCGAGCGGCGCGAAGATGCTGCCGCCGAGGAACAGCAGCACGGAGTAGATGCCCCACATCGGCCGCACCCACATGGCGTGCCACGT
>JAKFEI010000495.1:0-14151 GCA_036675765.1 Nocardioides sp. | reverse complement strand
CCAGGCCGTCACGACGGACCAGCAGCTCGGGGCTGGCGCCGACCAGGATCGGGCCGTCGGCCGGAGCGGCATCGTCGCTCACCAGCGGAACGCTGAAGACGTAGCGCCCGGGTCGCGTCTGCAACAGTCGGTCGATGATCTCGGCCGGCACCAGCGGCGGCGCGCTGATCACGTCGAGGCAGCGACCGAGCACCACCTTGTGGAGCGAGCCGTCGGCGATCTTGGCCAGCGCCGTCTCGACCATCCGGGCGTACTCATCGGCCGTCGGGAACTCGGTGACCTGATAGGTCCGGTCCACCGCCAGCGGAATCGTCGGCCGCTGCAACGCGTGCTCGGCGCCGACCACCTGGTGCGCAAGACCGGGAGCTCCGGCAGCGAAGGACAGCGCGCACAGCGCCCGCTCCCCCGGCGCCAGCGCCGCGACGACCTCGTCGGCCCACCCGACATCAGCCCCGTCGGGCGTGGTCCACGTGTGCACCACCCGGCTGGCGACGTACGCCTCCTCGCCGGAGGCGAAGAGGAAGGGCCGGGCGGCGAGGGCCGCAGGTGTGATCGGGTCCCGCGCCATGAATCCAGCCTAGTCCTCGCCGCCGAACGGGACGCCGAGCGCCTCGAGGCGGGACCTGCCACCGTCCTCGGCGGTCAGCACCCACACGCCGGAGTCGGTGAGGGCGAAGGTGTGCTCGTAGTGGGCGGCCCACCGCCCGTCCGAGGTGACCACGGTCCACTCGTCGTCAGCGACGTCGGTGTCATCGGTGCCGAGGGTGATCATCGGCTCGACGGCCAGCGCCGTGCCCTGCTTCAGACGCGGACCACGGCCGGCCCGACCGCGGTTCGGGACGTCCGGCTCCATGTGCATCTCGGTGCCGATGCCGTGTCCGGTGTAGCCGTCGACGATCCCGTAGTTGCCCCGGCTCAGCACGTAGGCCTCGACCGCTGCCGAGATGTCGCCCACCCGGCCGCCGATGCGGGCCGCGGCCAGGCCGCGCCACAGGGACTCCTCGGTGACGTCCATCAGGGTGGCGACCTCGGGTCGGACCTCGCCGACGGCGACCGTGATGGCGGCATCGCCGTGCCAGCCCTGGACGATCGCGCCGCAGTCGATGGAGATCGCGTCGCCCTCGGCCAGCACCCGGTCGCCCGGGATGCCGTGCACGACCTCGTCGTTCACCGATGCGCAGATGCTCGCAGGGAAGGGCGGGACGCCGTACCCGAGGAACGACGGAACGCCTCCCTGCTCGCGAATGCTCTGCTCCGCGAGGGCGTCGAGCTCACCTGTGGTGACGCCCGGTCGTACGGCGTCGCGCAGCAGGCTCAGGGTGCGGCCGACCACCAGGCCCGCCACACGCATCGCACGGACCTGATCGGGAGTCTTGATCTCGATCCGGTGGTCGAAGAGCACGCGGACGGGTTCAGCTCTGGTCGATGTCGTCCAGCGCGGCAAAGATCCGCTGCTGGACATCCGCGACCTCGCCCATGCCGTCGACGGAGACGACCAGGCCACGCTCGCTGTAGGACGCGATGAGCGGCTCGGTCTCCTCGCCGTAGACCTCGAGGCGGCGCCGAATGACGTCCTCGTTGTCGTCGGCGCGGCCTTCGATCTCGGCGCGCTTGAGCAGGCGGCCGATGACGGCCTCCTGGTCCACCGTGAGCACGAGGACGGCGTCGAGCTTGTGGCCCGTCGCCTCGATCATCCCGTCGAGCTCGGTGACCTGGGCCAGCGTGCGCGGGTAGCCGTCGAGCAGGAAGCCGGCGTTGGCATCCGGGTCGGCGATCCGGTTGCGGACCATCTTGTTGGTGATCTCGTCGGGTACGTACTCCCCGGCGTCCATGTAGCGCTGCGCCTCGACACCCAGCGGGGTGCCCTGCGCGACGTTGGCGCGGAAGATGTCGCCGGTCGAGATGGCCGGAACACCGAAGTGCTCAGCGACCGCCGTCGCCTGCGTGCCCTTGCCGGCCCCGGGGGGACCCATGATCAGAAGCCTCAACGCAAGAATCCTTCATAGTTGCGCTGCTGGAGCTGGCTCTCGATCTGCTTCACCGTATCGAGGGCGACACCGACCATGATCAGAATGGAGGTACCACCGAACGGGAAGTTCTGGTTGGCGTCAATCAGCACGAACGCGATCAGCGGAACGAGCGAGATCAGACCCAGGTAGAGAGCGCCCGGCAGCGTGATGCGGGACAGAACGTAGGACAGGTAGTCCTGCGTCGGCTTGCCCGCCCGGATCCCGGGGATGAAGCCGCCGTACTTCTTCATGTTGTCGGCCACCTCTTGCGGGTTGAAGGTGATCGACACGTAGAAGTAGGTGAAGAAGATGATCAGCAGGAAGTACGCCGCCATGTGCACGGGGTGGCCCTGGTCGACGAGGTACTCGTTGACCCACCGGATGATCTGGTTCGGGTTCTCCTGGTTGAACTGGACCGCCATCGCCGGCAGGTAGAGCAGCGAGGAGGCGAAGATGACCGGGATGATGCCGGCCTGGTTCACCTTGAGCGGGATGTAGGTGGAGCTGCCGCCGAACATCTTGCGGCCAACCATCCGTCGGGCGTACTGCACCGGGATCCGGCGCTGCGCCTGTTCGATGAAGATGACCGCAGCGACGATCACCAGACCGATGATCACCACGATCGCGAAGGTCCACCAGCCCTGGCTGATCTTCACGGCCCAGAGCCCGGCCGGGAAGGTCGCGACGACCTGGGTGAAGATCAGGATGGACATGCCGTTGCCGACACCGCGCTCGGTGATCAGCTCACCGAGCCACATGATCACCGCGGTGCCCGCGGTCATGACCACGACCAGGACGAGGAAGGTCTTGGTGTTCTCGCTGTGCAACAACGGATAGAGCGTGTTGTCACACCCTTGGAGAAGGTTGCCGGTGCGCGCGAGCGCGACGATGCCCGTCGCCTGCAGCACCGCGAGGCCGAGGGTGAGGTAACGCGTGTACTGCGTGATCTTCGTCTGACCGGCCTGGCCCTCCTTCTTGAGGGCCTCGAGGCGCGGGATCACGACGACGAGCAACTGCAAGATGATGCTCGCGGTGATGTAGGGCATGATGCCCAGCGCGAAAATGGTGAGCTGGAGCAGCGCTCCACCGGAGAAGAGGTTCACCAGGCTGTACAGGCTGGCGTTGCTGCCCTCCTGGACGACGTCGATGCACTTCTCGACGTTGGCGACGTTGACGCCGGGGGCGGGGATCTGCGAGCCGGCCCGGAAGATCACGATGATCAAAAGGACGAACAGCAACTTGCGCCGAAGGTCCGGGGTCCGGAAGGCGTTCACGAACGCGCTGAGCACTCGGGTCCTCTTCTCTTGCTCCTGGCCTTGTGGCCAGCGGGAAGCCTAACAGGGGGTTCCGCACCCCCCGAGGGGGTGCCGGGGAAGTTCCGGGGACGTGCAGGAGAAGCGCAAAGGGCGCGGAGACCTCGGGAGGTCACCGCGCCCCATGCAGCGTCATCACAGAACCGTGACGGTCCCGCCGGCGCTCTCGATCTTGTCCTTGGCCGAGGTGGAGAACGCGTCAGCGCTCACCGTGACCTTGACCGTGAGCTCACCCTGGCCGAGCACCTTGACGGGCAGGCCCTTGCGGACCGCGCCCCGTGCAACGAGCGTCTCCGGGGTGACGTCGCCACCCTCGGGGAACAGCGCGCTGATCTTGTCGAGGTTGACGACCTGGAAGGTCACCTTGAACGGGTTCCGGAAGCCGCGAAGCTTCGGGAGCCGCATGTGGATGGGCATCTGCCCACCCTCGAACGCGACCGGGACCTGGTAACGGGCCTTGGTGCCCTTGGTACCACGACCCGAGGTCTTGCCCTTGGATCCTTCACCACGACCAACACGGGTCTTGGCAGTCTTCGCACCCGGCGCGGGGCGCAGGTGGTGCAACTTGAGCGGGGTCATTGTCACTCGCCTCCGACGACCTCGACCGTCACCATGTGACGGACGGTGTGGACCATGCCCCGGATCTCGGGACGGTCCTCCTTGATCACGACGTCGCCGATCCGCTTGAGGCCAAGGCTCCGCAGCGTTTCACGCTGGTTGAACTTGGCGCCGATCTTCGACTTGGTCTGCTGGACCTTCAGCTGTGCCATCAGGCCGTCACCGCCTCAGGTGCAGAGGTCTTGGCCGCGGCCGCAGTGGCCTCGCCCTCGGCCTGAGCCTTGAGCAGCGCCGCCGGGGCGACGTGCTCGACGGGCAGACCACGACGCGCGGCAACGGTCTCGGGCATCTCCAGGAGCTGGAGGGCCGCAACCGTGGCGTGCACGATGTTGATCTGGTTCGACGAACCCAGCGACTTGCTGAGGACGTCGTGGATGCCGGCGCACTCCAGGACGGCGCGCACCGGACCACCGGCGATGACACCGGTACCGGGGGCGGCCGGACGCAGGAACACCACGCCAGCAGCCTTCTCACCCTGAACCGGGTGCGGGATCGTGCCCTGGATGCGGGGGACGCGGAAGAAGTTCTTCTTCGCCTCCTCGACACCCTTGGCGATCGCCGCGGGAACTTCCTTGGCCTTGCCGTAGCCGACGCCGACCAAACCGTCACCGTCGCCGACGACCACGAGGGCGGTGAAGCTGAAGCGACGACCACCCTTCACGACCTTGGCGACGCGGTTGATGGCAACGACGCGCTCGACGTACTGGCTCTTGTCGGCGCCGCCACGGCCGCCGTCGCGACCGCCACGGCCGCCACGGTCGCCGCCCGAACGCTGTCCGCGCTGGGGTCCGCTCATGATTTCTCCTCAGTCCTGTTCGCGGTCAGAAGGTCAGGCCGCCCTCGCGGGCGCCATCAGCCAGGGCCGCGATGCGGCCGTGATACTTGTTGCCGGACCGGTCGAAGACGACCGACTCAACGCCGAGTTCCTTGGCGCGGGCGGCGACAAGCTCGCCGACCTTCTTGGCCTTGGCCGTCTTGTCGCCCGCGAGGGAACGCAGGTCGCCCTCGAGGGTCGAGGCAGAGGCCAGGGTCTTTCCGACCAGGTCGTCGACGACCTGGGCGGTGATGTGCTTCGTCGACCGGGTGACCACCAGGCGCGGACGCGCAGCAGTGCCGGAAATCTTCTTGCGGCCCCGGATCTGGCGACGCAACCGTGAGGATGCGCGCGCAGAGAGGTTCCGCTGGTGCTTCAGAGTGATCGCCATGTCACTTACCAGCCTTTCCGACCTTGCGGCGGACGTGTTCGCCGGAGTACCGGACACCCTTGCCCTTGTACGGCTCGGGCTTGCGAAGCTTGCGGATGTTGGCGGCAACCTCGCCGACCAACTGCTTGTCGATTCCGACCACTGCGAGCTTGGTGGGGCTCTCCACCACGAAGGTGATGCCTTCCGGAGCGTCGAAGATGATCACGTGGGAGTAACCGAGCTGGAACTCCAGCTGGGTCGGGCCCTTCGAGATGACGCGGTAACCCACGCCGACGATCTCGAGCTTCTTCTCGTAGCCCTCGGTGACGCCGACGACCATGTTGTTGATGAGCGTCCGGGACAGGCCGTGGTAGGCCTTGGACAACCGCTCGTCGTCGGGGCGGATGACGTCGAGGACGCCCTCACCCTGCTGGACAGTGATCGGGGCGATCACCGTGTGGCTCAGGCTGCCCTTGGGGCCCTGGACGTTCACGGTGGCGCCGTCGATCTGGACATTGACGCCCGCGGGGACCGGGACGGGGAGCTTGCCGATGCGCGACATGGTTTCTCTCTCCTAACTTTCCCTGGTCACCAGACGTAGGCGAGGACTTCCCCACCCACGCCCTTCTGGTTGGCCTGACGGTCAGTCAGCAGGCCCTGGCTGGTCGAGATGATCGCGACGCCGAGGCCACCGAGAACCTTCGGGAGGCCGGTGTGCTTGGCGTACACCCGGAGGCCGGGCTTGCTGATCCGGCGGACGCCGGCGATCGAGCGCTCGCGGTTGCGGCCGTACTTGAGGTTGACGGTCAGCAGCTTGCCGACGCCGTTCTCGTTGTCGGCAACGGCGAAGGAGGTGATGTACCCCTCCTGGCGGAGGATCTCCGCGACGCCTTCCTTGAGCTTGCTGTACGGCATGGTCACCGCATCGTGGTACGCCTGGTTGGCGTTGCGCAGACGCGTGAGCATGTCTGCGATCGGGTCAGTCATCGTCATGATGTGTGTTTCCTTCTGCTGCGGTTTCCGTCAGCTCAAGCGGCGGGCGGACCTGCAACGTTGTGATGATGTGGTCTCAGCTCACCAAGAGGACTTGGTGACGCCGGGCAGTTCGCCGCGGTGGGCCATCTCCCGCAGGCAGATCCGGCACAGGCCGAACTTGCGGTAGACCGACTTCGGGCGGCCACAGCGCTGGCAGCGGGTGTAACCGCGGACAGCGAACTTGGGCTTGCGAGCGGCCTTGACCTTGAGCGCAGTCTTCGCCATGTCAGTTCTCCTTGAACGGGAAGCCGAGGTGCTTGAGCAGCGCCCGTCCCTGCTCGTCGTTGGTCGCCGTGGTGACGATGGTGATGTCCATGCCCCGCTGACGGTCGACCTTGTCCTGGTCGATCTCGTGGAACATGACCTGCTCGGTCAGACCGAACGTGTAGTTGCCACGGCCGTCGAACTGCTTGGGCGAAAGGCCCCGGAAGTCGCGGATACGGGGCAGCGCCAGCGAGAGCAGGCGGTCGAGGAACTCCCACATGCGGTCGCCGCGCAGCGTGACGTGCGTGCCGATCGGCATGCCCTCACGCAGCTTGAACTGGGCGATCGACTTGCGAGCCTTCGTGACCGACGGCTTCTGGCCGGTGATCGCGGTGAGGTCGCGGATCGCGCCCTCGATCAGCTTCGAGTCACGCGCGGCTTCGCCGACACCCATGTTGACCACGATCTTGGTCAGGCCGGGCACCTGCATGACGTTGGCGATCTCGAACTCGGTACGCAGGGCGGGGAGGATCTCCTCGCGGTACCTGGTCTTGAGACGCGGGTACACCTTCTCGGCGACCTCGACGTCGGTGGACTCCGTCATCAGATTTCCTTCCCGGTCTTGCGGGAGATACGGACGCTCCGCGTCGACGCGTACTCCGAGCCGTCCGGGCGACGCTTGGTGACCTCGACCCGCTTGCTGCCGGTCCGGGTCACGCCGTCACCCTCGACGAGCATCACGTTGGACACGTGGATCGGGGCCTCGGTGGTGATGATGCCGCCGGTGTTGCCCGAGCGCCCACCCTGGTCAACGACCTTGGTGTGCTTCTTGATCCGGTTGACACCCTCGACGATCACGCGGTTGTCCTCGCGGATCACCTTGATGATCTTGCCTTCGGCGCCCTTGTCCTTGCCGGCGATGACCTTGACGGTGTCGCCCTTCTTGACATGCAGGTTGGGCTTCTTGCGGACCTGCTCCGCCTTCTTGCGGGCACCCATCACAGCACCTCCGGCGCGAGCGAGATGATCTTCATGAACTTCTTCTCTCGCAGCTCACGGCCCACGGGGCCGAAGATGCGGGTTCCACGGGGCTCGCCATCGTTCTTGAGAATCACCGCAGCGTTCTCGTCGAAACGGATGTACGAGCCGTCGGGGCGGCGGCGCTCCTTGACGGTGCGCACGATGACGGCCTTGACGACGTCACCCTTCTTCACGTTGCCGCCGGGAATGGCGTCCTTGACGGTGGCGACAATGACGTCACCGATCCCGGCGTAGCGACGACCGGAGCCGCCAAGCACCCGGATGCAAAGGATTTCCTTCGCACCGGTGTTGTCGGCGACCTTGAGTCGCGACTCCTGCTGAATCATCGATTTCTCCTGGTTGTCGTGCCGGTTCTCGATCGCTCACAGGCGATCGAGCCTGGCCGAACGGATTTACTTCGCGCGCTCGAGGATCTCCACCACGCGCCAGCGCTTGGTGGCAGACAGCGGGCGGGTTTCCATGATGAGGACACGGTCGCCGACGCCGCAGTCGTTCTGCTCGTCGTGCGCCTTCAGACGGCTGGTGCGCCGCATGACCTTGCCGTAGAGCGCGTGCTTGACGCGGTCCTCGACGGTCACGACGACGGTCTTGTCCATCTTGTCGCTGACCACGAGGCCCTCGCGGGTCTTGCGCGCGTTGCGGGCGGTGTCGGTCTGCTCAGTCTGCTCAGCCATCAGTTCTCCTCCTCGGCACCCGGAGCGGTACGAATCCCGAGCTCGCGCTCGCGCACCACGGTGTAGATCCGGGCAATGTCCTTCTTGACCGTACGGAGCCGTCCGTGGCTCTCCAGCTGGCCGGTGGCCGCCTGGAATCGCAGGTTGAACAGCTCCTCCTTGGCCTCGCGCAGCTTGGCCTCGAGGTCGACGTCGTTGAGCTCGTCCAGTTCGTGAGCAGCAGTGGCGTTGATAGCCATCAGAACTCACCAGCCTCTCGCGTGATGAAGCGGCACTTCATGGGCAGCTTGTGGATGGCCCGGCGCATCGCCTCACGGGCGACATCCTCCGAAACACCAGACAGCTCGAACATGACACGGCCGGGCTTGACGTTGGCGACCCACCACTCGGGCGAGCCCTTACCGGAACCCATGCGGGTCTCAGCCGGCTTCTTGGTCAGCGGGCGGTCGGGGTAGATGTTGATCCACACCTTTCCACCACGCTTGATGTGACGGGTCATCGCAATACGCGCGGACTCGATCTGACGGTTGGTCACGT
This sequence comes from Nocardioides sp., assembly GCA_036675765.1. Taxonomy (GTDB): domain Bacteria; phylum Actinomycetota; class Actinomycetes; order Propionibacteriales; family Nocardioidaceae; genus Nocardioides. The sequence continues at coordinate 5,536 of JAKFEI010000495.1, read as the reverse complement.
AGTGACCTTCGATCGCCTGGATACCGAAGTCACCGAACGCGAGCGACGTGCCACCCTTGGCAGCACCCCGACGCTTCGGGTGGTGCTGCTTGCGGTGCTTGACGCGACGGGGCATCAACATGGCTCAGGACTCCGATCCGGTGGTCGGCTCCGCAGCAGCCGCCTCAGGAGCAGCGGCCGGGGCGGCAGCGGCGTCAGAGGGCGCGTCGGAGCGAGTCGGGCGGTCGGCGCGCGACCCACGGGTCGGACGCTCACCACCACGGGTGGGACGGCCAGCGCCGCGACCGGGGACACCGGCGCGAGCAGCAGCCTGGGCCTGGCGCTCGGCACGCGTGCCGGCAACCTCGCCCTTGTAGATCCAGACCTTCACGCCGATGCGGCCGAAGGTCGTCTTGGCCTCGTAGAAGCCGTAGTCGATGTCGGCACGCAGCGTGTGCAGCGGAACGCGACCCTCGCGGTAGAACTCGGTGCGCGACATCTCGGCGCCGTTGAGACGGCCCGAGCACTGGATCCGGATGCCCTTGGCACCGGAACGCATCGAGGTCTGCATGGCCTTGCGCATCGCACGACGGAACTGCACGCGACCGGAGAGCTGCTCGGCAACACCCTGGGCGACGAGCTGAGCGTCGATCTCGGGGTTCTTGACCTCGAGGATGTTCAGCTGGACCTGCTTGCCGGTGAGCTTCTCGAGCTCGCCACGGATCCGGTCGGCCTCGGCGCCGCGGCGACCGATGACGATGCCGGGACGCGCGGTGTGGATGTCGACGCGAACCCGGTCACGGGTGCGCTCGATCTCGACCTTGGAGATACCGGCCCGCTCCATGCCCTTGCTGAGCAGCTTGCGGATCGCGACGTCTTCACCGACGTACGCCTTGTACAGCTTGTCGGCGTACCAACGCGACTTGTGGTCGGTGGAGATGCCGAGGCGGAAGCCGTTCGGGTTGATCTTCTGGCCCATTACTTCTTGGCCCCCTTCTTGGTCTTCGCTTCGACAACGTCGGCGGGCTGAACCGCGATGGTGATGTGGCTGGTGCGCTTGTTGATCCGGGTGGCCCGGCCCTGCGCACGGGGACGCCAGCGCTTCATCGTCGGACCCTCGTCGACGCGTGCCACGGAGACGACCAGGTCGCCCGTGGGCAGGCCTTCGGTGGTCTCGGCGTTCGCGACGGCGCTCTGCAGCACCTTGAAGATCGTGGTCGACGCCGACTGCGGTGCGAACTGCAGCAGGGTCAGGGCATCGTCAGCGGGCATGCCGCGGACCAGGTCGATGACGCGACGGGCCTTCATCGGGGTGATCCGGACGTAACGCGCGGAGGCGTAGGCACCCGGCTCGTCGCCGAGGATCGACTCCCGGCGCGCGCTGGTGCGGTGGCGCTCGGTGGTGCTCATCGACGGCGCCCCTTTCGGTCTTCCTTGACGTGGCCGCGGTAGGTGCGGGTCGGGGCGAACTCGCCCAGCTTGTGGCCGACCATGGAGTCAGACACGAAGACCGGAACGTGCTTGCGCCCGTCGTGGACCGCAATCGTGTGGCCGATCATCGAGGGGATGATCATGGACCGACGCGACCAGGTCTTGATGACGTTGTGAGTGCCCTTGTCGTTCTCGGCGTCCACCTTCTTGAGGAGGTGGCCGTCGATGAAGGGGCCCTTCTTGAGGCTGCGAGGCATCTTTCAGTTCCTTCAGCGCTTGTTCTTGCCGGACTTGCGGCGGCGAATGATCTGGGAGTCGCTGGCCTTGCGCTTGCGCGTACGGCCCTCGGGCTTGCCCCACGGGGACACGGGGTGACGTCCACCGGACGTCTTGCCCTCGCCACCACCGTGCGGGTGGTCGACCGGGTTCATGACGACACCGCGGACGGTCGGGCGCTTGCCCTTCCAGCGCATGCGGCCGGCCTTGCCCCAGTTGATGTTGGACTGCTCGGCGTTGCCGACCTCACCGACGGTGGCGCGGCAGCGCACGTCGACGAACCGCATCTCGCCCGAGGGCAGACGCAGCGTGGCGCGGGAACCCTCACGGGCGACCAGCTGCGCGCTGTTGCCAGCGGAGCGGGCCATCTTGGCGCCGCCACCGGGGCGGAGCTCGACACAGTGGATCGTCGTACCGACCGGGATGTTGCGCAGCGGCAGGTTGTTGCCGGGCTTGATGTCAGCACCGACTCCCGACTCGACGCGCATGCCCTGGGCCAGGTCCTTCGGCGCCACGATGTAGCGCTTCTCGCCATCGGCGTAGTGCAGCAGCGCGATGCGTGCGGTCCGGTTGGGGTCGTACTCGATGTGAGCGACCTTGGCCGGCACGCCGTCCTTGTCATAGCGACGGAAGTCGATGATCCGGTAGGCCCGCTTGTGACCGCCACCCTGGTGACGCGTGGTGATGCGTCCCTGGTTGTTGCGGCCACCCTTCTTCGGGAGCGGACGCGTGAGCGACTTCTCCGGCGTGGTGCGGGTGATCTCGGCGAAGTCGGCGACCGACGAGCCACGACGGCCCGGGGTAGTCGGCTTGTACTTGCGGATAGCCATCAGGCCTGACCTCCGAAGATGTCGATGCGGTGGCCCTCAGCCAGGCTGACGATGGCGCGCTTGGTGTCCTTGCGCTTGCCAAGGCCGTGCTTGGTCCGACGGACCTTGCCCGTGCGGTTGAGGGTGTTCACCGAGGTGACCTTGACGCCGAAGATCTTCTCGACCGCGATCTTGATCTCGGTCTTGTTGGCGTCAGGGCGCACGACGAACGTGTACTTGTTGTTGTCGAGGAGGCTGTAGCTCTTCTCGGACACGACCGGCGCGATCAGGACGTCGCGGTGGTCCTTGTGCAGGGTGCTCATGCTCAGGCCTCCTTCGAACCGGCACGCTTGAAGCCAGCGGCCTCGGCGTCCTCGGCGGACTTGAAGTAGAACTCGGCGACCGTGGCGTCGTACCACTGGCCGTCGGGCTCGTGGTAGAGGCCCGACTCGGCGTTGCCCTTGACCTCGTAGCCCTTCGGCGCGCCGCCGCTCTTCAGCGGAGCCTTCGCGCCCGTGGGCAACTCGGCGGTGACGGCCTCGGCGTCGACGAGCGCAACCGGCTCGGCCTTCGCCTTGGGGGCCTTCTCAGCCTTCGGGGCCTTCTCAGCCTTGGGAGCGGCCTCAACGGAGCCACCGGCGACGAACAGGTCGAAGGCGGCCTTGCTGAAGACGATGTCGTCGCTCGCGAGGACGTCGTAGGTGTTGAGCTGGTCGACGGCCACGATGTGCACCTCGGGCGCGTTGCGCAGCGAGAGCCAGGTGACGCTGTCGGTCCGCTCGAGCACCACGAGGAACTTGCGGCGGTCGGTGAGGGCCAGGAGCGAGGCGAGCGCAGCCTTGGTCGACGGCTTCTCGCCGGTGACCAGGGCGTCGACCACGTGGATCCGCTCGTTGCGCGCCCGGTCCGAGAGGGCTCCGCGCAGGGCGGCGGCCTTCATCTTCTTGGGGGTGCGCTGGCTGTAGTCGCGCGGGTGCGGTCCGTGAACGATGCCACCACCGGCGAACTGCGGCGCGCGGGTCGAGCCCTGACGGGCGCGGCCGGTGCCCTTCTGCTTGTAAGGCTTGCGGCCACCGCCGCGGACCTCGCCCCGACGCTTGGTCGAGTGCGTGCCCTGGCGCGCTGCTGCCTGCTGGGCAACAACGACCTGGTGGATGAGGGGAACGTTGACCTCGGCGTCGAAGATCTCGGCGGGAAGGTCAACGGAAACGGTCTTGGCCATGTCGATCAGCCCTTCTTCGCTGCCGTGCGGAGGACGACGACGCCACCCTTGGGGCCGGGAACGGCACCCTTGAGGAGCACAAGGCCCTTCTCGACGTCGACGGCGTGAACAGTGATGTTCTGCGTCGTGACCGTGTCGCTACCCATGCGACCGGCCATCCGCATGCCCTTGAAGACACGACCCGGCGTGGCGCACGCGCCGATCGAGCCGGGCTTGCGGTGGTTGCGGTGGGCACCGTGCGAGGCACCGACACCGTGGAAGCCGTGACGCTTCATGACACCGGCGAAACCCTTGCCCTTGCTGGTGCCGGTGACGTCGATGACCTGGCCGGCCTCGAAGGTGTCAACGGCCAGCTCCTGGCCAACGGTGTACTCGGAGGCGTCAGCGGTGCGGATCTCGACCACATGGCGGCGCGGCGTGGTGCCGGCCTTCGCGAAGTGGCCGGCCTGCGGCTTGTTGACCTTGCGGCCTTCGATCTCGCCGAAGCCGATCTGGATGGCGTTGTAGCCGTCCGGCTCGGGCTGGCGGACCTGGGTGATGACGTTGGTGCTTGCAGCAATCACGGTCACCGGGACGACGCGGTTGTTCTCGTCCCACAGCTGGGTCATGCCGAGCTTGGTGCCCAGCAGACCCTTCACGTTGCGTTCGAATGTCATCTCAACAACCTCAGAGCTTGATCTCGATGTCGACACCGGCCGGCAGGTCGAGGCGCATGAGGCTGTCGACGGTCTTCGGCGTGGGGTCGATGATGTCGATGAGGCGCTTGTGCGTGCGCATCTCGAAGTGCTCGCGCGAGTCCTTGTACTTGTGCGGCGACCGGATGACACAGAAGACGTTCTTCTCGGTCGGCAGCGGCACCGGGCCGGCGACCTTGGCACCCGTGCGGGTCACCGTGTCGACGATCTTGCGCGCCGAGGTGTCGATCACCTCGTGGTCATAGGCCTTGAGCCTGATGCGGATCTTCTGTCCCGCCATAGGTCTCTCTCGTCCTTTTCGTGTCGTACGTACCGGGCCGGTCAAATCTGTTGGCAGCTCCGACCCCCGAGGTCGGGCGTGTCGCGCCGTTTCACCGGCACGCACATCGTTCCCTCGCCATGTCCTGAGTGCTGGCATGGAGAAGCGGAGCTGTTGTTACCTGAATCGGGTCTCACCCCCGAACTTCCTGGTGGAAGATCCGGTGGCGTGCGGTGCGACCAACGTCGACGACCGAAACACGCTCGCAGCGGCACAGACCGGATCAGGGATCCGATCACTCCGCGTGGGAGACACGATTCAGAAGTCAAGGTGTTGCTCGCACCCCGACAAACCCATCGGGGCAACCGGAACATCTTGGCAGAGTCCCCCCGGCCCCACCAAATTTACGAGGCAGGTTGCTGGCGGAGCCCGTTCCACGGCAGATGCAAGGATGTCCGCACCGCCCGATCCACCGCGCCATCCGAGGGAGAACGATGACCGACGGCCCGTCGCAGTACCCACCCCCGGGTGCCCCGCCGCCGGAAGACCCGCTGCCGAACCACGCCGGTTACGCCCCGCCGGGCGCCGCTGCCACCGCTGCTCCCCCGGCTCCGGGCGCTGCAGGTGCTCCCTGGTCGACGTACCCCACCGCGGGACGGGCGGGCGGCCCTCCGCCGGGTCTGGTGCTGGGCGCTGCCCACAAGCCCGGGGCGTTCCCGCTGCGACCCCTCACGCTCGGCAGCATCTACGACGGCGCCTTCCGGATCATCCGGTTCAACCCGAAGGCCACCGTCGGGGCCGCGGTCATGGTCACCGCGGTGGCGATGATCATCCCGGTCGCGATCACCGCTGTCCTCACCTTCAC
>JAKFEI010000053.1:0-14186 GCA_036675765.1 Nocardioides sp. | reverse complement strand
CCCGGGCGCGGGTGGTCGCAGGTGCCGTCGTCGTCATCGCGGCGTCGCGCGCGATCTGGTGGGCACCGTTCCGCAACGGGGTCGAGTACGACTGGAGCTTCTGGCAGGGGCTGTCCGGCAACCTCTACGTGCTGACCGCGATCGCGCTCATCCTGTGTGGCGTCGGCTGGGGCGTCCGCTCAGAACGTGATCCCGCGATCGGCGAACCGCTCCTTGACGGCGGCGGCGAAGGCGGGGCCGTCGGCCAGCGCCTCGGCGTACGTCGCGGCCGCAGCGTCTGAGAAGGACGTGTCGGGCGCGTAGTCGAACTGCGAGGCCACCAGGGTGCGGTCCCAGTCCTTCGTCGTCCCGCCCAGTGCGACGTAGTCGTTGCGGATCTCCCACAGCGCCTGGGACCAGATCTGGCCGTCGTGGTGGACCTGGTCGATCTTGTCCTCGACGGTCAGGTCGGTGTGGAAGCTGCGGATGCAGTGCGGTGCGTCCGTGTACGACGTCGCGTCCCAGTCCATCGGGCAGGACGGGTCAGCGGCGACCGGCCAGCCGTGGGTGGCCGCCGCGTCGAGCCCGACGGTCACCGCGAGGTAGTCGCCGAAGGACTCGCCGATCGAACCGGCCTCGAGGCTCTGGCCGTAGCCGGGGACCTGTGACTGGTGCACGGCGTGGCCGTACTCGTGGACGATCACCTCGGCGTCCTCGGCGTCGTCGACCCCACCCTTTCCGAGTCGCACGCGGAACGGCTTGTCGGTCTGGTAGCTGTTGTCGCCGCCGTACTGGTTGATCTTCACCGGGAATGGCCCGTGCAGGATGTTGTCGAAGCCCAGGGACTGCAGGTACTCCTGGGCCTGGTTGACCCAGAAGTACGCCATCACCTGCTCGAACTGGTCCTGCGAGCGGTTGTAGAGGTACGTGTTCGTCGTGCTGAAGGCGGGCGTGCCGGTGCTCGACTCCACGGTGACCCACTTGCCGCGGAGGTAGCCGGAGCCGTCGAGGTTGCGTAGTTGTGCGTCGGCGTACGCACTGCCTGGTACGGCGCCCGCGGAGTCCTTCTGATCGGTCAATCCCTGATCGTTGCTCGACTGGACCGGATTGACCATGAAGATCCGACCTGTGCCGGTGGCGCTGTTGCTGCCGCCCTTGTCCGCATCAGCAGGACCCGTTGCCACCAGGCCTCCGGCCAGGGACAACGCACCGACGAACACCACTGCTGACTGACGCAACCGACTCACGTGGGACCTCCTGCTGGGCTCTGGACGACCTTCCGCACAGTACGCCGCTCAGTTCGGCCCGTCTGCCCCCTTCGGGCGGGCTGCAAGACGCATCGCGAGGATCCCTGCGCACACCGGCGTGATCACCAGGTTCGGCAGCAGGATCGGCAGCAGGCCGTTCGCGGCGCCGTACACGATCCAGGCGAGGCCCTGCACGGTCGCGATGGTCCAGGTCCACACGCTCAGGCCGCTCATCGCCTTCGCGTCGTGGCGCTTGTCGATCGTGCGACGAGCATGCGGCAGGAACTGTGCGACGTCGACGACGCCCACCAGCCAACCCAGGGCAACGCTCACGTGGCCCGCCGCCTCGCCCGCTGGAGCATGCCGAAGATGAGCGTCGCGCAGGCGAGGTTGAGGACGCCGGCCACCACCACGGGCACCGCGTGGGCACTGCTGCCGTAGACGACCAGCAGTGCGTTGAACGCCACCGCGATCGCGTACGCCGACCCACTGATCCCCGCGAGGGCCTCGACGTCGCGACGCAGGCGCACGACGCGGATGGCCTGCGGCGCCCACATGCTGGCGGAGCCCGCCGCGCCGACGTACCCGATGGCCTCGAACATGGGGCAAAGGGTGACACGGGCCCTGAAGGCCCCGACGGCTCAGTCCGCTGAGTTCTCCTCGCGGAGCCGTGGTTCGGTGCGGTTCTCCGGACGGACGCCCATCTTGTCGGCGTAGAAGGCGCGCACGAAGTCCATGTCGGCGACGACGTCGTCCGACGGACTGAAGGTCGGGCCCATGCCGAGGGTGCGGGTGGGGGAGTCGATGAAGCCGAGGCTGATCGGCAGGCCGGTCTGCTGGGAGATCCGGTAGAAGCCGGGCTTCCAGTACTCGCCCTTGCCGCGCGTGCCCTCGGCGGCGATGACGAGCAGGAACGGCTCGTCGCCCGCGGCTTCCTCGAGCAGTGCGCGGATCGTGGCACCCGGGTTCTTGCGGTCCAGCGGGATGCCGCCGGTCTTGCGCATCAACCAGCCGATGGGCCCCTTGAAGAAGCTCTCCTTGATCAGGACCTGGGGGCTCCGGCCGCCGGACCAGGCGATCAACAGCATCGCGACCCAGTCCCAGTTCGAGGTGTGCGGAGCGCCGACGAGGATGCCGGTCGGGGGTACCTCGCCCACGAGGCGCCACCTCGTCGTACGCAGTGCGCCGCGGGCGAAGGCGCGTCGGACCCTCATCTGGTGTGCCATGGCGTGACGTTATCGGCTCGCGCCGTGGGCAAGGAGATCGGGGACGCGCCGAGGCCAGTCTTGACTCATTCAAGATTAGTGGCAGACTGTCGAACGTGACCGCTCCCGACTTCCAGCAGCTGCTGCGAGACGTCGACCTCCGTGTCACCCAGCCCCGGCTGGCCGTGCTGCAGGCCGTCCATACGCACCCGCATGCCGACACGGAATCGGTGATCGTGGCGTCACGGTCCGTCGTCCCCGACGTGTCGCACCAGGCGGTCTACGACTCGCTGCACACCCTCACCGAGGCCGGACTGGTGCGCCGGATCAAGCCCGCCGGTTCGGTGGCCCGCTACGAGACCCGGACCGACGACAACCACCACCACGTCGTGTGCCGGTCCTGCGGGTCGATTGCCGACGTGGACTGCGCGGTCGGGCACGTGCCGTGCCTGACCGCTTCCGACTCCCACGGTTTCGTCATCGACGAGGCCGAGGTCATTTATTGGGGCCTGTGCCCTGACTGTTCCGCTGCAACTCCCCGCCCCTGATCGGTCTCCCGAAAGGAAACCCATGTCCGACGAGTCTGCCCCCCTGGTCATCGATGAGCCCCAGGACGGTGGCGGTGCTTCGAAGTGCCCCGTGATGAACGGTGGCCTCACCCACCCCACCCAGGGAGCACCGAACCACCAGTGGTGGCCCAACAAGCTGAACCTGAAGATCCTGGCGAAGAACCCGACCGTCACCGACCCGTACGGCGGCGAGTTCGACTACAAGAGCGCATTCCTTGCCCTGGACCTGGCGGCCGTCAAGGCAGACATCGCTGCGACGCTGACCGACTCGAAGGACTTCTGGCCGGCTGACTTCGGCCACTACGGCCCGCTGTACGTGCGGATGGCCTGGCACTCGGCCGGCACCTATCGCGCCCAGGACGGCCGCGGTGGTGGCGGTACCGGCCAGCAGCGCTTCGCCCCGATCAACTCGTGGCCGGACAACGGCAACCTCGACAAGGCCCGTCGCCTGCTGTGGCCCGTGAAGAAGAAGTACGGCCGCTCGCTGTCGTGGGGCGACCTGATGATCCTCGCCGGCAATGTCGCGATGGAGGACATGGGCTTCCCGACCGCAGGTTTCGCCGGCGGCCGTCCCGACGTGTGGGAGGCCGACGACGACATCTACTGGGGTCCGGAGTCGGAGTGGCTCGAGGACGAGCGCTACACCGGTGAGCGCGACCTCGAGGACCCGCTCGCTGCAGTCCAGATGGGCCTGATCTACGTCAACCCCGAGGGCCCGAACGGCAACCCGGACCCGCTGGCCTCCGCTGTCGACATCAAGGACACCTTCGGTCGGATGGGCATGACGGTCGAGGAGACTGTCGCGCTGATCGCCGGTGGCCACACCTTCGGCAAGACCCACGGGGCTGGCGATGCCGACCTCGTCGGTGCGGAGCCGGAAGCCGGCACGATCGAGCAGCAGGGCCTGGGCTGGAAGTCGGACTACGCCTCGGGCAAGGGGATCGACGCGATCACCTCCGGCCTCGAGGTCACCTGGACCTACCACCCGACCCGCTGGGACAACGAGTTCTTCCACATCCTGTTCGCCTACGAGTGGGAGCTCTTCAAGTCCCCGGCCGGCGCGCACCAGTGGCGCCCGGTCAACGGCGGCGGCGCCGACCTCGTGCCCGAGTCCTTCGGCGACGGCAAGCGGGAGCCGCGGATGCTGACCTCCGACATCGCGCTGCGGGTCGACCCGGAGATGGAAGCCATCTCGCGCAAGTTCAAGGACGACCAGGCCGCGTTCACCGACGCGTTCGGCCGCGCGTGGTTCAAGCTGACCCACCGCGACATGGGCCCGAAGGCCCGCTACCTCGGCCCCGAGGTGCCTGCGGAGGACTTCATCTGGCAGGACCCGATCCCCGCCGGTACCCCGCTCGACGACGCCGCAGTGGGCGCGCTCAAGCAGGCGATCGCCGACTCGGGTCTCACCGTCTCCCAGCTGGTCTCGACCGCCTGGGCGTCCGCGTCGACGTACCGCAGCTCCGACAAGCGTGGCGGCGCCAACGGCGCCCGCATCGCCCTCGAGCCGCAGAAGTCGTGGGCGATCAACCAGCCGGCCGAGCTGGCAACGGTGCTGTCGAAGCTCCAGGGGATCGCCACGGCGCACGGCGCCTCGCTCGCCGACACGATCGTGATCGCCGGTTCGGTGGGCATCGAGCAGGCGGCGAAGGCCGGCGGTGTCGAGGTCACGGTGACCACGACGACAGGCCGCGGCGACGCGACCCAGGAGCAGACTGACATCGAGCTCACGAACTTCCTCGAGCCGAAGGCTGACGGCTTCCGGAACTACCTCGCCAAGTCGAGCAAGTTCCCTGCCGAGTTCACCCTCATCGACCGGGCGAACCTGCTCGGCGTGAGCGCGCCCGAACTGACTGCCCTCATCGGCGGCCTCCGGGTGCTCGGCACCAACTGGGACGGTTCCGACCTCGGTGTGTTCACCACGACCCCGGGCGTGCTGACGAACGACTTCTTCGTCAACCTGCTCGAGCTCGGCACCACGTGGACCGCCACCGACGACTCGCAGGAGGTCTTCACGGCCACCACCGAGTCGGGTGCGACCTGGACCGGCAGCCGCAACGACCTGGTCTTCGGATCCAACTCCGAGCTGCGCGCCCTCGCCGAGGTCTACGCCAGCGACGACGCGAAGGAGAAGTTCGTCAACGACTTCGTCGCCGCCTGGGTCAAGGTCATGGACGCAGACCGGTTCGACCTGCGCTGATCCACCCGTCCTGAAAAGGGTGCTGGCATGCTGGGGGCATGAGCGAGGCCCCTGACAACAGCACCATCACCTACGTCCACGTCCCGGATCTCCGTCGTTACGAGATCCGGGACGTCGACGTTCTGGCCGGCTTCACGCAGTACCGGCTGCCCGACGACGTCCACGTCGACTTCGTCCACACCGAGGTCGACGACGCGTACGGCGGCCGTGGGCTCGCCGGTGGGCTCGTGGAGTTCGCCCTCGCCGACGTACGCGCCCAGGGCAAGCGGATCATTGCGCACTGCCCCTACGTCGCGCGGTGGCTGACCAAGCACCCGGAGTACGACGACATCACGGATCCCGTCGCGTGAAGAAGGCCTTCTACCTCGACAAGGCCGCACCGGCGGTCTACCAGGCCGCCACCGGTCTCTCCCAGGCCGCGGGTGACGCGGCCGAGGCTGCCGGGATCGGACGGATCCTCGTCGAGCTGATCAACATGCGGGTCTCCCAGATCAACGGTTGTGCCTACTGTCTCGACCTGCACCACCGCCAGGCCGTCGAGGCCGGCGAGACGGAGCGGCGGCTCGCGGTCCTGTCGACCTGGGCGGAGACCAGCCTGTTCACCGAGCAGGAGCAGGCCGCGTTGCAGCTGGCCGAATCGATCACGCAACTGCCCGAACTCCTCGAGCGGCGCTATGTCGAGGACGAGGCACGTGCCGTGCTGGGCGACGCGGCCTATGCCGCGGTGGCCTGGGTGGCCATCACGATGAATGCCTTCAACCGGATCTCGATCACGAGTCACCACCCGGTCAGATGAGGACGTGGGCGACGCCCACCAGCGCGCCCGCGGCGATGAACCACACGCTGTTGAGCTTCGTCCTCCAGAGCAGCACCAGGGTGGCGACGAACAGCGCGACCGTCAGTGGGTCGACCAGCGAGGTCCGTCCGAGTTGCAGTGAGACGCCCGCCATCAGCGCCAGGGCTGTGGCGTTGAGGCCGTCGAGCAGTGCCGACGTCCACGCCCGGGACCGCAGCCAGTCAGCGAGGCGGGTGAGCAGGCCGACGAAGATGAACGACGGCAGGAAGATCGCCACCGTGGCCAGGAACGCGCCGGGGAAACCGGCGATGACGTAGCCCAGGAAGGTCGCGGTCGTGAAGAGCGGCCCGGGCGTCACCTGCCCGATCGACACGGCATCGATCAGTTGCTGCTGGGTGACCCAGCCGAGGCGGTCGACGAAGTCGCCCTCGAGGAAGGTCAGCAGGACGTAGCCGCTGCCGTAGAGCACCGAGCCGATCTTGAGCATCGTGAAGAACAGCTGGGCCAGTTGCGTGCCGGTCGGATCGGTGAAGACGGGGGAGCCGGCGAGCAGCGGGATCCCGAGCAGGTGGTGTCGCTCGCCCCGGCCGCGGAACAGCGCCTGGCCTGCCTGCGCGACGGCGGCCAGCAGGGCGCCGGCGAAGAGCACGATGAGTTCGTTGACCCCGAGCAGGTACGACGCCAGGGCGGCCGCCGCGAGGAGGGCGAGCCACAGCGACTTGAGCACCGTCTTCCCGAGACCGACCAGCGCCCAGGCGATGATCGCCACGACGACCGGCACGACGCCGTACAGGACACCTTCGATGGCAGGCGTGTCGCCGTACTCGACGTAGGCCCAGGCCAGCGCGGTGACCATCAACGCCGCCGGGAGGATGAAGCCGAGGCCGGCCAGCACCAGGCCGCGCCAGCGCGCCCGCTCGTGGCCCAGGTGCATTGCGAGCTCGGTCGAGTTGGGTCCCGGGATCAGGTTGGTCGCGCCCATCAGGTCCGCGAACCGCTGGTCGGTGACCCACGCGCGCCGTCGTACGAACTCCTCGCGCATCAGTGCGACGTGGGCGGCCGGGCCGCCGAAGGCGATGACCCCGAGGCGCAGGAAGACGCCCGCCACCTCCCGTGCCGATCCGGTGGGTCGGGGGTCCATGGGCGTCATCATGCCGTGCCGCGCCGGCCATCAGGCACGGGCCTTCCGCACTTCACCGACACGCCACCTGCTGGCCCGGAGGGGTTCACCGGCGACTGGTCGGCTGCGGCCATGACCACAGTGCGCCCCGAGAACCGCCCGCTCCTGTCGCTCGCCCCGACAGCCACCCGGCATGGTTCGCGCTCCTACATGACCTGCCTCTTCAAGTGCGGCAACGCCTGCGACCACCCGGTTCCGAACCAGACCGACAACCCCCACATCCAGGACGAGATCGTCAAGGCCGTCGGCCGGCGCAGCGTGCTGCGCGGCGGTGCCGTCACGGCCGGCGCCCTCATCGTGGGCGGCGTCGTGCAGGCTGGCAGTGCCGCAGCCGCAGGTGGGGCGACGGCGCAGCGTCCCGGCGCGCCGACGGGTACGGGCGTCTTCGGCACGGCGACCTTCGCTCCTGTCGAACCCAACAAGCGCGACGCCTTCACCACCGCGAAGGGCTTCGAGCACCGCGTCGTGATCGGTTGGGGTGACCCGGTGGTCAAGGGCGCTCCCGACTTCGACGTCCACGCCCAGACGGTGGCCTCCACCCGCAAGCAGTTCGGCTACAACTGCGACTACGTCGGCCTGCTGCCGCTCAACGACGACGAGGCGCTCCTGGTCGTGAACCACGAGTACACCGACGAGAACCTGATGTTCCCGACGGGCGCGTACACCGCTGACGAGATCAAGCGCATCGCGATCGCCAACCACGGCATCTCGGTGGTCCGCGTCCGCCGGCACAACCGTCCGGGCTCCTGGAAGCGCGCCGGGCTCGGCCAGGCCCGTGAGAACCGCCGCATCCACGACGCCACGACGTTCGACCTCGTCGGTCCTGCGGCCGGAGACGCCCGCCTGCAGACCACGGCTGACCCGGCGGGACGCCACGTCCTGGGGACGCTCAACAACTGTGCCGGCGGCACCACGCCGTGGGGGACGGTCCTGTCGGGCGAGGAGAACTTCAACCAGTACTTCGACAAGGGTGCAGGGCTCGACGCTCGCTACACCGCGCAGTACGCGCGCTACGGCGTCACCGGCGCCGGCCGGGGCTGGGCGACGGTGGACCCCCGCTTCGACCTGTCGAAGGAGCCGCACGAGCCGCACCGTTTCGGCTGGATCGTCGAGGTCGACCCGTTCGACCCGACGTCCACCCCGGTGAAGCACACGATGCTGGGTCGCTTCAAGCACGAGGGTGCCAACATCTCCATCTCGAACGACGGGTACGCCGTCGCGTACATGGGTGACGACGAGCGCGGCGACTACCTCTACAAGTTCGTCTCGGCCGACAAGTACGACGCCAGCGGATCCCGGTCTGCGAAGCAGCACAACCTGACGCTGCTCACCAAGGGCACGCTGTACGTCGCCAGGCTGGTCGGCGACGGCACCGAGGACGGCGTCTTCGACGGCACCGGTACCTGGTTGCCGCTCGCCAGCGACACCCAGTCGTTCGTGCCCGGCATGTCCGTCGCCGACGTCCTGATCTTCACCCGTCTCGCCGCCGACAAGGTCGCGCCGACGAAGATGGATCGGCCTGAGGACGTGGAGGCCAACCCGGTCAACGGCAAGGTCTACGCCGCCCTGACCAACAACTCGGACCGCGGCGTGAAGTACTCCACCGACGAGGCCAACCCGTTGGCTTCCTCGCTGGTCCGGGCGAGCATCGGCGCACCGCTGACCAGCGCCAAGGGCAACCGCAACGGCTACGTGCTCGAGATGACGCCGGGCGGCAACGACCACGCGTCCACCACGTTCACCTGGGACCTGTTCCTGGTGTGCGGTGACCCGGCCGCGCCGGAGACCTGGTTCGGCGGTTTCGACAAGACCAAGGTGAGCCCGATCAGCTGCCCGGACAACGTCGCGTTCGACTCGACCGGCAACCTGTGGATCTCCACCGACGGCAACGTCCTCGGCAGCAACGACGGTGTCTTCCGGGTGCCCGTGGCTGGTCCGAACCGCGGCCAGGTGCAGCAGATCTGCACCGTGCCCAAGGGCGCGGAGGCGTGTGGCCCGCTGGTCACCGACAACGACCGCTCGCTCTTCGTCGCGGTCCAGCACCCCGGCGAGATCGACGGCGCCACGTTCGAGGACCAGGCCAGCACGTGGCCGCACACCGACGCGTTCCCGCGTCCGTCCGTCGTGGTGGTCTACGCGGGCCGCTGATCAGGTGCTGATCAGATGCTGATCAGGTGATCGTCATTCCGCCGTCGACGGCGAGCGTCTGGCCGGTGATGTAGCCGGCGGCGTCGGACGCCAGGAACACAGCAGTTGCCGCGAGTTCCCGCGGGTCGCCCTTGCGGCCCGCGGGGATCCGCGCCTGCTGGGACTCGAGGTAGCCCGGCGGGTACGAGTCGGTCATCTCCGAGAGGAAGAAGCCCGGTGCGATCGCGTTCACGCGGATGCCCTTGCGTCCGGTCCACTGCTGGGCCAGGTCGCGGGTGAGGCCGATGATCGCTGCCTTCGAGGCGGCATAGGCCGCCTGGGGGAG
This sequence comes from Nocardioides sp., assembly GCA_036675765.1. Taxonomy (GTDB): domain Bacteria; phylum Actinomycetota; class Actinomycetes; order Propionibacteriales; family Nocardioidaceae; genus Nocardioides. Next base: position 4,537 of record JAKFEI010000053.1, on the reverse strand, counting down.
TCCGGCGGTCGTGAGGCCGAGGACCGAGGAGATGTTGATGATGCTGGAACCGGGCTGCATCACCCGGCCGCAGGCCTGCGCCATCCAGTAGCTGCCGTTGAGGTTGATGTCGATCACATCACGGAACTGCTCGGGCGTCTCACGCGTCGCCGGGACGGCGGTGCCCACGCCGGCGTTGTTGATGAGGATGTCGACCCGGCCGAACTCGGCCATCGCGGCGTCGACGAGCGCCTGGCACGACGCCGGGTCGGCCACGTCGGTCGCCACGCTCAACGCGCGCCGGCCGGCGGCCTCGACGAGTGCGGCGGTGTCGGCGAGGCGCTCGACGCGACGGGCGCCGATGGCGACGTCGGCGCCGGCCTCGGCGAGGGCCTTCGCGAAGTCGACGCCGAGCCCGGAGCTGGCGCCGGTGACGACGGCGACCTTGCCGTCGAGGCGGAACATGGACGAGAGATCGCTGGCGGTCATGGACGGCACGGTAGTGGTTCGCCGGGTCCGAGGCCGAGCGCGGGCAGGCAGACGCGCGACAGTAAGGTTCGCCTAACCAGTTGTCGAACCCGGGAGTGCCGTGCAGTCCATCGCGCCCATTGATCGTCCGCTCCGCGCGTTGTGGGATCGCTACGACCGACTGCGGGGACGGTTCCTGCTCGCGGTCCTGATGTCGACGATCAACAAGGTCGCCGACGTGATGCCCGAGCTGCTCATCGGGGCGGCGGTCGACGTCGTCGTACGCGGGTCGGACTCGTTCGCCGGCGACCTGCTGGGGGTCGAGTCGCGGTACGCCCAGCTCGCGTGGATCGCCGCGTTCAACGTCGTCGTGTGGGTCATCGAGTCCGCCTCCGAGTACGTCGCCAGCCTGCTGTGGCGCGGACTGGCGCAGACCGTCGAGCACGAGCTCCGGGTCGACGCCTACGACCACGCCCAGCACCTGCACCTCGGCTGGCACGAGTCGCGGCCGCAGGGCACGACGCTCGCGACGCTCAACGACGACGTGAACCAGCTCGAGCGGTTCCTCGACGTCGGTTTCCCCGCGATCCTGCAGACCTTCCTCAACATCGTGCTCGTCGGGGCCGTCTTCGCGATCGCGTCGTGGGAGCTGCTGCTCTACGCCTTCCTCCCGATCCCGATCATCGTGATGGGCTCGTTGCTCTTCCAGAAGCGGCTGGAGCCGCTCTACGACAAGGTTCGTTCGGCAGTCGCCGACCTGTCCGGTGCGCTCAGCGCCAACCTGGGCGGCATCGCGACCATCAAGGCCTTCACCGCCGAGGACCGAGAGCGGGAACGGATCGAGGGGGTGTCGGCGGCGTACCGCGACGCCAACGTCCGGGCGATCCGCTCGTCGGCGGCGTTCGTGCCCCTGGTGCGGATGGCGATCCTCGCCGGCTTCACCTGCACCCTGCTGCTCGGCGGCTGGGCGACGCTGCGGGGCGACCTGGAGCTCGGCCTCTACTCCGTGCTGGTCTTCATGACGCAGCGCCTGCTCTGGCCGATGACCGACGTCGCCGAGGTGCTCGACCTCTACCAGCGCGGTCGCGCGTCGACCGCCCGCATCCTCGCGCTGCTCCACGAGCCGGTGACGGTGCCGGCCGGGACCGCGAGCCTCGCGAAGCCCGTGCGGGGTCGGGTCGAGCTGCGCGGCGTCCGGGCCGGGTACGCGGACGGGCCGGATGTCCTGCACGGCATCGACCTCGTCGTACCCGCTGGCGAGACGCACGCCATCGTCGGCTCCACCGGTGCCGGCAAGTCCACGTTGCTGCGGCTGGTGCTGCGCTTCGACGACGCCCGCGAGGGCCAGGTGCTGCTCGACGGCGCCGACGTGCGGGAGCTCGACTGGGACTCGCTGCGCGGTTCGATGGGGTACGTCGCCCAGGACGTCTATCTCTTCTCGGGCACCATCGGCGAGAACATCGCCTACGGCCGTCCGGGCGCTACGGAGTCCGAGATCCGCGAGGCCGCCGATGCCGCCGCCGTCGCCGACTTCATCGAGGGCCTGGCCGACGGGTACGACACGTGGGTGGGGGAGCGCGGGATCACCCTGTCCGGTGGCCAGCGCCAGCGGATCGCGCTGGCCCGCGCCCTGCTGCGCGACCCGGCCATCCTGGTGCTCGATGAAGCCACCAGCGCGGTGGACAACGAGACCGAGGCTGCCATCCAGTCATCCCTGCGCCGAGCGGCCGAGCGGTGCACCACGATCGTGGTCGCGCACCGGCTCTCCACTGTCCGGCATGCCCACCGGATCTGGGTGCTGGACGGTGGTCGGGTCGCCGAAGCGGGCACCCACGACGAGCTGGTCGCGCTCGGGGGCAGCTACGCCGCCCTGTGGCGCGTCCAGACGGGTGAGGCCGTGGCCTGACCCGGGTCTCGTCACGACTATCCTTTGGCCGTGAGTGAAACGGTCGCGCCCTCTTCTGTGCCTTCGCCTCCGACGGCAGAGGTCCACTACGACGTCCATGCCGTCGAGGAGAAGTGGCTTCCGGTCTGGGAGGAGCTCGACCCCTTCCGTGCCGACGACGCTGCCGTCGTGTCCGGTGAGCGCGAGAAGCGCTATGCGCTGACGATGTTCCCGTACCCGAGCGGCGACCTGCACATGGGTCACGCCGAGGTGTTCGCCCTGCACGACGTGATCTCCCGCTACTGGCGGTTCCGCGGGTACGAGGTGCTCAACCCGATGGGCTGGGACTCCTTCGGGCTGCCCGCCGAGAACGCCGCCATCAAGAACAACGAGCACCCGGCGACGTACACCTACGCCAACATCGAGACGCAGTTCGCGTCGATGAAGCGCTACGGCATCAGCTTCGACTGGTCACGTCGCCTGCACACCTCGGACCCCGAGTACTACAAGTGGACCCAGTGGCTGTTCCTGAAGTTCCGCGAGCAGGGCCTGGCCTATCGCAAGAACAGCCCGGTCAACTGGTGCCCCAATGACCAGACCGTGCTCGCCAACGAGCAGGTCCTGGCCGACGGCACCTGCGAGCGCTGCGGCGCCGAGGTCACCAAGCGCGAGCTGACGCAGTGGTACTTCAAGACCACCCAGTACGCCCAGGAGCTGCACGACTCCCTCGATGACATGCAGGGCACCTGGATCGGCAAGGTCATCAACGCCCAGCGCAACTGGATCGGCCGGTCCGAAGGTGCGCACGTCACGTTCCCCGTGGTCGGCACCGACCAGGAGATCGACGTCTTCACCACGCGTCCCGACACGCTCTTCGGTGCGACGTTCATGGTGGTCGCGGCCGATGCGCCACTGGCCGCCGCGCTCGTGACCGACGAGATCCGGGCGGAGTACGAGGCCTACCTCGACGGCATCCGCAAGGCCTCCGACATCGACCGACTGGCCACCGACCGACCGAAGACGGGTGTCTTCCTCGGCGTCCACGCGGTCAACCCGGTCGACGGCCGGGAGATCCCGGTGTGGGCGTCGGACTACGTGCTGGCCGACTACGGCACCGGCGCGATCATGGCCGTCCCCGGCCAGGACCAGCGCGACTGGGAGTTCGCGACGGCGTACGACCTGCCGATCATCCGGACCGTCCAGCCGCCCGAGGACTTCGAGGGCGATGCCTTCACCGGTACGGGTCCGGCGATCAACTCGGCCAACGACGAGATCTCGCTCGACGGCCTGGCGATCGCCGAGGCCAAGGCCGCGATCATCGACTGGCTCGAGGCCAAGGGCCGCGGCGAGCGGACCGTGAACTTCCGGCTGCGTGACTGGCTGCTGTCGCGCCAGCGCTACTGGGGTGCGCCGATCCCGATCATCCACTGCCCGGTCGATGGCGAGGTGCCGGTTCCCGAGGACCAGCTGCCCGTCGAGCTGCCCGAGCTGCGCGGCGCCGACCTGAAGCCCAAGGGCACCTCGCCGCTGGGTGCCGCTACCGACTGGGTCAACGTCAACTGCCCGACGTGTGGCGGGCCTGCGCTGCGGGACACCGACACGATGGACACGTTCGTCGACTCGTCCTGGTACTTCTTCCGCTATCTCTCCCCGCACGACGCGACGCGGCCGTTCGACACGACCCTGGCCAACGCCTGGGGTCCCATCGACCTGTACATCGGCGGGTCCGAGCACGCCGTCCTGCACCTGCTCTACGCACGCTTCTTCACCAAGGTCCTGCGCGACATGGACCTGATCGACTGGGACGAGCCGTTCTCGGCGTACCTCTCCCAGGGCACGGTCATCAACGACGGTCACAAGATGAGCAAGTCCCTCGGCAACGGGGTGAACCTCGGTGAGCAGCTGGAGAAGTTCGGGGTCGACGCGGTGCGCCTGACCCTGGTCTTCGCCAGCCCGCCCGAGGACGACATCGACTGGGCCGACATGTCGCCGGCCGGTTCGGCGAAGTTCCTGCAGCGTGCCTGGCGCCTGTCCGGCGACGTGACGTCCGATCCGGGTGTGGACGTGGCTGGTGGTGACATCGCGCTGCGCAAGGTGACGCACAAGACCGTCAACGACGCTGCCCACCTGCTCGAGGCGCACCGCTTCAACGTCGTGGTCGCCCGCACGATGGAGCTGGTCAACGCCACCCGCAAGGCCATCGAC
>JAKFEI010000029.1:0-2039 GCA_036675765.1 Nocardioides sp. | reverse complement strand
CTGGTCGGTGGCTGGGCGGTCCATCCGCTCTGTGAGCGACTGGGCGTCGTACCGCCTCTCGTGACGGCACCGCAGCCACTGGCACTGCTCCTGCTCGCGGCGATCCTGGGCTACGTCGCCTGGGCGACCCACCGGGCCGTCCATGTACGACGGGAGCGGCTCGAGGCACACAAGGCGGTCAACCGGCTGGTGCTGGCCAGGGCGAGCGCCCTGGTGGGCGCGCTCGTGGCCGGCGGGTACCTCGGTTACGCGATCAGCTGGATCGGCGATCCGGCCGAGTTCGCGGACGAGCGACTGGTGAGGTCGCTGATCGCCGCCGGTTGCGCGCTGGCCGCAGCGGTGGCGGCCCTGCTGCTCGAGCGGGCGTGCCGGGTGCGCGAGGACGACCCCGAACCGCGCTGACCGGTCGCGCCTGCCACCGGCGCCGTTGCAACCCGTGTGACTGTTGTGACAGTTGTGTCAAGCGTGTCGTCCGTCTCATCCGGTGCCGGAGGCTTACCGTGCGGGTATGACTTCCCCCGCCGGCAACCGTCGTCGTCAGCGGTCCACTCGTCTCCTGGTGGCCGTCGCTCTCCTCACGCTCGCGGCGCTGGCCGTCGCGGGTACCGCCGTGACCGGTTCCTGGTTGCTGGTCACCGTCGCTGCTGCGGGCTCCGTGGTCCTCGGCGCGGCCGCTCTCAAGATCGCCCACACCGAACTGATCGCCACGCGTCACGATGCTGCGCGCGACCGCGCCGGCCAGGCCCGGGCCTACGCCGACCTGACCGAGGTCCGAACGGCGGAGAACGTCGAGTTCGCAGCCGACATGACCGGCAAGCTCGCCAAGCGCGACGCCACCATCTCGCGGCTCGAGAAGCGCCTCGGCGACGCGGCTTCGGAACTGGCCGACGCCCGCCAGGAGCTCGCGGACGCCCACGACCAGGCCGCGGAGGCCCAGCGGGTCGCCGAGCGTCTCGGCGAGCGGCTCACCGACGCCGAGGAGCGCGCCGGCCAGGCTGTCGTACGGGTTGCCGAGCTCGAGGCCGAGCTCGACGTCCTGCAGGCCGAGTGGCAGCTGATGGAGTCGCGTACCCGCGGGAGCGCTCGCAAGGCGGTCTGACGCCACGGTTCACCGGGCTCGGTGACGCCGACCCGCGGGTGGGTCGATCGGATCGTTAGGATTCACGACAACCCGTCAGTCGACCGTCCGCCGTACCCGAAGGATCCCTCTTGGCCTACGACCGCGCGCGAGCCCGGCAGTCCCTGATCCGGCTCGCGAAGTCGGGCCCCGGACGGCTGCGAGGCCCCGTTGGTCGTGCGACGCGTCGCTTCCGCATGGGCTTTCCCGGCCCGCGGGTCTCGGTGGTCCTCCCGCTCAGCGACGACGAGACCACCCGGATCGGTCCCTGCCTGGACGCCCTGCGGGCCCAGACCCACCGCAACCTCGACATCGTCGTGGTGCCCTACGGCCGCCATGAAAAGGTGCTGGACATCGCCCGGGGCCACGCCGCCGCCGACTGGCGGATCCGGGTCCGTGGCAAGGCCCAGCGGACCCTCGCGGCCGCGCGCAACGCCGGCATCGCGTCCGCCCGCGGCGAGCTCGTGGTCGTCGCCAGCGGCGGCGACGACTTCCTGCTGACGGGCGTGGCCCGGCTGGTGACGGCGCACGAGGCGTCCGGCTCGCCGCTGGTGGTCGGCCAGATGAAGGAGCCGGACACCGTCGGCTGGGTCCTGGACGCGCCGTACGCCGCCGCACACCACGTCGACGTCTCCCGCACGACCCTGGCCGCGTCGCCCGTGGCGGTCACGGACCTCGGGATCGGCAACAAGCTGTTCACCGCGGACCTCTGGCGCACGGCCGGTCTCCAGTTCGCCGATGCCCAGCCCAGCGGCGCCGATGTCGCGCTCGGCCTGCTGCGCCACGCGTCGTCCTTCGACCTGCTCAAGCAGGCCACCTACGTCCCGACCGGACGCAAGGACGGCGTCGGGGTCGGCTCGGTGCCCGACGTCCTCTCCGGGCTCGACACCTGGATCGACGAGCACACGCGGACCTGGCAGGC
>JAKFEI010000004.1:0-2044 GCA_036675765.1 Nocardioides sp. | reverse complement strand
GCGTGGCTGGAGGGCGGCGGCTCCACGTCCACCGCGGCGAAGGCACTGCACGTGCACCGCAACACCGTCCGCTACCGGGTACGACGGCTCGAGGAGGTCACCGGACGTGACCTCGCGCGGCCGGTGGACGCCGCCGAGCTGTACGTCGCGCTGGAGGCGGCCCGAATCCTCGGCCTGGGCTGACTCTCGTGAGCTGAAGTGGTCCGTAGGGCCGCGGTTCACCAACCGAATTTGTCGTTCCGCGACGGGAAATGTGACGAATTCGGTTGGTACGACGAACCACCGGCTACAGGGGGATGTCGGCGCGTCGAGGGTCGCCCGCACCGGTGGGGAGCGGGGCGCGGGAGAACTGCTCGTCGTACAACCTCTTGTAGAGGCCGCCGGCGGCGATCAGGTCGTCGTGGGTGCCGCGTTCGACCAGGTGGCCGTCCTCGAGGCCGAAGATCACGTCGGCCGAGCGGATCGTCGACAGGCGGTGGGCGATGGCGATGGTGGTGCGGGAGCGGGTGGCACGTTCGAGTGCCTCCTGGACGAGTCGTTCGGTCTCGTTGTCGAGGGCCGACGTGGCCTCGTCGAGGATCAGGATGGCCGGGTCCTTCAGCAGCACCCGGGCGATGGCGAGGCGCTGCTTCTCGCCCCCGGAGAGCCGGTAGCCGCGCTCGCCGGTGATCGTCTCGTAGCCCTCGGCGAAGCTGAGGATCCGGTCGTGGATGTTGGCGTCGCGGGCGGCCTGCTCGATCTCCTCGGCGGTCGCGGACGGCCGGGCATAGGCGATGTTGTCGCGGATGGTGCCGTGGAAGAGGTACGGCTCCTGGGTCACCATCCCGACCGCGTCGGCGAGCGAGGACAGGGTGAGGTCGCGGACGTCGTACCCGTCGATGAGTACGGCGCCCTCGGTGACGTCGTAGAACCTCGGGACGAGGTACGTCGCCGTGGTCTTGCCGCTCCCCGAGGGGCCCACGATGGCGGCCAGCTCGCCCGGTTCGACCACCAGCGAGACGTGGTCGAGCGCCCAGGTCGGCCCTGCGTCCGGGCCCTCCGCGCGTGGATCCCCGCCGATCCGGACGCCCGTGTCGCCGAACCGGTCGCGGTTGACGGTGCCGGACAGCGAACGCGGCTCGGGGTACCGGAAGCGCACGTCACGGAACTCGACGCGGCCCCGCAGGCGGTCCGGTTCGAGCGTGATGGCGCCGGGGCGCTCGGTGATCGCGGGCTCGAGGTCGAGGTACTCGAAGATCCGGCGGAACAGCGCCAGCGAGGTCTGCACGTCCAGGGACACCCGCATCAGCTGCAGCAACGGCATCTGCAGACGGCCCTGCAGGGTGGTGAACGCGACCAGCGTGCCCGCGGTCAGGGCGTCCTCGCCGGCCGGCAGCGATCCGGTGATGATCCACCCCGCCGCGAGGTAGATCAGCGCCGGCGTGATGGCGAAGAAGGTCTGCACCACCGCGAAGAACGAGCGGCCGGTCATCGCCTGCTCGACCTGCAGGCGGGTCTGGCGGTGGTTGGCCTCGCGGTACCGGTCGACCTCCGACTCGGAGCGGTTGAAGACCTTGGCGAGCAGGATGCCGCTCACCGACAGGGCTTCCTCGGTGATCGCGGTCATCTCCGACAGCGACTCCTGGGTGCGTCGCGCCAGCCGCTGGCGGCGGCGGCCGACGCGCAGCTGCAGGAACACGAACAGCGGCATCAGGATCAGCGTCAGGATCGTGAGCTGCCACGACAGCACGACCATCGCGGCGAACGCCGCGACGACGGTCACGGAGTTCTGCACGATCGTCGTCGCGGTGTCGGTCAGGACGGTCCGGACGCCGGCGACGTCGTTGGACAGCCGGGACTGGATCGCGCCGGTCTTGGTGGCGGTGAAGAACGCCAGCTCCATCCGCTGCAGGTGCTCGAACAGGTCGCCGCGCAGGTCGGCCATCGCGGAGTTCCCGATGGTCGAGGTCAGCCAGTTCTGGCCGATGCCGATCAGGGACGTGACGACGGGGAGGACGCACATGCCGGCGACCAGCCACGCCAGCAGGTCCAGGCGCGGCTCGCC
>JAKFEI010000473.1:0-2051 GCA_036675765.1 Nocardioides sp. | reverse complement strand
CCCGGCGCGGACCTGTCGGTCCTCGCCGCCCTGTGCCCGCCGACGACGAACTCGCCGTCGAAGGCCGACGAGGACAAGAACACGTGTTCGTGACCGTACGACGACCGCTGATCGCTTCGCTGGTGGCGATCTCCTGCGTGCCGATCCTGCTGGTCCCCGGGGTGTCGGCGGCGCACCGGGCCGCCGAGGCCGCGGAGGGTCCGGAGTGTGGCTCCGTGTCCCCCGACGACGACGTGGAGCGTCCGGTCACCGGCGAGAACACCGCCATGGAGGCACTGCAGGTCCCGCAAGCCTGGTCGCAGGCGCGCAGGGCAGGCAAGCGTCCGGGTGAGGGGGTGACCGTGGTCGTCGTGGACAGCGGCATCTCGGGTCTGGGCCAGCGCGGTCCGTCGCCGGTGAAGAGCCCGCACGGGCTGATCGTGGGCGGGATCATCGCCGGACCGAACCAGCCGAAGCCGGCTGTGCCCGTGGGCATCGCCCCCGGCGCCCACCTGGTCGACGAACCGTTCTACAACGTGCCGCGCGGCGAGGACCAGGACGGGCTCCTGGTCCCGATGTCGGACGCCCTCGAACAGCACCTGAGGCAGGTCACCGCCCGGCGGCGCAGCGGGGCCCTCAAGGGTCCGACCATCGTGGTGATCCCGATGGAGGTGCTGCACACCGATTCCCTGGAGAAGGCCGTGGCAGCGCTGGTCGCGTCCGGCGTACTGGTCATCGCGGCCGCGGGCGACCGGCCGGCGAAAGACGACTCCTTCCTCGACTCCTACGCCAACGACGATGCCTCGCCGGGCGAGGACGCGGTCGCGGACGTCTGGCCGGCCGGCGGCGACGGCGTCGTCTCCGTGGGCGTCTCGACGCCGACCGACGGTGTGCTCCGCAACTCGGGCATCGACCTCGCCGCACCCGGCACCGGGTCCGTCTCCAAGGGGCTCAACGGCGCGTGGTGCGTGGTCACCACGGTGTCCACCCACTGGGCGGCCGCACAGGTCGCCGGCGTCGCGGCCGTCGTCTGGTCGGTCCACCGCGGTGACACGGCGCGGCAGCTCGAGGCACGCCTCGAGGGCACGGCCAGCGGCAACAGCGACGGCGCGAGCCCGCTGACCGGGTACGGCGTCGTACAACCGGTGGAGGCGATCCTCCGTGACGTCAACGGGATGGGCGCCGAAGGCCATGAGGCGGACGTCGTACCGCGGGCCAAGGTGCCGCGGGAGCGCGCCGACCTGCTCGCCGACGCCCGTGACAACGCGGTCTGGTGGGGACTCGGTGGCGGTGGTGCGCTGGTGATCCTGCTGGTGCTGCGCCCGGTGCTCGCCCGCCGTCGTACGAGCGGCGGCTCAGAACTCCGTCGGTGAGGCCGCGCGGTCCTCGGCGAGGGTGAGTTCCGGCAGCGCGCCGGTCCAGCGCAGGACCAGGGCCGGGCGCAACTCGCGCACCTGGTTCAGCAGGGCGGTGAGGAACAGGAACCCGCCCAGGATCTCGAGGCTCTCCTCGACCGTCATCACGGCGAGATAGGTCAGCGACTGGCGCCCCTCGTCGACGACGCTGCCACCGACCATCTCGAAGCCGACCGCACCCGAGAGGTAGACGATCACCGCAATGATGAGTTGCGGCCGGATGGCGTCGGACAGGTTGCGCACCACCGGTGCGAAGTAGAACGCCGCGCCGCCGACGATGAGCAGGGCGGGGATCAGCCAGGCGAAGTAGAGGACGCCGAAGTCCAGGCCGAGGCCGTTGCGGAGCGGACGGCTGGCCATGTCGTGGAGCTGCGCGGTCTCGTCGATCGCCATCACGAGCAGGAACGCCGACAGGATCGCCCAGCGGCCCGCGATGGCCTCCTGCCGGAGACGGCGCACCTGGGCCACGAGCAGGCACAGCGCAGCCGAGCAGATCAGCAGGAACGAGGAGAACCACGCGGCGAGGTTGCCCTCGGCGTTCAGGTCGAACTGCCGGATCAGCCCGTACTTGGTCTCATAGACGTCGAACCCCTCGCGGGCGACCAGGCCGGCGATGTGTCCGAGGATGAGCACGACAGCGCACCAGGCCAGGATTCG
>JAKFEI010000486.1:0-2059 GCA_036675765.1 Nocardioides sp. | reverse complement strand
GCGAGTGCCGAGCGGGCGGTGAAGCACCTGCGCAACCTGCTCGGCACCCCGGCCATGGCGATCACCGACACCGAGGCGGTCCTGGCCTGGGACGGCGTCGGCAACCACCACCTCGACCAGGCGGCCGTCGTCGGACTGCTGACGATCGAGCGCGGCAGCACCCGCACGGTCGACCGCGGGCAGCTCGGGTGCACCACCAACGGGTGTCCGGTCCGGTCCGGGGTGGCGAGTCCGCTGATCGTCGAAGGGCGCGTGCTCGGGACGGTCCAGGCGTTCGCGCCGAGCATGACCGCCGGGCTGGTCCGGGCCACCGAGGAGGTCGCGCAGTGGGTGTCGGGACAGCTCGAGCTCGCCGAGCTCGACGCCCACCGCAACCGGATGATCGAGGCCGAGATCCGGGCCCTGCGCGCCCAGATCAGCCCGCACTTCGTCTACAACTCGCTCAACGCGATCGCCAGCTTCGTCCGCACCGACCCGGACCGGGCGCGCGACCTGCTGGTGGAGTTCGCCGACTTCACCCGGTACTCCTTCCGTCGGCACGGCGAGTTCACGACGCTCGCCGAGGAGCTGCGCTCCATCGAGCGCTATCTCCTGCTCGAACAGGCGCGCTTCGGCGACCGGCTCCAGGTCACGCTCAACGTGGCGCCCGAGGTGCTACCGGTCGTCGTACCGTTCCTCTGCATCCAGCCGCTCGTCGAGAACGCCGTACGCCACGGGCTCGAAGGCGTCGAGCAGGCAGGGCACCTCACGATCAACGCCCACGACCGGGGGCACGAGGCCGTCATCGAGGTCGAGGACAACGGGGTCGGCGAGGACCCGGAGAAGGTACGACGCGCGCTCGCCGGCGACGAGGCGCTCGACTCGATCGGCCTGGGCAACGTCGACGCACGCCTGCGCGCGACCTTCGGAGACGACTACGGTCTGGTCGTGGAGACCGCACCCGGCGCCGGCACCAAGGTGATCGTGCGCGTCCCGAAGTTCGCGCCCGGAGTGACGGTGTGACCGGGCTCCGCGTCCTGGTCGTCGATGACGAGCGACCGGCCCTCGACGAGCTCACCTTCCTGCTCGAGGCCGACCCGCGCATCGGCGAGGTCGTCGCCTGCCAGTCCGCCACCGACGGCCTGCGGACCCTGCGCGAGCGCGAGGTCGACTGCGTCTTCCTCGACATCCAGATGCCCGGCCTGACCGGGCTGGAGCTCGCCGAGGTGCTGAGCCGTTTCAAGCAGCCGCCGCCGATCGTGTTCGTGACGGCCCACGAGCAGCACGCGGTCGACGCGTTCGACCTGCGGGCCGTCGACTACGTCCTCAAGCCGGTCCGCCCCGAGCGCCTCGCCGAGGCCGTACGACGAGTGCTGGCCGACACCGCGGCCCCGGCTCCTGCCACCGACACCCAGGTCGCCGTCGAGCGCGGAGGCGTCACGCGCTTCGTCGATCGCCGCGACATCACCCACGTCGAGGCCCAGGGGGACTACGCGCGCCTGCACACGACCGCCGGCGACAACTACCTCGTGCGGGTGCCGTTGACGACGCTCGCCGACGACTGGGCGGACGCGGGATTCCACCGGATCCACCGCTCCCTGCTGGTCGCCCTGGCGCACGTGACCGAGGTGCGTTCGGACAGCGGCCGGACCTCGGTGATGGTCGGCGAGATCGAGCTGCCGGTGAGCCGCCGGCACACGCGCGGCCTGCGCGACGTCCTGGTCCGCAGGGCCCGGGCAGGCGGCTGAGCATGACCGAGCGGGTGCGGGTGACCGGTCCCCCACGCCACACCGCGGCCAGTCGTACGGCGACCCGGCTCGGCGACGTCACCGAGCAGACCGCGCTCGGAGACCTCTACCTGCGCTCGCTGCTGGCCGAGCAGTTGCGGCTCGCGCTGCGGGTGATCGGGCTGCTCGTCGTGACGCTGGGCCTGGTGCCGCTGCTGTTCCATCTCGCGCCCTCGCTCGCGGACCGGCGACTGCTCGGCATCCCGGTGGCCTGGCTGGCGCTCGGCGTCGTCGTCTACCCGTTCCTGCTGCTGCTCGGCTGGCGCTACGTCCGGCGGGCCGAGCGCAACGAG
>JAKFEI010000078.1:0-14316 GCA_036675765.1 Nocardioides sp. | reverse complement strand
AGGCGGCGGCCGGAGCGGGACGGGGGCAATGTGACGGACGACACAGGATGATTGTTAGCGCTAACATTCCTCTCCCGTCAAGGCTTTCCGCCGAATCCGTCGGGGCCGACACCCGCCTTGTTCGTAGGGGTTGACGCACGGGGTGACGGCAGTCACACTCCGTTGTTAGCGCTCACAAATGGAGGAACGATGTCGCAGCTCGCCCCAGCCCTACGCCGACTGTCCGCCTTGCTCGCCCTCGCCCTGGTCGGCACCCTGCTGCTCCTGCTGCCCTCGGTGCGACCTGCGGCCGCGGACGTCACCGATGGCCTCGTGGTGCGCTACGACCTCGACCAGACCTCGGGTTCAACAGTCGAGGACACCTCCGGCCATGACCGTGACGGCACCCTCGTCGGCGGCACCTGGGGTGGCGGAGCGCTGACCCTCGACGGGGTCGACGACCACGTGAAGCTGCCCAACGACGTGCTGGCCGGCCTCGACGCCATCACCGTGCACCTGGACGTGTACGTCGAGCCGAGCCAGGCCGCTCCGTTCTTCCTCTGGGGGCTGGGCAACTCGGCCACGTCCGGCTCGGGCACGGGCTACCTGTTCGCCGCCGGCAACGCCTTCCGCGCCGGTATCACGCCGACCAACTGGTCCGGCGAGAAGGTCACCGCCCGCACCAGTGGCGGCAACCTCGCCCGCGGCGTGTGGAAGTCGGTGACCTACACGCAGACCGGGACGACCGGCACCCTCTTCGAGGACGGCGTCCAGGTCGGCCAGAACACCGCTGTCACCGTCACCCCCGGCTCCATCGGCGCCGGCGTCACGGTCAACAACCTGCTCGGCGAGTCCAGCTACGCCGCCGACAACAGCCTCAAGGGCAAGCTCCGCAACTTCCGCATCTACGACCGTGCCCTCACCACGGCCGAGGTCTCCGACATCGCGCTGACCGACGCCAACCGCGTCGCAGCCGACAAGGCGGCCCTCGACCTCGGCGACATCTCGGCCGTGGCCGACGACCTCGCCCTGCCCGCGACGGGCGCGTTCGGCTCCACCATCACCTGGACCTCCTCCGACACCGCCGTCATCGCGAACAACGGCGCAGTGACGCAGCCCGGCGCCGGCTCGAACCCCACCGACGTGACGCTGACCGCCACCCTGGCCCGGGGCACCGCGAGCGACACCCGCACCTTCACCGCGACCGTGCTGCCCGACGACGGCGACCTCGCCAAGGCCGAGGCAGCAGCCGCAGCGATCGCACTGGTGCACCCGGACGACGTACGAGGGAACCTGACCCTGCCGACCACCGGCAGCAACGGCGCCACGATCACCTGGGCGAGCGACGACACCGCAGTCGTGGACGACGCAGGCATCGTGCACCGGCCGGCACACGGCGCAGGCAACGACACGGTGGTCCTGACCGCCACCGTCACGGTGGGGACGGCCTCCGCCACCCGCGAGATCACCCTCACCGTGCGGGAGATGCCCGAGGCAGCGGCGTACGAGGGCTACGCCTTCAGCTACTTCACCGCCAGCAGCATCCCCGGCGAGAAGATCTACTTCGCCGCCAGCCGCGGCAACAACGCCCTCAAGTGGGACGAGCTCAACAACGGCCAGCCCGTGCTCGAGTCGACCATGGGCGAGATGGGCCTGCGCGACCCGTTCCTGATCCGCTCCCCCGAGGGTGACCGGTTCTTCCTGATCGCGACCGACCTCTCGATCGGACGCAACGGCGACTGGGACCGCTCCCAGCGCACGGGCAGCCGCTACCTCGAGGTCTGGGAGTCCACCGACCTCAAGACCTGGTCCGCGCAGCGCCACGTGCTGATCTCGCCGCCGACCGCAGGCAACACCTGGGCCCCGGAGGCCTACTGGGACGAGGACCTGCAGCAGTACGTCGTGTTCTGGGCCTCGAAGCTGTACGCCGAGAACGACCCCAACCACACCGGCAGCACCTACAACCGGATGCTCTACGCCACCACCCGGGACTTCGTGACCTTCAGCGAGCCGCAGATCTGGCAGGACCGGGGCGAGTCCCGCATCGACTCGACCGTCATCCGCGAGGACGGCCACTACTACCGCTTCACCAAGGACGAGGGCGGCGGTGGCACCGGCTGCTCCGACATCATCCAGGAGACGGCCGACCAGCTGACCGCTGTCGACCTGCCCGGCAACCCCGCGTGGACCATGCAGGACTCGTGCATCGGGCGCGACGCCGGCACCGGTGCCGTCGAGGGACCGACCGTCTTCAAGACGAACCCGGGTGACACCTCGGGCAACGACTTCTACCTCTTCGTCGACGAGTACGGCGGCCGCGGCTACATCCCGCTCGGCACCGACGACCTCAACCAGCCGAACTGGCAGGTCCCTGCCGTCTACGACCTCCCGGGCAGCCCGCGCCACGGCACGGTGATCCCGGTGACCAAGGCCGAGCTCGACAGCCTGCGCGAGGGCATCGTGATCCCCGAGCCGCCCACCCCGGTCGAGGCGAACGAGGACGGCCTCGTGGCGCACTACGAGCTCGACGCCACCACGGGAACGACCGCTGCGGACAGTTCGGGCCACGGGTACGACGGCACGGTGTCCGGCGACGCGACCTGGGCCGACGGGCAGCTGAACCTCGGCGGCACCAACGGCCACGTGAAGCTCCCCGACGACATGATGGCCGGGCTCGACGCGATCACCGTGTCGACCGAGGTCAAGGTCGACCCGACCCAGCCGACGCCGTACTTCATCTGGGGCCTGGGCAACACCGACAGCGGCGGGACCGGCAACGGCTACCTGTTCACCACCGGCAACAGCGCCTACCGGACCTCGATCGCGAGCGGGAACTGGACGACCGAGCAGACCGCGACCAGTGGCAACGCCCTGGCCCGGGACGTGTGGAAGACCCTCACGTACACGCTCCAGGACGGCACCGCGACGCTCTACCTCGACGGCGTGAAGGTCGGCGAGAAGACCGGTGTGACCATCAAGCCGGGCGACATCGGTGACGGCGACACGGCGGCCAACTACATCGGCCGCTCGGTCTACAACGGCGACAGGTACCTCAAGGGCGCGGTCCGTGACTTCCGGATCTACAACCGGGCGCTCACGACCGCCGAGGTCCGCGACCTCGCGGCCGACCCGACGGCGATCCTCGGTGTCGACCTGGCCAGCCTCAAGGTGCCGGCGATCCTCGACAGCGCCACCTCGACGGTGACCCTGCCCGTCACTCCGGGCACCAGCCTCACCGGCCTCGACCCGTCGTACGACGTCAAGGCGGGCTCGACGCTCGACGTGGACGGACCGGCGGACTACTCGACTCCGCGCACCGTCACGGTCACCGCCCCCTCGGGTGCGACCCGGGCCTGGACCGTGCGCGCCGTCGAGATGAAGTCGCCGGTGCTGCCCGGGCTGTACGCCGACCCGAACATCGCGGTGTTCGACGGCGTCTACTACCTCTACGCGACCAGCGACGGCTACGCCGGCTGGGGCGGCAAGGAGTTCTACGTCTGGAAGTCGACCGACCTCGTCGACTGGACCCGGTCCGAGCAGCCCTTCCTCACCCTCGACGGCGCCAACGGCAACGTCCCGTGGGCGAGCGGCAACGCCTGGGCTCCGACGATCATCGAGCGGGGCGGGAAGTACTACTTCTACTTCTCGGGCCACAACCCGACGTACAACCGCAAGACCATCGGTGTCGCCGTCGCCGACAGCCCCGAGGGGCCGTTCACCGCGCAGCCGCAGGCGATGATCCTCAACAACGAGGCGGTGACGTCGGGTCAGGCCATCGACCCGGCCGCCTTCCAGGACCCGGTGACCGGCAAGTACTTCCTGTTCTGGGGCAACGGTTCCCCGGTGTACGCCGAGCTGTCCGACGACATGTTGTCGATCAAGCAGGAGACGATCAGCGCGATCAGCGGGCTGACCAACTTCCGCGAGGGGACGTTCCTCAACCACCGCAACGGGACCTACCACCTGACGTACGCGATCGACGACACCGGTTCGCCGAACTACCGGGTCGGCTACGCCACCTCGACCAGCATCAACGGCCCGTGGACCTACCGCGGCGTGATCCTCGAGAAGGACGTCTCCCAGGGCATCCTCGGCCCCGGCCACAGCTCGATCATCCAGGTGCCCGGCACCGACGACTGGTACATCGCGTACCACCGCTTCGCGATGCCCACCTTCTCGTCGCCGGGAGGCGACGGGAACCACCGGGAGACCACCATCGACCGGCTGACCTTCGGCGAGGACGGGCTGATGCAGAAGGTGACGCCGACGCTCAGCAGCGTCGACCCGCTGGAGACACCCCCGGTCGCGCCGGTGAACGAAGCCGCGCCGACGATCTCGGGGACACCCCAGGTGGGACGGAAGCTGACCGCGGGGCCGGGGATCTGGGACACCCCGGGCCTGACCTACAGCTACCGGTGGATGCGCAACGGCGTCGCGATCAGCGGTGCGGCGTCAGCGACGTACACGCCGCGCGCGGCCGACGTCGGTCGCCGGCTCACGGTGCGCGTGACGGCCACGGCTGCCACGGGCCTGAGCGGCACGGCCACCTCGCTGCAGACGGCGGTGGTGAAGCGAGCCGGCGCCACGACGCTCCTGAAGCTGTCCGACACCACTCCGCGCCCCCGCCAGCGGATCACCGTGAAGGTCACGGTGGCGACCTCGCCCTCGACGGTGCTGGCCACCGGCCGGGTCGTGGTCAAGGTCGACGGCCGCGTGGTGGCCCGACCGGTGCTGCGCAACGGAGTCGCGCGAGTCGTGATCACGCTCCGCAGGGGTGTACACACGATCAAGGCGGGTTACGCCGGGTCCACCACCGTGGCCAGCGACGACACGACCACGGTGCGGATCAAGGTCAAGAGGTAGGAGTCGACACATGGAACAGCGCACCTTCGACCGGGCCAAGGTGGACGTCTCCGCCATCGGCCTCGGCACCTGGCAGCTCGGCGCCGACTGGGGCGAGGTGACCGAAGCCGACGCGCGGGCCGTGCTCGAGGAGGCGGCCGCGGGCGGCGTCACCTTCTACGACACCGCCGACGTGTACGGCGACGGTCGCAGCGAGCAGATCGTCGGCCGCTTCCTCGCCGCTCACCGCGACGACGGCTTCACGGTGGCGACCAAGATGGGGCGCCGGATGGAACAGGTCCCGGACAACTACACGCCGGCGAACTTCCGTGCCTGGCTCGGCCGCTCGCGCACCAACCTCGGCGTGGACCGGATCGACCTGGTGCAGCTGCACTGCCCGCCGTCTGCGGTGATCGACGACGACGCGACGTACGACGCGCTCGACGCGCTGGTCGCGGACGGCACGATCAAGGCGTACGGCGTCAGTGTCGAGACCTGCGCCCAGGCGCTCTCCGCGATCGCGCGACCCGGGGTCGCGTCCGTCCAGATCATCCTCAACGCGTTCCGGCTCAAGCCGCTCGACGAGGTGCTCCCTGCGGCAGCCGCCGCGGGGGTCGGCATCATCGCCCGGGTCCCGCTGGCCTCCGGCCTGCTCTCGGGTCGGTACGACGACACGACCGCCTTCCCGGCCGACGACCATCGCACGTACAACCGCGACGGCAGCGCCTTCGACGTGGGCGAGACCTTCTCCGGCGTGGACTACCGGACCGGCGTGGCGGCCGCGCGGGAGTTCAGCGATCTCGTCCGCGACACACTCGGCGACACGGTCACGCCCGCCCAGGCCGCGCTCGCCTGGTGCGCGCAGCAGCCCGGCGTCAGCACCGTGATCCCCGGTGCCCGCAGTGTCGAACAGGCCCGGGGCAACGCTGCCGCCGGCGGGCTCGGCCCGCTCCCTGCCGCGTTCCTCAACGGAGTCCGCGGCATCTACGACGCGCGACTACGGGACCAGATCCACCCGCGGTGGTAGCACCCGGGCCCGGGCCAGCCGGAGGTCGATCGCGGCCGGGCTGAGCACGGCGTCCAGCGCCAGGGCCGCACAGCCCACGAGACCGGCGCGGTCGCCGTACGTCGACGGAAGGAACTGGAGCTCGCGGGTGGCGAGCGCGGACGACCGGGCGTAGACCGACTCGCGCACACCGGCGGCGTAGACGTCGTACGCCGCGGCCATGTCGCCGCCCAGCACCACCGCCTGGGGGTTGAGCAGGTTGATGGCGACGGCGAGCAGCTCGCCCACCTGTCGCCCGCTCTCACGCAGCAGCTGCTTGGCCTCCGCGTCGCCGGCCAGGGCATGCGCGACCAGGTCACGGACGTGGTCGACGTCGCGGCCCTCCTCCTGCAGGCGTGCGACGAGCGCCCAGCCGCCGGCGATCGTCTCGAGACACCCGACGTCGCCACAGCGACACGGGCGGCCCGCCGCCTCCGGCACCTTGGTGTGGCCGATGTCGCCGGCACCACCCCGCGCGCCGCTGACGATGCGGCCGTCGGCGAGGACACCGAGCCCGATCCCGGTCGACGCCTTGAGGACCAGGAGGTCCCTGATCTCGCGGGCATGGCCGAGGAACTCCGAGCGGGCCAGCGTGTCGGCGTCGTTGGCGAGGAAGAGGGGCGCATCCGCGACGTTCGCGAAGTACGGCGCGAGGGGGACGCCGTCCCAGCCGGCCATGACGGGCGTGTCGACGCTGACCCCGCGCTCCCCGTCGACGACGCCGGGGAGCGAGCACCCGATGCCGAGCACCGGTGGCAGGTCCGGCGTGAGCAGCTGCACCAGCTGGTCGGCGACGCCGGGCATCACGTCCTCGGGCCCGGCGCCGACCTCGTGGTCGACCGCGGAGGACGCCAGTTCGGTGCCGCCGAGATCGAAGACCGCGACCTGGGACCGGGAGCGGCCGACCGCAGCGGCGAGGACGATGCCGGCGTCGGTGTTGAAGACGAGGCTGCCGGGCGGTCGCCCGCCGGTGGACGCCAGTTCGCCGCCGTCGCGGAGCAGGCCGTCCTCCGCGAGCGCATTGACCCGCGCGACCACAGCCGTGCGGGACAGGCCGGTGACGGCGCGCAGGTCGGCGCGCGTGGACGCCCGACCGCTGCGCAGCAGGGCCAGGAGGTCGCCCGGGGTCGCGGTCTCACGCGTCGCCGGTGGAGTCCGTGCCTCGGTCATGGGAACGGATCCTAGGCCATCGAAGTCGCGTCACCGCCCACTTTGATCCGAAAAAGACCTAAGTAGGGCTTCTAAAGGACAGGGTTACGCACTACCGTTACTGCAGTGACCGCTACTCCTCCCGATCTCGACCTCCCGGCCTGCGACTTCACCGTCTTCGGCGGCACCGGCGACCTCGCCCTCCGCAAGCTGCTGCCCGGCCTCTACGAGCGCGAACGCCAGCGGCACCTGCACCCCGACACCCGGATCGTCGGCGTCTCCCGGCACCAGCTGGACGACGACGCCTACCGCGACCTGGTGACCCAGGCCCTGTTCGAGCACGTTCCCGAGGACCACCTCGAGGCCGGCGCCGTCCACCGGTTGGTCAGCCGCCTCCACCACCTCGCGCTCGACGCCACCTCGCCCGAGGGGTGGGACCGCCTGCACGGACTACTCAAGGACAACCCGGCCTCGAGGCTCGCTGCCGCTCACACCTCAACCACCGGCGAAGAGGACGAGGCCCCGATCCGGGTCTACTACCTCGCCGTCGCCTCCGACCTCTTCGGCCCGATCTGCGGTCGTCTCGACGACCTCGGGCTGGTGACCCCCGAGTGCCGCGTCGTGCTCGAAAAGCCGATCGGCGCCGACCTTGCCTCCTCCCGCGTCGTCAACGACGCCGTCGGTCGGGTCTTCGAGGAGCGGCAGATCTTCCGGATCGACCACTACCTCGGCAAGGAGAGCGTGCAGAACCTCCTGGTCACCCGCTTCGCGAACACGTTCCTCGAGCCGGTGTGGAACTCCCGGTGGGTGGACCACGTGCAGATCACCGTGTCCGAGACCCTCGGTGTCGCAGGTCGCGGCGAGTACTACGACCGGGCCGGCGCGATGCGCGACATGGTCCAGAACCACCTGCTCCAGCTGCTCTGCCTGGTCGCCATGGAGCCCCCGACGTACGTCGGCGGCGACCCCGTGCGCGACGAGAAGCTCAAGGTGCTGCGTGCTCTCGTGCCCCTCACCGGGCGCGACGTGGACCGCAACACGGTGCGCGGTCAGTACACGACGTACGGCGAGGAGCTCGGGCACCCCAGCACCAGCGAGACGTTCGTCGCGCTGCGGGCCGAGGTGCAGAACTGGCGCTGGGCGGGCGTCCCCTTCTACCTGCGCACCGGCAAGCGGATGGCCCGCCAGGAGTCGACCATCGAGGTCGTCTTCAAGGAGCCACCGCACGCGATGTTCCCCCACAGCGAGGGCACCACGACCCCCAACCGGTTGACCGTGCGGATGCAGCCCGACGAGGGCATGCAGCTGCACCTGACCGCCAAGCACCCCGGTCCCGGCGGCATCCGGCTGCACCCCGCGTCGCTGGACCTCAGCTACGCCGACACCTTCGACGAGCGGTGCCCCGACCCGTACGAACGCCTGCTCATGGACGTCATGCGCGGCATCCCCACCCTCTTCATGCGCCGCGACGAGGTCGAGGCCGCGTGGTCGTGGGTGGAGCCGATCCTCGACCAGTGGGAGCGCGACGGCGTCGAGCCGGTCCGCTACCACCCCGGAACCAACGGCCCGGCCGCGGCGGCACGGCTGCTGGCGCGCGAGGGCCACACCTGGCAGGAGCCCAGCACATGAACCCACCCCTCCACCCCGTCTCCATCAACATCCCCACCCACCCCGTCCTGGACGACGTCACCCGTCGGCTGACCGAGCGCAGCGCACCCTCCCGCGCGGCCTACCTCCGGCGGATCCGCGCCGCGGGAGTCCGCGGTCCGGCCCGTGGCCGTCTCGCGTGCGCCAACCTCGCGCACGGCTTCGCCGCGGCCGAGGGAGCCGAGAAGACCGAGCTGGCCCGTGGCCAGAAGCCGAACCTCGCGATCATCACCAGCTACAACGACATGCTCTCGGCCCACCAGCCGTACGGCGAGTACCCGCCCGTCCTGAAGGACGCAGTCATCCGTGCCGGCGGGCTCGCCCAGGTCGCCGGCGGCGTGCCGGCGATGTGCGACGGCGTCACGCAGGGCCGCGACGGCATGCAGCTCTCGCTCTACAGCCGCGACCTGATCGCCATGTCCGCCGCGATCGCGCTCTCGCACGACATGTTCGACGGCGCCCTGCTCCTCGGCGTCTGCGACAAGATCGTCCCCGGCCTGCTGATCGGTGCGCTGTCCTTCGGCCACCTGCCCGCCGTGTGGGTGCCGGCCGGCCCGATGGAGTCGGGCCTCCCGAACAAGGAGAAGGCCGCTGTGCGGCAGCTCTTCGCCGAGGGCAAGGTCGGGCGTGAGGAACTGCTCGAGGCCGAGGCGGCGTCGTACCACTCGCGCGGGACGTGCACCTTCTACGGCACCGCGAACTCCAACCAGCTGATCATGGAGGTGCTCGGGCTGCACCTGCCGGGCTCGTCCTTCGTCAACCCCGGCACACCGCTGCGCGACGCCCTGACCCGCGCCGCTGCTGCCCGGGCGGTCACGCGCACGGCGCAGTACGACGCTGCGCCCCCGCTCGGCGAGATGGTCGACGAGAAGGCGATCCTCAACGCCTGCGTGGCCCTGCTGGCGAGCGGCGGCTCCACCAACCACACGCTGCACCTCGTTGCGATCGCCCGTGCTGCGGGCATCCTGCTGACCTGGGACGACCTGGCGGAGCTGTCGGCCGTGGTGCCGTCGCTGGCCCGGATCTACCCCAACGGCGCCGCCGACGTGAACCACTTCCATGCGGCCGGCGGCATCGGCTTCCTCGTCCGCACCCTGCTCGACGCAGGCCTGCTGCACGAGGACGTGGAGACGATCGCCGGCCCCGGCCTGCGGCGCTACACCGAGGAGCCCGTGCTGGTCGACGGCAAGGTCACCTGGCGCCCCGGCCCGGCCGAGAGCCTCGACCTCGACGTCCTGCGCCCGGCCTCGGACCCGTTCGCCCCCGACGGCGGCGTCAAGGTCGTCAAGGGGCCGCTCGGCACCGGCGTCGTCAAGACGTCCGCCGTCGCGGCAGAGCACCGCTTCGTCAGTGCGCCGGCGCGGGTCTTCGACGACCAGCACGACTTCCTGCTCGCCTTCGCCGACGGCGACCTCGACGGGAAGGATCTCGTCGCCGTGATCCGCTACCAGGGGCCTGCGGCCAACGGCATGCCCGAGCTGCACAAGCTGACTCCCGCCCTCGGGGTGCTGCAGGACCGGGGGCAGCGGGTCGCGATCGTCACCGACGGCCGGATGTCCGGCGCGTCGGGCAAGGTGCCCGCTGCCATCCACGTCACGCCGGAGGCCGCCCTCGGCGGGCCACTCTCGCGGGTGCAGGACGGCGACCTGATCACGCTCGACTCCGACGCCGGCACGCTCACCATCGACGCCGACCTCGCCCATCGGGCACCGACCGGGCAGGCCCCCACCGGTGACGAGTGGGCCGGCACCGGTCGCGAGCTCTTCGCGGCCTTCCGCGCCACCGTCGGGCCCGCCGACGAGGGCGCCTCGATCTTCCCCGCACCTGCCGCCGACCTGGAGGTCCGCCTTGTCCACTCCTGACAGCGTCCTCGACGTCGTCCCCGTGATGCCGGTCGTCGTGATCGACGACCTCGCCACGGCCGTCCCGCTGGCCCGGGCACTCGTGGCCGGCGGCCTGCCGGCGATCGAACTGACCCTGCGTACCCCGGTGGCGCTCGAGGCGCTGCGGGCGATCGCCGACGAGGTGCCCGAGATCCTGCTCGGCGCCGGCACCATCACGACCCCGGCCCAGGCAGCGGCAGCCGTCGCTGCCGGCGCCCGGTTCCTCGTCTCCCCCGGTCTCACCCCCGACCTGCTGGGCGCGATGGTGCAGACCGGCGTGCCGTTCCTGCCCGGTACGTCGACCGTCTCCGAAGTGATGCGGGTCCTCGAGGCCGGGCTCACCGAGATGAAGTTCTTCCCGGCCGAGGCGTCCGGCGGTGCGCCGTACCTGAAGTCGGTCGCGGGCCCGCTGCCCCAGGCCCGCTTCTGCCCGACGGGCGGCATCACCGTCGACTCGGCGCCGTCCTACCTCGGGCTGTCGAACGTCGGGTGTGTCGGTGGCACCTGGATCACGCCGGCCGATGCAGTCGCAGCCGGCGACTGGGAGCGGATCAGCAAGCTCGCCGCGGAAGCGGCCGTTCTCCGCTGACGGCTGGAGAAACGTTGGCGGAGTGTTGCAGACGATGGACTCTGGATTGCGCACACTCGACGTCAACGACGCATCGGCATGAGATCTATCAGCCGGTTGCGCACAACTCGAGGTCGCCGTCCGGAAGCAGGGCCTCACGCTGACTCGGCTCCATCTGGGTCAAGGCTGTGAGGTCCATTCCTCCCAGTGCCGTCGCATCAATCAGGCGTGAGGCCGGTGGCGCCTCGATGTCGACGGGGCCACTGGCCTGGTACTCGATCGTCACGACCCCCGACATGGCGGTCTTCAGCTCACCTCGGGACACACCTGCGGGCACGCGAGCGCCAGCCTCGACCAGCGCGTCGATGGCCGCACCGAGCTCGTACTCGGCCTTGACGAGGCGCCCGTCCCGGAGCGTGATGACGACCGGCACCGAGACATCTTCCTCGATATAGAGCAGTCGTGCCGTCTTCGGCCAGATGGCAGCAACCAGATTCACTGCGTCAGCGTCGATGACGATCACGTCGGGGTCCTCCCGGGTGAATCCACGCGCGTATCCGTCCGCCACCAGCAGGGCAGGTGGGAACCAGCCGATGTCACCTGGGCCCGCCACCACGCCGAAGTCGAACCAACAACCTCTCAGCGCAGGTATGGCGACCTGTCCGTACGAGCGGCCGGCGACGTAGCGGGTTCGGACCTGGAAGCCCTCCACCCCCTCGCTGAGATGCGCGAGCGCCTCGGGGACGTCGTTGACCTGGGTGCTGGTTCTCGACCCCTCGATCTCGGGGTCGCCAGCTCCCGCGATGGACACTGTTCCCAACAGCATCTTCGCCGTTCCCTCGTAGGTCACGGGGCTGGAGATGGTGGCCGTCAGTGCCTTCACGTGGAGAGCGTCGGCGTCGTGCTTCGTCGATCCATCGACGTCAGGAACTGCCCATGCGACGACCTCCGGAGGCACCGATGGTTCGTCCGCCGAGGAAGTTGACCTATCGCGGCCGCCGCGATCAACATCGCTGCCGCATGCGCCCGCCATCAGAGACATGGCCAGCAGGATCGAGGCCCCACGTCCGCGGATCACGCCCGCGACACTAGCGCGCATTCGCCCGTCTGAGATTCGGAAGGTTCACGAACCCCGGGTGGGGGCGCCCGCGGCGGTCAGGCCCGACGACCCATCATGGCCAGCAGTCGGGTCAGCGGCGCCACATCGGCGGCGACCGGGAGCACCGGTCCGAACGCGTCGCCGCGCTGGTCGGCGGTCTCCGGGGTGGAGAAGGGCTCGGCGAACGCCATGCACCCGGCGACGTCGGCGTCGGTCGCCACGAACGGCTGACCCAGCGCGGTGGCCAGGTCCCAGCCGTGGACGACGATCTCGTTGAGCGCGACGGACGCCGCGATGTCGCCCGGCATGTCGATGCCACCAGCCGCCGTCATGCCGTCGTACGCCGCCGGGTCCCGCCAGGCTTCCGCGAGTTCCGCGAGGTCGGCGTCGATCCGGTCACGCCAGCCGGGCTCCAACCGGGAGGCGTCGCCGCTGCCACCCTGGCCGGACCCGGGGGCCGGCTGCTTGCGGGCCGCACCGGTGAAGGCGACGGCCAGGCCGCCGATGTGGTCGACGAGATCACCGACGGCGTACTCCGTGCACGGCGTCGGGAGGGTGAGCTGGTCGTCGGTCACCGACGCCACCAGGCCCCGGAGAGTGGTGGTAGCGGGCCCGAGATCGAGAGTGGTCATGCCCGGGACAGACCGTCCCCGGCGCCCGGATTCATCGGCGCTGTTCGGCGAAGAAGGAGTCGAGCAGTGCAGCCGACTCGTCGGCCAGCACTCCGGCAACGACCTCGGGACGGTGGTTCAGCCGTCGATCGCGTACGACGTCCCACAACGAACCCACGGCACCGGCCTTGTCGTCGTACGCACCGAAGACCAGGCGATCGACGCGCGACAGCACGACGGCGCCGGCGCACATGGTGCACGGCTCGAGGGTGACCACCAGGGTGCAGCCGGTCAGCCGCCACTCGCCGCGCACCCGGGCCGCGGCGCGCAGGGCGACCACCTCGGCGTGGCCGGTGGGGTCGGCGTCCTGCTCGCGCACGTTGCGGCCGGTCCCGATGACCGTGCCCGTGGGGTCCAGGACGACAGCGCCGATCGGCACGTCACCCGAGGCGACCGCGGCCTCTGCCTCCGCGAGTGCGGCGCGCATCGGCTCGAGCCAGCGGCTCACGCCGAGGTGAGTCCGACGACGTCGTCGAACAGGTCACCGAAGCCGAGGGCACGGGCCACCTCGGACAGCATCTCGTCGGGGTACAGCTCGTCGTCGTCGAGGATCTCGGCGAGGTCCATCGCGTCGACACCGAGGTCGCTGAGCAGCTCCAGGTCGCCGGCGGGCTCGGCGTCGTCCTCGTCGTCGACCAGTGGCAGGCCGAGGTGCTCGACGACGGTGGCCGCCAGCTCCCACTCGGTCGCGGCGCTGACGTCGGACAGCATCACCCGGGTCCGGGGGCCGGCGACACGGACCACGACGAAGAAGTCCTCGTCGACCGCCACCAGCCCGACCGCTCCCCCGTCGCCCGGGAACCGGCGCAGGGCCGAGGCCAGGGTCTCGACATCGACCGCGTGGTCGGGGGTCAGCTCGGCAACCTGCCAGACGCCTTCCTCACGGTAGGCGGCCAGCGCGAAGTCGATCGCGTCGCTTGCGGACATGGCATCAGGGTGACACGCGAACCCCCACAGGGCTAGGGGATTCCTCGCAACCGCCTCCGCCACCGGACGGGGACTAGGCTGCCGCTCATGCGCACCCAGGTGGTGGATCACCCACTCGTCGCCCACAAGCTGACCGTGCTGCGGAACCAGGAGACGGACTCACCGACCTTCCGGTCCCTCACCGACGAACTGGTCACGCTGCTCGCCTACGAGGCCACCCGGGACGTCCGGGTCGAGCCGTGCGAGATCGTCACGCCGGTGTCGCCCGCGACGGGGACGCGGCTCGCGACGCCCCGGCCCCTCGTCGTACCCATCCTGCGGGCGGGGCTCGGCATGCTCGACGGGATGATGCGGCTGCTGCCGACGGCCGAGGTCGGCTTCCTCGGCATGGTCCGCAACGAGGAGACCCTCGAGGCCGCGACGTACGCCGAACGGCTGCCCGACGACCTGTCCGGACGCCAGTGCTACGTGCTCGACCCGATGCTCGCGACCGGCGGGACCCTCGC
>JAKFEI010000483.1:0-14437 GCA_036675765.1 Nocardioides sp. | reverse complement strand
GATCTCTTCTACTACGCCGACGGCGCGATCCACGACGGCGACCAGGACGTCGCCGTACCCACCGGCGTCGGAACCGGCGAGGTCGTCGCGCTCCAGCGGGTCAAGGGCGGATGGCTCTTCATCGAGGGTGCGGAGGACGGCAGCGGCGACCCGCTGCGGATCGGCACGTTCATCGGTACCGACGGCAAGAGCTGGCGCATCGGTGAGTGGCGCGGCCTCTGGGACGTCTCGGCCGAGCGGGACCGGGTCGTCTACGGCAATGGCGTGAGCTGGAAGTCCGCCGAGTTCGCGACCCGCAGGGCGACGCCGCTCGACGTCGTCGACGGACCCGGCGAGGAACTGGAGTTCATGACCACCTCGCTCAGCATCCCCGGCATCGCCCTCACCGCGAAGGGCGTGCTGACCGGGTGGGAGGTCGGCAAGGAGCACCTGGTCGTCGAGACCAACTCCGAGCGCTGGTCGCACGAACTGCTCGTCCTGCCGCGCGACATCGACGTCCCGCAGACGTCGGGCAACGGGAAGTACGCCGTCGGCAGCACCCCCAACCCCGACTACGCCCCCGAGAACCCGGTGGGCAGCTGCGTGACCGGGGGTCGGCTCGACGCGGTCGAGCAGTGGTGGGACCAGTGCGAGCGCCGCGCAGCGTCGGCGGCGCCGTACTCCAGCGACGGGGAGCAACTCCTCCTCGGTGTCGCCACGGGCGACGGCCCCTCGCCGTCGAAGCTGGAGGTCGTCGACTCGACGACCGGCAACCTGCTGCACGAGTTCGACCCGGGTGGCTACCTGATGGGCGCCGAGTGGGCCAGCGATGCGGACACGGTCGTCACCCTCACCGGCCAGGACAACACGTCCGCGCTGTCGATCCAGCGTTGCGTCATCACGACGGCGAAGTGCACGCACGCGCTGAAGGTCGAGGGCACCGTGGTGCTCGGCTCCTCGACCTGAGCCGTCAGTCCTTCGAGCAGTAGACCGAGAACGCACCGTCCTTGGTGATCGATCCTGCCTTGTTCGTCACGGTGACCGAGACGCTGAAGTCGCCGCTGGTGTTCGCTCCGTAGAGGTCGGCCTGCTTGAACGTCGCCGTGAAGACGCCGCCACTGATGCTGCCGCCGATGTCCTTGCTGAGGTTCGTGCGGTAGACGCGGGCCGAGCCGCTGGTTGCGCCGGAGACGTTCGCCCGGACGACGATGTTCCCGGCGCAGCCGGCGATGGTCGGACCGACCTGGTTGGGCGTGACGGTCACTGAACCGAGCGTGGGCGGCGTCGGCTGCGGCGTCGGCTTCTTCGTGGGCTTCTTCGTCGGCCGGGGCTCGGGCTTCGGCTCGACGGTCGGGGTCGCGCTCTCCGACGGGGTCTCCGACGGGCTCGGCGTCTCGGACGGGCTGGGCCTCTCCGACGGCTTCTCGCTCGGTGTGGGGGTGGGCTTGGCCGGCACCGGGGCGAGCGGGTTCCCGACGTACACGAGGCGCTCGGCCGAGCGGGCGCCGTCGCCTCCCTCCTGGGTCACCACGAGGACGTGCTCGCCCTCGTCGGCCGCCCAGGTGAACGTGGCGTAGACGAGCTTCCCGTTGCGCTCGACGTCCTCGGCGTCGGCGACCTGTTCGCCGTCGACCTCCAGCACCAGGTCCTCGATGCGGGCCTCGGCCGTCGCGTGGGCGCTGACGAGGATGTCGCCGGGCACCAACGATGCCTCGGCACGGGGACCGTCGATCCACACGTCGGCAGGTCCCCCGCCGGAGGCGTCGGACTGGAGGCCGACGACGATCGTGGTGACGCCGACGGTCGCGGCAATGCCGGAGACGGCAGCAGCAACCCAGCCCATGCGATGACCGTAGGGGTTCGGCGGTGCGGGCAGGGTAGGGATCCCGTGTAAATCCCCGTACTGGTGGGGTTTTCGGCTTCGGGAGGGCGCCGGCGGGCATACGGTCTCGCCATGTCCCGTCGCGTCTGGACCTGGGTGGCCCATGTCGTGGCCTGGTCATTGCTGGTTGCCGGCGTGGCGGTGTTCTTCCTGGAGCGCCGCTCCGACGATCCGGAGCCCGCCGCGGCCGGTGGCGACGCGCGCTACGCCGCGATGCCGTTCCCGAGCACGCTGTCCCTCGAGGGTCCCGACCGCGGCCGCATCGGCTCGGTCTTCCGGTTCGCTGCCGAGGGGTTCAGCGACAAGGGCCTCACCTCCGTCACGTTGTACGACGGTGCGCGCGCCCTCGACGTCGACCAGCCTGCTGGCGGCAACTCCTCGCTGCAGTTGCCCGCGCTGAGCGTCGGTCGCCACACGGTCCACGCGGCACTGACCGACGAGGACGGCAAGGTCTCCGAGACGGCGCCGGTCACGGTGCTGGTCGGGCAGGCTCCGGGGGACGAGGACATCCCGGTACCGGTCCCGGTGCTGCCCGACGAGGACGCGCTGGACGTGGCCGAGCGGATCGGCGTGCCCAGCGCCGA
Source organism: Nocardioides sp. (assembly GCA_036675765.1). GTDB lineage: Bacteria > Actinomycetota > Actinomycetes > Propionibacteriales > Nocardioidaceae > Nocardioides. The sequence continues at coordinate 11,992 of JAKFEI010000483.1, read as the reverse complement.
CGTGCTGCTCGGCACCGGCAAGGCACGCGGCACGGCCGTCGTCCGGGTGGCACCCGACGCGGGCGTCGCGCTCCTGAGCGGCCCCGATCTCGCCATCGTCAACGGCCCCGCGCTCGACGGCCTCACCATCACCGCTGCAGGCAAGGGCTGCGGCGTCATCCTGGAGGCGAAGGGGGCCGAGGAGCTCACGTTCTTCCGCGGCGGCTCAGCATCGGGCTGGGTCCAGGTCGGTCGGCCGCAGAAGGACGGGAAGACGGAGGTCCCCGACCTCTCGCCCGGAACACACGTGTTCTTCGCGCGCGCCGGCAAGGGGGCGTCGGGTGAGCTGGAGTCCGGCAAGGTCGAAGTCACCGTGCCGGACCGCTGCCGTGACGCCTACGGCTGGACCGGCGACGCCTCGATCGTCGACGGCGAGCTGGCCGTTCCCCAGGCCAACGGGCTGGTGTTCCTGCACCTCTCGGTCGACAGCCAGCCGTGGATCCGGGTCCCCGCGTCGCAGGACGAGCTCATCGCTGTCGGAACCCACACCTCGATCGGCCACCTCCTGCCCGCCCTCAACGGCAAGCACCTGCAGCTCGAGGTGTGGCGGATGTCGGGCGACATTCCCGCCCGGGTGGCCGCGGGCGAGCTCCGCGTTCCCAGCGACGGAACGCTGGCCTCGGTCGTCGGGCAGCCCACCGCGATCTCGCTGACCGTGAAGACACCGGACGGGCCGCGCACCGGCATCCAGCTCGGCACGAAGCACCAGGACGTGGAGCTCGCATGGGCCTCCGCGTCGCCCGCGGCCACGCGCGTGCGCTGGCAGGTCCTGACGACCAACAGCGGTGCCTCGAACCTCGCCCTCAACCCGCCGGGGCTGCTCGCGTCCGGCGTCTCGGAAGCCTCCGGCGGGGGATCGGGTCGCTCCGGCAGCTTCACCATCGACACGGCATCCATCCCGCGCGCGGACGCGAAACCCGCACCCAGCAAGGGATCTGGGACCGGCAGCGTCGCGGTGGCTCTCCAGCCGCCGATGCCGACGGGCACGCTGACCGGCAAGGCGTCGTACGGCGCGATCGTGCCGGTCACCGACCTCACCGAGGTGGCCGCACCGGTCGAGCTGCCCGTCGAGGGGAGCACGGTCTACGTCCGTGTGGTCGCCGAAGCCGGGCCGGCGGCCGCGTCCCCCAGCGTCTTCGTGCAGCTGCCCACCCACCAGTCGGACAAGACGGGCGTCGACTTCGCCGTCAACACCGTGAAGGTCGATGCCGGCCGCGCCCCGAACCCGAAGGCGGTCGGCTGCCTCGTCGTGGAGGTCCCGTGGGACAAGGGACCTGCGCCCAGGGGGGAGGTGACGACGTCCAGCACGGACTTCCAGACGTACGTCGCCAGCCAGTTCTACCGGCAGTCGGGCACCTACTGCCCGGGCGCCTTCCCGCCGCCCAAGGGCTGCGATGCGTGGTACTGCGAGGTGGTCGACTTCATCGTCGATGCCGCCGGCGCGATCGTGAGCGTGGTCGTCCAGGTCTACGAACTGGTCGCGTACGCCTACAACGGGGTCATCTCCGGGGTCGTCGACATCGTGTCGAAGCTCAATCCGCTCTGCATCGCGCTCGGTGCCGGGGGAGCAGGCGACGCCGCGAAGTCGTGCGAGACGGTGACCGGCTACGCGACCAAGGCCGCGATCGGCGCCGTGCTCGCGTCCGTCGGCCTGCCGCCGTCGTTGCCGTCGGTGGAACAGCTCGAGGCGATCGCGAGCGGTGAGATCGACCAGCTCGCCGTGGAGCTGATGAAGCAGCTCGGTGTGCCGTGCGACGCGGCCACCCCGCCCGCCGGGTTCGACTCGGCGCTCGCCACGGCGGGTGAGGAGCTCGACGCGCCGGTCCTCGCCGCAGCCGCCAACCCCTGCCTGGCGGTGGCCCACCTGCTGATCGGCGAGGTCCGGGCCAGGGCGACGGCCGACGCCGAGCGGGCGATGGCCGACGCCAGCGGCCTGCCGGCGTTCCCGGACGTCCCGGGCTTCTCCATGACCGCCGATCCCCGCGGCCAGGCCGATCCGCTCACGGTCGAGGTCTCCGCGTCCGTCGTCGACGAGAACGCCGACGTGGCCGGGATCTTCTGCCAGGTGATCGTCGAGGACCCGCACCGCAGTGGCGTCAACTTCATCGGTCCCTACCCGTGGTTCACGATCGAGCTCCGGCCGACGTCGAGCAACGGCCGCACCTGGAAGGGCACCGGAGCGCGGCTGCCGACGATCCGTGCCACCACCGTGGCCGACTTGCAGGGCGCGACCTACGACGTCAGCGCGCGGTCCCATCACCCGTCGGACTGCCGGATCCCGCTCACGACCGAACCCGTGACGGTGGGTCCGTTCGATCCCTAGGGGTTCAGTCCTGCACGCGCAGCAACGGCCGAATCGCCTGGCGGGCGTGGTGAATCCGGGCCTTGATGGTGCCCAACGGGGTGTCGAGCAGTCGCGCGATCTCGTTGTAGTCCAGCTCCTGGATGTCGCGCAGCACCAGTGCCTCCGCCTGGTCCGGCGAACTCGCCGCCAGCACCTCGAGCGCGTCGAGCAGGTCGAGGCGACTGCCCGCGATCACGCTGGTGGTGCGCGGGTCGGCGTACACAGGGAGTTCGTCGACGGCGTGCTCGGAGGCCCGCCGCTTCAGGGAGCGGTACGTCGACCGGGCGCTGTTGGACGCCACGGCATGCAGCCACGTGGTGAACCTGCTGCGCCCGCCGAACGTGTGGATCTTTGTCGCCACGAGGAGCAGCGCGTCCTGGGTCGCCTCCTCGGCGTCCTGCGGATGCAACAACATCCGGCCGCAGATGCGTCGTACGCGTGGCTGGATCGCGGCGAGCAGGTCCTCGATCGCGGCCCGGTCGCCGGCGGCAGCGCGCAGCGCCAGCTCATCCAGATCGACCTGATCGGTCCGGTCCTCCGCCACGCACGCCTCCGAGTCGTCACGTTTTCCTGTGTGCCTGTGAGGCACAATACGCAGCGTGTCCTTGCCGGAGCGTCTCGGGAGACTCCGCCGGATCGACCGGATCGGAGCCGGTGGTTTCGCGACCGTCTGGCTCTACCAGGACGACGAGCTGGACTCCCTCGTCGCGGTCAAGGCCCTCGCCGACAACTGGGCGCAGCGCCAGGACGTCTGCGACCGGTTCCTCGAGGAGGCCCGGATCCTGCGCCGCGCCGACTCCGACCACGTGGTCCGCGTCTACGACATCGGCGAGGTCGACGGCACGCCGTACTTCGTCATGTCCTACGCCGATCGCGGCTCGGTGGCCGACCTCGTCGAGCCCGGTGCGTCGTTGCCCCACTCGCGCGTGGTCGACCTGCTGGCGCAGGCCGGCGACGGCATCGCGGTGCTGCACCGCCACGGCGTGATCCATCGCGACATCAAGCCGCAGAACCTGTTGCTGCGCTCCACGCCCGAGGGTGGCGAGAAGGTGCTGGTCGCCGACCTCGGAGTCGCGAAGGCGATGCTGCACGCGAGTGGACTGACCCAGGTCGTCGGCACTCCCGCCTACATGGCGCCCGAGCAGGCCGTCGGCATCGGCCTCGACTTCCGCGCTGACATCCACGCCCTCGGTGCCGTCGGCTACCACCTGCTCACCGGCCGCCTGGTCCGCGATGGCGGCTTCGGTGCCCTGCTCGCACCGACCCTGCCGCCACCCCCGTCGGCGATCGCGGCCGTCCCGGCGTCGTACGACGGCGTCGTGATGCGCGCGCTCGCCACCAACCCCGACGACCGCTGGCCCGACGTCCCGTCGTTCGTCGCGGCACTCCGCGAGGCGGAGCGGTCGGCTGGGCAGCCGTCGCCGGTGACCGTGCAGGTGGCGCCCCAGCAAGTTCGTCGAGTGGCGCCGAGCGCAGAGCCGGATGGTCGTCGAGTGGCGCCGCGCGCAGAGCCCGATGGTCGTCGAGTAGCGCCGAGCGCCAGCGAGGCGCGTATCGAGACGCTCGCCGACAAGACCCACGGCGGCGGCCTCCGTCTGGCCGGCCTCGCCCTGCTGGTGCTCCTGGTCGCCTTCGGTGCGGCGTACGGCGTCACCCGTGTCCTCGATCGCAACCCGACCGCGGCAGAAGACCCCAAGGGACAAGGGGAAACGCCGTCGGACGACGAGTCGCCGACCAGCGAACCTGCCGCCGACATCGACTTCCCTGCCCTCACGGCACCTGACGACTACGAGGTCCACCAGGTGCGGGACAAGGACCTCGCGTGGAACTACCTGGCGCCGACCGGCTGGGTGGCGTTCAAGGTCGGGGACAACGCCAGCGATGCCGGCGTGCTCGACGTGGCGCAGGTCGACCGCCAGCGCCAGGTGCGCTGGCGGCCGGACGGCGAGCCCGCGGTCGGTGGCTACAGCCTGCGCGTCGCGGCGATCGCCTCCACCGAGACCGTCGCCGACATGGTCGCGGCCAAGGTCGACGCGTTCGTGAACTCACCCGACCTCGTCGGTGTCGAGCTCCTGAACCGGACCAATGACACGGCCTACTTCACGTTCCGGGACGGGGCCAACCGGCTCCGCTACAACTTCTTCCGCTGGGTCGCCGATGCCGAGGGCCTGGCCGGCCTGGAGATCTCGGTGACCGGTCGCAAGGCCGACGAACCCGGGCTGAATGCCCTGCTCGACAGCGTGTCGGGCGGCGCGAACCCGGCCTAGCGGGCCGGTTCACCTCAGGGTCCCGCTGAGGACCGTCGCTTCCCGCTCGGGGTCGTGGTGGACCTGCGCGTCCAGCCCGGCTGCCTCGAAGACCTCGGTGGCGAGATCGGCCTGGTCGCCGGACACCTCGGAGAAGACCGAACCACCGGACCGCAGCCAGGTGGGGGCGAGCGCCGCGACGCGACGCAGCACGTCCAGCCCGTCCGGCCCGCCGTCCACGGTGCCGAGGGGTTCGTGGTCGCGGGACTCCGGGGGCATCAGCGCGATCGCCGCGGTCGGGACGTACGGGACGTTGGCGAGGATCACGTCGACCTCCCCGCGCAACGCGGCGGGCAGGGGAGCGTCCAGGTCTCCGAGATGGGCGATCCCGCCGATCGGTGCGAGGTTGCGGGCCGCACAGGCCACGGCGATCGGGTCGTTGTCCGTCGCGTGCAGCACGGTTCCGGTGTGGCGCTGCGCGAGGGCCAGCCCGAGGGCGCCGCTCCCGCAGCACAGGTCGAGCACCGTCGCCCCGTCAGCGCCGGCGAGGGCGAGCGCTGCCCGTTCCACGAGGTACGACGTCCGCTGCCGTGGCACGAACACGCCCGGTTCCACGGCGACCCGGAGCCCGTCGAAGGCGACCCACCCGACGACGTACTCGAGGGGTTCGCCGGCCACGCGTCGCGCGACCAGCACCTCAAGATCGTCAGCGTCGGCAGCCGCGGACTCCAGCAGCGCGGCCTCCTCCTCGGCGAACACACAGCCCGCGGCACGAAGCCGGGTCACGAGGTCGGGCACGCCGCCAGCCTAGGCGGATCAGGCCTCGGGCATCAGCAGCCATCCGGCGACGTACAGCACCAGGCCGGCGCCGGAGCCGAAGACGATCGCGGCGATCAGGACGAGCCGGACGATCGTGGCGTCGACACCGAAGTGGTCGGCGATGCCGCCGCAGACACCGGCGACCATCCGGTTGTGCGAGCGACGGGTCAGTCGCCGGCCGACGGTGGTGGTGCCTTGCGCGGTGGCGGGGGAAGGGGCGGGGTAGTTCTCGTAGTTGCTCATGCCTCAACGGTGCCCGGGAGCGCGGCCCGGCACATCGGGGACCGACCCCGGTCGTACCCGGGACTCACCCCCGAGTGACCCCGGACCGATCCCTGAGTGTCGCTGCCAAGCCCGACGGCGTACTGACACAATCGACACGTGCCGGACGTCCCACCCCTGCGGCCGCAGGTGGTTGCCCATCGCGGTGCCAGCCATGAACTCGCCGAACACACGCTGGCGGCTTATCTGCGGGCGCTCGACACCGGCGCCGGTGGCCTCGAGTGCGACGTCCGCCTGACCGCCGACGGGCATCTCGTCTGCGTGCACGACCGCGACCTCCGTCGTACCGCCTCGACGAAGGGCCTGGTCTCGACGATGGACCTCGCCGACCTGTCCGAGCTCGACTTCGCCGCGTGGAAGAACCCGTGGGCCGACCTCGACGACGAGGCGCCCGAACCCGACGAGTCGCTGCACAGCGTGCTCACCCTCCGCAAGCTGCTCGAGACCGTCGCCGACTACGACCGCCGCGTCGAGATGGCGATCGAGACCAAGCACCCGACGCGCTTCGGCGGGCTCGTGGAGAAGCGCCTGGTCGAGATGCTGCGCGAGTTCGGCTGGGACAAACCGGGCGCCCCGGTGCGGGTGATGAGCTTTTCCTTCACCGCGCTGCAGCGCGTCGAACGGCTCGCCCCGGACATCCAGCTCGTCCAGCTCTTCGACAAGCCGAACCAGTGGCAGATGCTGCGTCGCGTCATCGGCAAGGACTGGATCGTCGGTCCCGGCATCAAGATGCTCCGCCAGCACCCGCGGCTGCAGGAGAGCCTGGTGCGCAGCGGCCGCGACATCCACGTGTGGACGGTCAACAAGGAGAAGGACCTGCAGATCTGCCTCGACCTGGGCGTCAAGGCCGTGATCAGCGACAAGCCGCGCTTCATGCTGGACCTCCTCGACACCCGCTTCGGCGAATAGAGGGTGCCGCCGAGTAGGTTTCGGCGCATGGCCAAGAAGAACCGCACCAAGTCATCCGGGACCGCGACCGACACCCCCGCCGGCGAGGTCGGTCCGCGCCAGCCCTGCCCGTGTGGCTCCGGCAAGCGCTACAAGGCCTGCCACGGTGCGGCCGGCGGCGCCGACGTGTTCGTCAAGCGTCCGTTCGAGGGCCTGCCGTCGGAGTGCGACATCGTCGCCCTGCGTGAGCTGGTCCCCGCCGCGACCGCCGTACTCCCTCTCAAGGGTGAGTACGCCGACCGGGTGGTCAAGCTCTGCTCCCTGCTCCCCGGCGCTGCGCCTGCGCTGGTGCGCGACAGCGGCGAGGTGTGGCTCGGCCTGCAGGTCCAGCACTCGTTCGGCGACCCCGCCCGCGACCTCGGCGCCGTGCTGGTTGCTGCCCTCGCGGCCGAGCCCGGTTCCGGCATGGTCCCCCTGACCAGCGCCCCCGGCCTGGACAGCCCACGCCTGCAGGACCTCGTCGCCGACGGCGACCTCAAGGTCGACGTGCACGAGGGCTTCGAGTTCTGGGTGTCCGACATGGACGCCAGCTCCGAGCTCGCCCAGGCGCTCGAGGCCGCCGACGGCGCCGCCGCTCCGACCGCCCGCCTGACCGAGGTCACCGCGGCCTACTGGACCGCGATGGGCTCCAAGGAGCACCTGCGCTGGGTGATGCCCGAGCCCGAGGACGTGCTGCTCGACGCCCTCGCGCGGCTGCACGTCTCCGGCGACGACGTGATCGTTCCCGACGCGCGACTGGTCGGCATGTTCCGCGCCCACGGCCTGCTCGCCCCGGTCTGGGACCTCCCCGTCGGCACCGGCCCCGAGCCGCTCGAGGAGGCCGCCACGACCTTCAAGGCCAAGCTCGACGCGGCGCTGGCCAACACGGCGGACCTCACCACCGAGGAGCGTTCGGCGCGCAACGGCCTGGCCAACCGCCAGGTCACCATCCGCTGACCCGACGCGCGGTCAGTGGGGCTGCAGGGCCCAGACGTGCAGGCGTGAGTAGCCCTTGACGGAGACCCGCCGCAGGCGTCGCAAGCGGTACGACGACAAGGCTGCGCTCGCCGGACGGGCTGACCCGCTCGGGTCGTCGTCGGTGCGTCCGGACAGCACCTGGTAGACGCCCATGTCGACGAGCACGGTGCTCGGGCGGGCGATCGAGGTGAGCCGGGCGGCGATGTTGACGGTCGGCCCGAACACGTCACCGAGGCGGGTCACCACGTCGCCGTACGCAATGCCGGCACGGACCGCCGGGAACGGGTCGTCGGGGTCGGCCCCGCGGCGGGTGAGCTCGGCGGCGATCTCGGCCATCGCCACGACGTCGTCGGCCACGATCAGCAGCTCGTCACCGATGTTCTTGATGATCCGGCCGCCGCGGTCGACGGCGAGGTGGAGCACGGTGGACTCGAAGTCCTCGAGCCAGGTGACCAGCTCGCGGTCGGACAGGGTGCGCGAACGCGAGGTGTAGCCGACGATGTCGACGAAGCAGACGGCCAGTGTCGTGGATGCACCGGAACCGGTCTCGGCCAGCATCCGGGCGCCCGCGCTCAGCAGGTGGCGGCGCCAGACGTAGGACTGCAGCTCCTCGACCAGGGGCATCACCTCGCCGGAGATGGCGAGCAGGCCCTCGGTGGGGTCGGCGCCGCTCTCGACGGCGACGTCGGCGAGCAGCGCGACCTGCCAGTCGGCGAGCCGCGCGAAGCTGCGGCCCCAGGTGCGGACCAGGCCGGCCTGGCGATCGGGGCTCAGCACGCCGACGGAGATCAGCCGGCTGGCCAGCCGGACCGCCTCGACGTCGGCGGAGGTGAACGCCACGGCGTCGTCGGGCACGTGGGCAAAACCCAGCAGGTGCCACAGCTCCTGGGCGATCTCGTTCGGCACGCCGGACTGTTCGGCGACCTGCGCGCGGTTGAACCGCGGGCGCTCGCCGAGCAGGTGCTCCTCGAGCGCACCGATGACCCCGCCGTCTCCGGCGGGGCCATCTGGCGACGTCACGAGTCGATCAGCCCTCGGTGTTGCCGAAGCGCGACTGCGCGACCTCGACGAGTGCCTGGTGGAACGTCGGCCACTCGGCGTCGAGCTGCGTGAGCGTCTCGTCGGTCAGGTGGATGGTGTCGAGCGGGGTGAGCGCCACGATCGAGGCGGTGCGCAGCGAGTGGCCGACGATCGCGGCCTCGCCGACGATGTCACCGGGGCCCAGCTGGGCGATCTCGACGCCGTCGCGGCGGACCGACACGGTGCCGGCGAGGAGGATGTACGCCTTGTCGGCCGGGGTGTCCTCCCAGATCGGCGACCAGCCCTGGGGGAGCTTCACGCGCCGCCCGGTCGCGCTGATCCGCGCGATCTCCTGCGGTGTGAAGTGCTCGAAGAACGTTGCCATGCTGACCCTTTCGCTGTGCCTGACCCTGACATTCGCCTGCGGCCGGCTCCCCATGTGCTGCTGGTGACCTTAGTCGTCCCCGGCGCCCAGCGGGAGCCTCACGGGATTACCTGTCACAACGTGTCCCGGCGAGCCGGGTTACCCCAGCGGGTCGCGAGCGACCGGACAGCTCATGCAGCGCGGGCCGCCACGACCCGACCCGAGCTCGGAGCCGGCGATCCGGATCACCTCGATGCCCTCCTCCTCGAGGCGGGCGTTGGTGCCGTCGTTGCGCTCGTAGGCGACCGCCAGTCGCGGTGCCAGTGCGAGCGTGTTGTTGCCGTCGTCCCACTGCTCGCGCTCGGCGGTGACCGGGTCGAGCCCGGTGTCGATGAGGTGCAGCGTGTCGATCTGCATGGCCTTCGCCGCCGCCACCAGGAAGGGCTCGGGCGGGGCGACGTCGATCACCGTCGAGCCGGGTTCGCGGGCCGTCACGGCGTACGCCGTCAGGTGATCGGCGACGTTCGGGTACATCACGACCTTGTCGACGTCGACCATCGTGCAGACGGTGTCGAGGTGCATGGTCGCGCGCTCCTGCGCGATCGGGACCGCGAGGACGGTGGTCGCCAGACCGGCCCGGAACACCTGGCGCGCGAGCCGCTCGGCACCTGCGGGCGTCGTACGCTCGCCCACGCCGACGGCGATGACACCCGGGGCGAGGAGCAGTACGTCGCCGCCCTCGACGTGTTCGAGGTGGTGGCCGTGCAACCGCTCGGTCCCGGCGAAGCGCGGGTGGTAGTGGTAGATCAGCTCGGTCAGCTGCGTCTCCCGGCGCCGGGCGGGCATTGCGAGCGAGGTGACCGCGACGCGGTCGGGCAGCCAGAACGACGAGTCCCGTGTGAAGAGCAGGTTCGGCAGCGGGTCGACCAGGAACGTGTCGTCGGACAGCAGCGACGTGACGAGCGTGCCGCTGGCCAGGCCCGAGCGGACCTCGTCGTTGCGGACGCCGGCGGTGAGCAGGTGGGTCAGCTCCTCCGGCGATGCGGCGCGGAACATCGCGCGCAGGTGCTCGCGGACCGGGTCGCCCAGGTCGCGGCCGCTGGGCCCGGTCAGGGTCGTGTCGATCACCGCGGCACGGGCCGCCGACACGGCGAGGGCCTCGGTGAGCAGGTCGGTCAGGTACAGCACCTCGACGTCGTGGCTGCGGAGGGCCTCCGCGAACGCGTCGTGCTCCTCCTGGGCGCGGGCGACCCACGGGATCCCGTCGAAGAGCAGCCGGTCGTTGTTGCGCGGGGTCAGTCGCTGCAGTTCGGGTCCGGGACGGTGCAGCAGGACGGTGCGCAGGCGGCCGACTTCGCTGTCGGCTCCGTGGGCGGCAGGGTTCACCATGCGCCCACCCTAGGCGTGTCTCGTGGCGCGGGCGTCAGGCCCGGAACGGATCGGCGGGGTAGACGCCGAGGATCTTGATGTCGGTCGTGAAGAAGGTGAGTTCTTCCAGTGCCCGCTTGAGGTCCGGGTCGTCGGGATGGCCGTCGACCTCGGCGAGGAACTGGGTGGCGGCGAAGTGGCCGCCGACCATGTAGCTCTCCAGCTTGGTCATGTTGATGCCGTTGGTCGCGAAGCCGCCGAGCGCCTTGTAGAGCGCGGCCGGCAGGTTGCGGACGTTGAACACGAAACTGGTGACGACGGGCCCGTTGCCCTGGGGCGCCGACACGAACTCGGGCGAGAGCACGACGAAGCGGGTCGTGTTGTGGTCCTCGTCCTCGACGTCGTGGCGCAGGACCTGCAGGCCGTAGATCTCGGCAGCCAGCGGCGGTGCGATCGCTGCCTGGAGCGGGTCCGCGGCCTCGGCCACCTCGCGTGCGGCGCCGGCGGTGTCGCCGGAGATGATCGGCGTGAGCCCCAGTTCGCGGATGATCTTGCGGCACTGGCCGAGCGCGTGCACGTGGCTGTGGACCGTCTTGATCGTGTCGAACGACGCGTCCGGGGTGGCCATCAGGGTGAACTGGATGCGCAGGAAGTGCTCCGCGATGATGTGCAGCCCGGAGTCCGGCAGGAAGTGGTGGATGTCGGCGACACGGCCGGCGATCGAGTTGTCGATCGGGATCAGGGCCAGGTCGCAGTCACCGCTGGTCACGGCCGCGAAGACGTCCTCGAACGACGCGCACGGCACGGCCTCTGCGTCCGGGTACTGCTCCTTGCACACGATGTGTGAGTTGGCGCCGGGTTCCCCCTGGTACGCGATGCGAGCCATGCGCTCAGGGTAGTAGTCCAGGACCTACCCTCGTCCGCATGGCCACTGCAATCGCGATCCTTGCTCTCCTCGTCGCTCTCGCGGCCCTGGTGGTGGCCCTGAGGAACGGGACCAGGCGGGCGGGCAGCGGCGCCGAGGACCTGCCGGCCGACGCCGCCGGACTCCGCCGCGAGGTGGCCGCCCTGCGTGCCGAGGCCGTCGGCGCACTGCGGCATCTCGCCGTGGTCCGGTACGACGCGTTCGACGAGATGGGCGGCCGGTTGTCGTGGTCGCTGGCACTCCTGGACGACGGTGGCGACGGCGTCGTACTGACGTCCATCCGGGGTCGCAACGAGGCGCGGACCTACGCCAAGTCGGTGGCCGGGTGGAGCAGCGAGCAGGAGCTGTCACCCGAGGAGACCGAGGCGGTCGCCCACGCGCGGATGGCGCGCTCGTAGGGGGCGAGTCGACATCACTGACCTGCTCTCAGCCCGCACCAGGTGAGTGCCCAGAGCAGGTCAACGCACCTCGTTCACGCTCTCGTCCACAGGCAGACCCGTTCGGGGTGGTGGACGCCGCGACGCGATGCCAGCCTCCCCGCATGCCTCGTCACCTCGAGTTCACCCACCCCGGGCTGCAGGAGCTGCTCAAGCGCGAACAGCACGGCGTCGTCTCGCGCCAGCAGCTTCTGGCTCTGGGCGCGACCGACCACGACATCGCCCGCATGGTGCGACGCCGCG
>JAKFEI010000460.1:0-2079 GCA_036675765.1 Nocardioides sp. | reverse complement strand
GACGTCGGCCACGACGACGCGGGCACCGTGTCGAGCACGATCAGGACGGCCTGCGAGGTCGGTCGTCGATGGTCCGGGCCGCAGATGGCGCGCATCAGCACCTCGGCGGCGAACGGCGGGAAGCCGGGCAGGATCTCGTTCGGCGCGGCAGGCTCGGCCTGGACGGGGTCGACGCCGGTCAGTGCGTGATAGGCCAGTCGTCCCAGGGACTCCGGGTCCAGGTCCGTGACGCCCTTCAGCAGCGCCAGTGCCTGGTCGGCCGGCAACGGCTGCGGCGCGGCAGCGTCGATGAGCGCGCGCAGCGTGACGCGCTCGTCAGACGGAAGCCCCATGTCCATGGCCGCATCCTCCCTCGCACCGAGCCGTGGCGTGGCGGAATTCGCGAGACCGGTCACAACGACCCGGTGCCCTCCGGAGGTGGTACAAGGCGATTGTCATAGCCCTCACCAACTCCTGTCGTTGTGCACGCATGGGCACCCGACTCGGAGCACTCACCCTTGCCGTCGTCACGGTCGCTGCGGGCATCACGGCCGCGCCCGGTCGGGCAGGCGCCGAGGACACCCCCGCTCCGGTCGTGGTCGACCAGTGGTTCACGACGTCCGACGGCGTCCAGCTGCAGACCACGCTGACCAGTACGGGCGCCGTGGAGGCGAAGCCGACCGTGGTCGAGTTCTCGCCGTACGGCAACAACAGCCAGACGTTGGAGGTCGGGCCGGACTACAACTACCTGCTCGTCCAGATCCGCGGCACCGGCGGCAGTGACGGCTCCTTCGATGCGCTCGGCCCGAAGAGCCAGAGCGACGTCGTCGAGGTGCTCGAGTGGGCATGCACGCAGCCGTTCAGCGACGGGCGCCTGGCGCTCAACGGGTTCTCGGCGAGCGCGATCGTGCTCTACAACTCGTGGCACCAGGAGCTGCCGTGCGTGAAGGCCGCGGTCCTCAAGTCCGGCACTCACGAGCTGTACCGCGACCTGCTCGTGCCCGGCGGCCTGATGAACCTCGTCCCCGGTGCCGGCGTCATCACCCTGATCGGCGCCCCCGCCCTGTTGCAGGGTGTCGAACGGCTGCAGCGCAACCCCGGCTCCGCGCTCGACGTGATCGGCGGACTCTTCACGTCCGGAGTCAACGCCGGCCTGGCCCACCCCAGCCTCGATGCCTGGTGGGCCGAGCGCGGGTGGCGCGGTGACGCCAACGACATCCCGGTGCTGATGATCAATGGCTTCTACGACGTCGAGTCGCGCGGAGCCTTCCAGGGCTATCAGGCGCTGCGGGCCGACGGTGCCCACCTCGTCATGGAGGGCGGCCACGACGGCGTACCCGCGGGCACCGACGGGGGAGCGGCCGAGGCAGCCGCGTGGCTCGACCACTTCGTGCGGGGAGAGGCCAACGGCATCGAGAGCCAGCCGCGGGTGAGCCTCACGCTGGCGAAGGGCGACCGGCCGTCGTACCTCAAGGGCGAGCACGTCACCGTCCAGGGGGCCGACTGGCCGCTGCCCGGCACCGAGTGGACGGAGCTGGCCTTCGCGCCGGGCCGGTCGCTCGCGCTGACGCCGCCGACCACGAGGGGTACGGCGTCGTACGTCACCGTCCCGTCGCTGCCGACGATGACCGACGTCCCGAACATCGCACTGATCGACGCCGGTGCCGCTGGTGCGTTCTCGGGGGCGCTGCCGCTGCTCAGCCAGACCACGCTCGCCAGCATCGATGGGGTGACGGGGCTGACCTACACGACGGGAGCGCTCGACGCGGACGTCGACCTCGCCGGTCCGGTCGCGCTGGACGTGAACCTGTCGACGACCACGCCGGGCTCCGGCATCTGGGCGGTGTTGTCCGACGTCGCCCCCGACGGGACGTCGAACCCGCTCACGGTCGGCCGGCTGAACACGAACTACCCGGGCGTCGTACCCGGGAAGTCGATGACCGACGGCCAGGGCCGGATCGTCCAGCCGTACGGCGACTACTCCCACCCCTCGCCCGCCACGCCGCTCCAGTTCCGCCGCTACCAGGTGGAGCTGTGGCCGGTGGGCAACCGCTTCGAGAAGGGCCACCGGATCCGGATCCAGGTCGTCGGTACGTCGCT
>JAKFEI010000067.1:0-2083 GCA_036675765.1 Nocardioides sp. | reverse complement strand
CCACTAAAGTTCGGCCGTGACCTTTGAGAACGTGACCCTGGACCCGCAGGCCAACATCTACTTCGACGGCAAGTGCGTCAGCCACACCTTCCACCTCGCCGACGGCACGAAGAAGTCGGCCGGTGTGATCTTCCCGGCGTCGCTGAACTTCGGCACCGCCGCGCCCGAGGTGATGGAGCTCAACGCCGGCGCCTGCCGGATCCGCCTGGCCGGCTCCGAGGAGTGGACCGAGTACGCCGCCGGCGAGTCCTTCAGCGTCCCCGGCGACTCCTCCTTCGACATCGAGGTCACCGAGACGCTGGGGTACGTCTGTCACTACGGCTGACCCTCGCGTCACCTTCGGGGTGACATCGTGGGGCGGGTGATGCAACCCGCTGGGACCTCCCACTCGTGTAGGGGACATGAGACCGACACCGCGTGACGCGGAGTTCGAAGAGTTCGTACGACGACGCCGTTCCCACCTCCTGGGTACGGCGACCGTCCTGACCGCCGGCGACCACTACCTGGCCGAGGACCTCGTCCAGGGCACCCTGGTGCGCCTCTACCTCGCCTGGGGCCGGGCCACGAAGCGCGGCGGCGTCGACGCCTATGCGCGACGGGTCCTGGTCAACGCCTTCATCGACCATCGGCGTCGACCCATGGTGGCGAAGGAGAAGGTGACCGGCGAGCTGCCGGACCGGGCCGGCCCGTCGGCCGAGGAGCCGATCGACGCGGAGCTGCTCGCCGCACTGAGCGCGCTGCCGGCCCGGATGCGGGCGGCCGTCGTACTGCGCCACGTCGTCGACCTCAGTGTCGAGGACGCGGCCGACGCGCTCGGCTGCAGCGAGGGCACGGTCAAGAGCCAGACGGCTCGCGGCCTGGCCAAGCTCCGAGAAGTCCTGCCCGACCCCAGCACCGTCCCCAGCACCCCCACGAACGCCCCCCTCGAAGGAGACGCATCATGACCGACCTCGACCTCACCGACCGCCTGCGCAAGCTCAACAACCTCGACCCGGCCACCACCGACGACATCGTCAAGCGCGACGTGCTCCGCGGCCGCGGCGCCGCCCGTCGTCGTACCGTCCGGATGGGCGTGGCCGGCCTCGGCATCGCCGCCGTCGCGGCCGTCGGCGTGACGGTGGCGATCAACGCCGACCAGGATCGCCCGCCGGCCATCGCCCAGGACTCCACCGACAACACCGACGACCAGGTGCAGAGCGGCGATCTCAAGCTGGTCAACTACACCGGCGCCCAGGAGCCCGGCTTCGTGATCACCAAGGTGCCCGAGGGCTTCGTGCTCGAGGGCGCCGGGCCGTTCAACCTCAACATCGCCCGTCCCGACAACCTGACCGGACTCGACGTCTTCGTCGACAAGGTCACCGTGATGCTCGAGTCGTCCTCGGTCACCGGTGCGCCGGAAGGGACGCCGGTCAAGGTCGACGACCTCGACGGGTGGCTGCGTGACAGTGGCGAGGCCAAGGCGCTGACCTACATCGACGGCACCCACCGCGTCGTGGTCCAGGTCTGGAACTCCCTCGGCCTCACCGATGACCAGATCGTCGAGCTCGCTGAGGGCGTCACCGTCACCGCGGAGGCGCAGGCCGGCGTCGGCTGACCTGCGCCCCCGGTGCGTCACGACACCTCGGCCAGCTCCGGTTCCGGAGCGGTCGGGGTGTCGTCGTTCGCGGCCCGCCGGTCGAGGACCAGGCCGGCGACGGCGACCAAGGCGCCGACCGCGCAGATCGCGGCGGCGAAACCGAGTCCCGGCCGGTAGGCGTCGAGTACGTCGGCAGCAGATGTCGCTCCTTCGGTCCCCGACGCGATGATCGCGGTCGTCACGGCCAGCACGATTGCTGCTCCGACCTGCATCGAGGTCTGCAGCACGCCCGCGGCGAGTCCCTGCTCGTCGTCATCGATGCCACTGGTGGCCTGGATGTTGATGGCAGGGAAGCCCACCCATCCGATGCCGATGAGCAGCAGCGCGGGCAGCAGCATGCCGACGTACGACGGCGAGGTGTCCAGGCGCAGCACGAACATCAGGTAGCCGATCGCCATCACCGTCATGGTCACGGCGATGATCGGGCCGGTGCCGAAGCGGCCGACG
>JAKFEI010000228.1:0-2097 GCA_036675765.1 Nocardioides sp. | reverse complement strand
CGCCGAAACGCGAGCGGGTTAGTGTCGAATCATGCCGTTCCTGTTGCGCGTACTGCTGCCCGACGTCCCCGGTTCGCTGGGTCGCGTCGCGACGGCGATCGGTATGGCCGGGGGCGACATCGAGGCGATCGAGATCGTCGAGAAGCGTGACGACGGCACCGCAGTCGACGATGTCCTGCTCGAGCTGAACCAGGGCATGATGCCCGATTCCGTGGTCTCGGCGTGCACCTCGCTCGACGGTGTCGAGGTGCTCTGGATCAGTCGCTACCCCGCCGGCGGCAGCCTGGTGATGGACCTCGAGGCCGTCGAGGAGCTCACCGCGTCCCCCGACACGGCGTACGACAAGCTGATCGACCTGCTCCCGGCGACCTTCCGGGTCGACTGGGGTGCCCGCGTGCACCGCGCGAAGGGTGTCGTCTACGGCACCGGTGCCGCTCCGGACGAGTTCGAGTTCATCGAGATCGAGACCCCACAGCGCCTCGAGTCACCCGAGGACGAGGTCACCCTCTTCGCGGCTGCCCGTCTCGACGGCAACGAGATCGTCGTGGTCGGCCGTCGTGGGGGCCCGGAGTTCGCGGACTCCGAGATCGCCCGGCTCGGCCACTTGTGTGGCCTCGCCGTGACGATCGCGAACGCCTGACCAGCGTTGGTCAGGCGCTGATCGGCTCGAGGACGAACACCGGGATCTGACGGTCGGTCTTCTCCTGGTACGACGCGTACGTCGGCCAGGTTGCGACCGCGTGATCCCACCACTCGGCGCGTTCGGCACCTTCGGCGATGCGGGCGCGGTAGGGCTTCGCCTCCGGTCCGTCCTGGAGGTCGACCTCCGGGTGGGCGACGAAGTTGTCGTACCAGCTCGGGTTGTCCGGCGCCCCGCCCTTGGAGGCGATGGCGACGTAGACGCCGTCCTTCTCGACCCGCATGACGGGGTTCTTGCGGAGGTTTCCGGACTTCGCGCCGACCGAGGTGATCACCACGATCGGATACTTGCTGCCCTGCAGCGTGTTGGCCTTCGCGCCGCCGGACGCCTCGTACTCCGCGACCTGGTCGCGGACCCACTGCTGGCTGCTCGGAACGTACGTGCCCTGAAGTGTCATACCTCCACAAGACCACGTGGCCGACCGGTATTCCAGACCCGTTAGCGTTCGACCCATGAGTGCCATCGACGGTGTCAGCGAGATCTTCGACGCGAGCCAGTGGGACGTCGTGCCCGGGTTCGAGGACCTGACCGACCTCACGTACCACCGCGCCAAGGAGCACGGCACGGTCCGGATCGCCTTCGACCGGCCCGACGTCCTGAACGCGTTCCGCCCCAACACCGTTGACGAGTTGCTGCGCACCCTGGACCACGCGCGGATGAGCGCGGATGTCGGTTGCGTGATCCTCACCGGCAACGGCCCGAGCGCCAAGAACGGCAAGTGGGCGTTCTGCACCGGTGGCGACCAGCGGATCCGTGGCAAGGCGGGCTACCAGTACGAGGACAAGGCGATCGGCGCTTCCGACACGGGGGCCGAGGAGCCCAGCGTCATCGACAAGGCGAAGCTCGCGCGGCTGCACATCCTGGAGTGCCAGCGCCTGATCCGGTTCATGCCGAAGGTCGTCATCTGCGTGGTGCCCGGCTGGGCGGCCGGTGGCGGTCACTCGCTGCACGTCGTGTGCGACCTGACCCTCGCCTCGAAGGAGCACGCCCGGTTCAAGCAGACCGACGCCGACGTGGGCTCCTTCGACGGCGGCTACGGCTCGGCGTACCTCGCGAAGATGGTCGGCCAGAAGTTTGCTCGCGAGATCTTCTTCCTCGCCGAGGAGTACACCGCCGACGAGATGCACAAGATGGGCGCCGTCAACCGGGTCGTCGAGCACGCGCAGCTCGAGACCGTCGCCCTCGACTGGGGTCGCAAGATCAACGGCAAGAGCCCCACCGCCCAGCGGATGCTCAAGTACTCGTTCAACCTGCTCGATGACGGCCTGGTGGGTCAGCAGCTGTTCGCCGGCGAGACCACCCGCCTCGCGTACATGACCGACGAGGCCCAGGAGGGACGCGACCAGTTCCTCGAGAAGCGTGAGCCGGACTGGTCGCCGTACCCCTGGTACTACTGA
>JAKFEI010000231.1:0-2101 GCA_036675765.1 Nocardioides sp. | reverse complement strand
GAACTGGACGTAGCCGGTCGGCGTACCCGTGCCCGGCGTGGGCGAGGAGACCTCGGCCGTGAACCGGACCTCGTCACCCACCTCCGCGTCGGCGTTGGACGACTGCAGGTCGATGTCCACCCCTGCCGCAGCGACGGTCTGGGTCAGGATGTCGCCGCTGCCCGAGAAGCCGGGCTCCGGGGTGAAGGCGGCGATCACCGTGTGGTCACCGGGTTCGGGCGAACCGAGCGTCGGGCTCTCCGCGACCCCGTCGTTGCCGACCGCGACCGGTCCGCCGATGTCCTGGCCGTCGACCGAGAACTGCACGGACCCAGCGGGCGTGCTGTCGTCGGATGCCGTGACCTTGGCGCTGAACGTGATCAGTTCGCCGTACGTCGACGGGTTGGCGCTCGACGTCAGCACGGTCGTGGTCTCGACGACTGCCGTGCCCTCGATCACCGTGTGGCTGACCGGAGCCGATTCGCTGGCGGTGTAGTCGGCGTCGCCGGCGTAGCGCGCTGTCAACTGGTAGGACCCGGGTGCCAGGTCGGCGAGGTCGAGTGTCGCGCGCGTGCCCGAGCCGTCGGTCGTGACCGGTGCCGAGCCCACGGGCTCACCGTCGGCGAGGAAGGTCACCGTGCCGCTGGGGGAGCCCGATCCGGGGCTGAGCGCGACGACGCTGGCCGTCAGCAGGACCGGCTGGTCCTGCACCGAGGGCGAGGGGTTCGCCAGCAGCGCGACGGTGGTGTCGGCCGGAGCGACCTCGTGCTCGACCTGGTCGGATCCGGACAGGTGGTGCCCGCTTCCGGAGTAGCTCGCCGACACGGTGTGCTCGCCGGCCGTCAACGAGGTGAGCGGCGGGAACGTCGCCGACCCGTTGGTGAGGTCGACCGGGGCGCCGACGGCATTGCCGTCGACGAGCAGCTGGACGGTCCCGTTCGGGCTGCCGCCGCCCGGTGCCTGGACGGCCACGGTCGCGGTGTGTCCGACGGCTTCGCCGGTCACGGTCGTGGTGTCCGTCGCGGACAGGGCCAAGGTGACGGCTGCCTTGTTGACGGTGACGGTGCGCGGCGAGGCCGCACTGGCGTCGTACACGTCGTCGCCGGAGTAGGTCGCGACGACCTGGTTGCTGCCGACCGCGAGGTCGCTCACGGTCACCTCGGCATCACCGTTGGCATCGATGCTGTCGCGGCCGACCTCGTCGCCGCTGACGGTGAAGATGACCTCACCGGTCGGGGTGCCCGAACCGGGGGTGACCGTGGCCGACAACGTGACGGGCTGGCCGTAGACCGCGGTGCCGGGGTCGACCGACGACGTCGTGGTGGTGCTCAGCAGCGGCTCGCGCACCCGGAACGTCACGGCCGCGGACGTGCTGCTGGCGTGGTCGCTGGTGCCGGCGTACTCGGCGACGACGGTGTGGTTGCCGAGGCCGAGCGTCGAGAGTGCGGGGCTGGTCGCGGTGCCGTCGGTGAGCGGGATGGCCGCGCCGAAGTCGGAGCCGTCCACGCGGAACTGGACCGCACCACCGGGCGTGCTGCCGTGGGCAGGAGACACCGTGGCGGTGAACCGGACGGGATCGCCGACGGTCACGACCGCCGGGTCGGCCGACACCACTGTGCTGGTCGGGATCGCGCCGACCGTGAAGGGCGACGAGGTGGACGCGGGCGCCAGCCCACCCCCGCCGGCGTACGACGCCGTGATGGTCGTCGTGCGCGGCGGACCGGCGACGGCGATGTCGGTCTCGGCGATGCCCGCTGCCGACGTGGTGGCGGTGGCGGTGGCGCCACCCGCGAGGGCGAACGTCACGGTGCGCCCGGCGACGGGGCCGCCGGCCAGGTCGACGAGGACGGCCTTGGCGGTGGCGGTGCTGCCCTGCGCGGCGGACGTCGCACCGGTGTAGGCCAGGGTGCTGCAGTTGGTGGTCGTGACGACGAGGGTGGCGGCCGTGGTCGCGCCGGCGGCGCTGACGACGACACCCCAGCTGGCGCGGGCGTTGCCCTTGGCGAGTCCGTCGGACTCGGACGGCGCGGTGAGCGTCGCCGTGTAGTTGCCGCCGCTGGTCGTGGTGGCCGACGCGTTCTGCGTCTGGCCGGGCGTGACCGGCGACTTGTCGAGGGAGATG
>JAKFEI010000356.1:0-64061 GCA_036675765.1 Nocardioides sp. | reverse complement strand
CTGGTCCGCCGAGTCGGCAATGTGTACGACGGCCGCGGGTTCCGCGCCGTCCTTGCCACCGAAGACGCCGTACCCGAGCCGGAAGTCCAGCGGCGTCCCGACCACCACGACCAGGTCGGCCCCGCCGAGCGCCGCTCCACGGGCCTTCGTCACGAGCAGCCGGTGGCCGCCGGGGATCACGCCGCGCCCCATCCCGTTGGTGATGGCAGGCAGGCCCGTCTCCTCGACCAGGCGCAGCGCGGCCTCCTCGGCGAAGTCGGCCCACACGTCGGTGCCCAGCACCAGCACAGGCCGCTCGGCGCGGGCGATCAGCGCAGCGATCCGCCCGATGGCGTCGCTGTCGGGCTCCTGGCCGCGGTAGTCGACGATCGTCGGGACCGAGCCGGAGCCGACGTTGAAGAACTCGTCCATCGGCACGTCGACGTAGGTCGGACCACGGTGTGACGAGCGGGCCTGCGCGAAGGCGGTGTCGAACCCGGCGGCGACGTCATTCGCGGTCATCAGGGTCGCGGCGTGCTTCGTCACCGGCGTGACGATCGGCAGGTGGTCGATCTCCTGCAGGGCGCCGGTGCCCCAGCGGTTGTTGGGGGCGCGGCCACCCACGACGACCATCGGAGAGCCGGCGAAGTTCGCCTGGGCCATCGCGCTGACGCCGTTGGTGACGCCCGGGCCGGCGGTGAGGACGGCGAGGCCGGGCACTCGGGTGAGCTTGCCGGTCGCCTCCGCGGCGAAGGCGGCGGTCTGCTCGTGGCGCACGTCGAGGATCGACACCGGCGGGCCCACGGCCCCCTCGGCCTGGGACTTCACGGCGCCGTCGTACATCGGGAACACGTGCGCGCCGGACAGCGTGAACATGGTCTGGACGCCGTGGGCCTGGGCGACGGCGACGGCGAGTTCGCCCGCGTGTCCGGTGAGCTCGGCGGGTGCGGATTCCGGGGGAGTGGAGGTCACCCCCGCACTCTAGGCGAGGTAGCGCGGCGGGAGGCGTCGGCGGCAGCTTGCTGCCCGGGCTGCGCCGTAGACGCGCTCGCGCCCGATTGTCAGGCGAGGAAGGCGGGGTGGATGCGCCGCAGCGAGTCGACCAGGGTGAGCAGCAGGTCCGGGCGGATCGCGGGGTGGCGCGGCGAGATCGTGAGCTGCAGGTACAGGGCCCGCAGCACCGCCTGGGCGTTGCCGCTGGCGAGGTAGGGGTCGCGGCTGCGCGAGGCACGATCGGTCGCCCCGGCCTCGATCCGGCGGACCCAGGGTTCGACGACGGCCAGCGGGACGCGGTCGCGGCGCAGGATCTCGAGCACGGCATGGGCGATCCGGTCCGGCTCGCCGTGGACCAGCAGCGGGGTGCCGGGGGAGAGGACCCGGTCGGCGATGATGTCGAGGAGCACGGTCAGCTCGGTCGAGCCGAAGTACGGCGACCGCGCCAGCGCGCCGAGCGCGTCGGCTCCGTTGGCCGCGGCGTGCGCCCAGCCCTTGCCGGGCACGAAGCCGCGCAGGTCCTGTTCGCGGACGTACCACGCAGCGAGGCGGTCGCCCCACTGGAGGATGCGCGTGGGCGGCTGGCGGCGGACGCGGGTGTCGCGGTCGATGCACTCGCCGAGCACCAGCGCGGAGAAGCTGCGCCGGAAGATCGAGTCCGTGTCGCTCTCGCCCAGGCCGACCTCCAGGCCGGCGCACATGCCGTCGCCGAGGCCGGCCAGCAGGTCGTCGTACACGCCATGTTCGGTCCAGGTGGCGAGGAACGGGTAGGCGAGGCCGTCGCGGACCTGCGGGTCCGGATCACCGAGCATGCGGGTGAGTTCGGCTGTGAGGTCGGCAAGGCGATGCTCCGCGGGCGGCGTGCGTTCGCCGTTGCGAAGGCCCCGCTGGAGACGAGACCAGTCCACCGACGCCATCAAAGAAAAACCCTCCACGGACCAGCCCGAACCGAATCCCCCGGGGTCATTGTGCCAAAGGGGGTGAAGGAGTTGATGGCGGGTCCGTTACGTTTGCTCGCGTGCCCTCCCTGTCCGCGATTGCACGGCGTCACACGGACCTCGACGCTGCCGATGTCGCCTGGCTGCAACTGATCCAGGCCGACTGGCAGGTGATCGCTGATCTGTCCTTCGCCGACCTCGTCATGTGGCTGCCCGATCGGCAGGGAAAGGGCTTCTGGGCAGGCGACCAGATGCGTCCCACGACCGGCCCGACGGCGTACGTCGACGACATCGTCGGCACCTTCCTGGCCGCCGGTCGCCGTACTCTGGTCGATGCCGCCTACGAACTCGGCCGGATCGCCCGCGAGGGCGACCCCGAGTGGCGTGACGAGGTGCCGGTGCGGGTCGAGGCGATCCCCGTGCGCCGTGAGGGACGGGTGATCGCGGTGATCAGCCGCAACACGAACCTGCTGGGCGTGCGCACCCCGAGCCTGCTCGAGATCAACTACCTCCAGACCGCCTCCGACCTCGCGAGCATGATCGCGGCCGGACTGTTCCCGAGCGCGGGCCAGCGCAGCGACCACGCCGACTCGCCCCGGGTCGGCGACGGCTTCCTGCGCGTCGACGCCGAGGGCCGGGTCGTCTACGCCAGCCCGAACGGTCTGTCGGTGTTCCGCAAGCTGGGCCTGATCGGCGACCTCACCGGGCAGCTGCTCACCGACCTGACCCGCGACCTGGTGCCGCCGAAGAAGCGGCCCGACGAGGAGACCCTGAGTGCCGTCCTCGGCGGGCGCGCACATCGCGACACCGAGCTCGGCTCCGCGGGTGGTCCCGGCGACGGCGTCTCACTGATCGTCCGGTCGATCCCGCTGCGCCCCAAGGGCGATCACATCGGCGGCATGATCCTGCTGCGCGACGTCACCGACCTGCGCCGCCGCGACCGCGAACTGATCACCAAGGACGCCACCATCCGGGAGATCCACCACCGGGTGAAGAACAACCTGCAGACCGTCGCCGCCCTGTTGCGGCTCCAGGCGCGCCGGATCGAGTCACCCGAGGCCGCGGCAGCCCTCGAAGAGGCCGTACGACGGGTCGGGTCGATCGCGATCGTCCACGAGACCCTGAGCCAGGCAGTCGAGGAGACCGTCGCCTTCGACGACATCGCCGACCGCCTGGCGCGCCTGGTCATCGACGTGGGGTCGACCGCGGCGAAGGTGCAGGTCCGCCGCGAGGGCAGCTTCGGCGTCCTCGCCTCGGAGATCGCCACGCCGCTGGCGATGGTCGTCATGGAGCTGATGCAGAACGCGGCCGAGCACGGCTACGCGGACGGTGACGAGGGCGAGATCGTGCTCCGCGCCGAACGGCACGGCGCGATCCTCGACGTCACCGTCGAGGACGACGGCGGTGGACTGCCCGACGGGTTCGACCTGGATTCAGCGACCAGCCTGGGGCTGTCCATCGTGCGCACCCTGGTCGAGTCCGAACTCGGAGGACACCTGACGCTGGGACACAGCGTCGACGGTGGCACCCGGGCAGGCATCAGCCTCCCGGTCGAATAGCCGCGCTCGCGAGGCTTGCCGCCAGGAAGACGCGCTCGCGCTAAACAGGCGTGCGGACGCGGGCGCGGGCGTTGCGGCGCTTCAGCGCGCGACGCTCGTCCTCGCTGAGGCCACCCCAGACGCCGTGGTCCTGTCCCGCCTCGAGCGCCCACGCGAGGCATTGCTCGCGCACGTCGCAGCGTCGGCACACGGCCTTGGCCTCCTCGATCTGGAGGATGGCCGGGCCGGTGTTGCCGATCGGGAAGAACAGCTCCGGATCCTCATCGAGGCATGCGGAGACGTGTCGCCAATCCATGGGTGGAGATGCCTTCTTTCCTACGTGCTGGTGGCCCGGCTGCGGGCATACGTGAGACCGCAAAAGTGAACGGTTTCACGATCGCTTCCGTAAGGCTTCCAAGGAATCGTTCACATATCAAGCAATTCCGGTGGTCGGATGGGTCACAAAGGGTGCTCCTGAGCGTGCAACTAGGCTGAAACTTGTGACCGAGAGCCCCGTGGAGCCCGCCCAGAACCCGCCGCCACTGACCGTAGCGGCGTCGCTGGTCGGCGTCGAGGGCATCGTGCTGCTCTGTCTGGCGGTCCTGGAGTTCGCCAGCGTGACGTCCGGACGCATGGCACTGGGGCTGTCCACCGCCGGCTTCCTGCTCGCGTACGCCCTCGTGCTGCTGGCCGGAGCCTGGGGTCTGTTTCGCCGGAGCACCTGGGCCCGCGGACCGGTCCTGCTCACCCAGTTGATCGCCCTGGGGCTCGCGTGGAACCTGCGAGAGCACCTGCCGGTGACGATCGGTCTCGTGCTGTGCGCGGGAATCGTGCTGGCTGGCCTGCTGCACCCCGACACCCTCGAGGCGCTCGAGCACGATCCGACCGCGCCCCGTACCTGATCGGGGTCAGCCCTCGGACTCCAGCGACTCCCGCAACTGCTCGAGGGTCCGGCCGAGGAGCCGTGAGACGTGCATCTGCGAGACGCCGATCTCCTCGGCGATCTGGGACTGGGTCATGTTCTTGAAGAAGCGGAGCAGCAGGATCTTCTTCTCGCGCGGCGGGAGGTTCTCCAGGAGCGGCTTGACCGACTCGCGGATCTCGACGTGCTCGAGCGCCTCGTCGTCGATGCCCATCGCGTCGAGCATGCTCTGCCCGCCACCGCGGTCCGAGTCGTCGTCCGTGGCGTCCAGGGACAGGGTGGAGTAGGCGTTGCTCGACTCCAGGCCCTCGACGATCTCCTCGACCGAGCAGCCGATCACCTCCGACAACTCCCGGGCCGTGGGGGAGCGGCCGAGGCTCTGCGTGAGCTCGGCAGTCGTCGCGCTGATCTGCATCCGCAGTTCCTGCAGGCGCCGCGGGACCCGAATCGCCCAGCCCTTGTCGCGGAAGTACCGCTTGATCTCGCCGATGATCGTCGGCGTGGCATAGGTGGAGAACTCCACGCCGCGGTCGGTGTCGAAGCGGTCGAC
Organism: Nocardioides sp.; assembly: GCA_036675765.1. Lineage (GTDB taxonomy): Bacteria > Actinomycetota > Actinomycetes > Propionibacteriales > Nocardioidaceae > Nocardioides. The sequence continues at coordinate 59,141 of JAKFEI010000356.1, read as the reverse complement.
GGACTTGATCAGGCCGATGGTGCCGACCTGGACCAGGTCCTCGTAGGGCTCGCCGCGATTGCGGAAGCGTCGCGCACAGTGCTCCACCAGCGGCATGTGCAGCTCGAGGAGGGCTTCGCGTGGGTCCTTGCGCAGCAGGGCCTGACAGACGTCGTCCGCGCGGAACTCGTCGAGGACGTCCTCGCGGATGTCCTCGAAGGCGTCGGGATCGCGCAGCCACAGGAACAGCAGGGCGCTGATGCGTCGGGTTCGTTCGGTTGCAGCTGACCGCCCGCTGCCATTGCTCCCCCGAGAGAGGTCCGCAGTCATGACTCGAGCGACGACCGCACCGTGAGGCGCACCGCGTAGGAGCCGGGCGCGGTGTCGATGGCGGCCTCGGCTGCCAGCGTCGCCAGCACCTGCCAGCCGAAGCTCTCGTAGTCGGGCGGCGTCGGCGACGCGGAGTCGGCGCTGATGGTGAGCATCAGCTCGCCGGGAATCAGCCGGAACCGGCAGTCCAGGACGGCGCCCTCGTCGGCCTCGTCGAGCACCATCGCCGCTGCCTCGGACACCGCGATGCGGAGGTCCTCGATGTCGTCCATGGTGAAGTCCAGGCGAGCTGCCAGGCCGGCGGTCAGGGTGCGCAGCACCGCTGCATAGGCGCCATCGGCCGGGAGCCGGAGCTCGACCTCGGTGGGGTCGCCTGCGGTAGCGGTGCCACCGGACACGGGGGTGCTCGTCTCGGGCATACCGTTCCTCCGAGGGAAGGCTGGGGACCTGAACGGCATGAGCCTACGACAACGGCCGCGCCCCCAGGGGAGCGCGGCCGTCATCAAGCCGGTCAGCAGGTGTCAGGCAGCCGTCAGGCAGCCGTCAGGGAAGCAGGCCACCCAGCAGGTCGAGCAGGTCCAGCAGGTCGTCCAGGTCCAGCACCGTGCCGAGGCCGAGGCCGTCGAGGAGGTCGTCCAGCAGGTCGCCGAGGCCGAGGGCACCCAGCACGGTGTCGACGACGTTGAGCAGGTCGGCCGGGTTGGGCGCGGCGCCCGTCGAGATCAGGTCGCACAGCGGCTTCGCCTGCGGTGCGCTCGAGCAGAGCAGGTAGAGCGGGCTCGCCGTCGAGCCACCGGGGACGAGCTGTCCCAGGATGTCGCAGATCTCCTGGGGGACGCCGGCGTCGCAGAGGGTCTGGATCGGGCTGGCGGTCGGTCCGGTCGGGACGACCTTCTTGCAGGCGGCGACCCGGTCCTGGTGGATCCGGACCACGGCCAGGCCGGCACGGACCTTCACCATCTCGGCCTTGAACTGCTTGCTGACCTTGACCACCTTGGCGTGGCGGGCCTTCTTGACCTTGCGGGTCTTGGCGCGCTTCTCGGCACGCTGGGCCTTGGCCAGGATGTTGCGCACCTTCTTGGCGGTGCTGACCCGGCTGCCGTAGTTGGCGCGCGCCTTGGCCAGCGCGGCCTCCTGGGCGGCGCAGTCCGGCGTCGCCTGGGCGGCCACGATGACCGCACGGTCAGCGGTCGGAGCACTCGCGCCCGCAACGGGCGTGGACGTGAACGTCAGGCCCAGGCCGAGGCCGAGGACGACGAGGATCTTGAACAGGGCGCGATGCATCGCGGGTGTCTCCCTCCGGTGGTCCCGGGCCTAGGGGTTGCCCGGGTACGTGAGGTGCCCATCGGCCGCGTCCAGCCGAATGAGAGCCAAATGACAGGAACCGCACGCCCCGAAGGGCGTGCGGTTCCAGAATCGGGACGTTGGTCCCGGTTCGTCAGGCCTTCTTGGTCGCCCAGAAGATCTCGGCGATCTCGTCGATCTTGGCGAGCAGCTGGTCGGCCACGCCGGCGTCGAGGGTGCCCTTGGTGCCACCGGCACCGGCGAGCTTGGTCGCCTCGTTGATCAGCGTGTGCAGCTGCGGGTACGCCTCGAAGTGCGGCGGCTTGAAGTAGTCGGTCCACAGCACCCACAGGTGGTGCTTGACCAGCTCGGAGCGCTGCTCCTTGATGAGGACCGCGCGGGTGCGGAAGTCCGGGTCGTCGCTGTCGAGTGCCTTGGCGATCACGGCCTTGATCGACTCGGCCTCGATGCGGGCCTGGGCGGGGTCGTAGACGCCGCACGGCAGGTCGCAGTGCGCGGAAACCTCGATCGACGGGGCGATCAGGCTGGGAATGAGACGCGAGAACATGTGGGTCCTCTCCTGAGTTCGATGGGGAACGAAGCTGCGCCTGCGACACTACTCGGCATGGCAGGCAGGGCAACGGCAGGTCGTACGTCGGGACGCCGCCACAGGATCGGCGGGCGGATCGGCGGCAAGGTCGGCATCGCCGTCGTACGTGGCGAATCGATGGAACCGACCCTGTCCGAGGGCGACCGCCTGCTGGTGTCGTACGGCGCCCGGGTGCGCCCCGGCCAGGTCGTGGTGGCCCGCTTCCCCGACGACACCCTGGTGATCAAGCGGGCCAGCGAACGGCGCGGCTCCCGCTGGTGGCTCGTGGGCGACAACCCCGATGCCAGCACCGACTCGCGGCATCGCGGCGCGATCGCGTCCGACGACGTGCTCGGCGTGGCGCGGCTGCGGGTCTGGCCACGACCGCACCTGCTGTGACCTGTCTCATCCGGACAGTCGCCAGGTAAACGCCGTGCGTGTGCGAGGATTGCCGGTCGTGGCCGCTGACGTTCCTCCTTCCCACCCGCACGCGGGCGAACCGGTCTTTGATCTGCACGTCGGCGGGAAGATGGCTACCGTCCCCACGGCCGACGTCAGTACCAAGGACCAGCTCTCCCTCGCCTACACCCCGGGTGTCGCCGAGGTCTGCGAGGCGATCGCTGCCGATCCGAGCCTGACCCGTCACTACACGTGGGTCCCCAACACCGTTGCGATCGTGACCGACGGCACCGCCGTCCTCGGTCTCGGTGACATCGGCCCGGCTGCGGCGATGCCCGTGATGGAGGGCAAGGCGATCCTCTTCAAGCAGTTCGGTGGCGTCGACGGCATCCCGATCTGCCTGGCGACGACCGACGTCGAGGAGATCATCGAGACCGTCGTGCGCCTGGCGCCGAGCTTCGGGGGGATCAACCTCGAGGACATCTCCGCGCCGCGCTGCTTCGAGATCGAGGACCGCCTCAAGGAGGCGCTGGACATCCCGGTCTTCCACGACGACCAGCACGGCACCGCGGTGGTGACCCTGGCGGCGCTGACCAACGCACTCAAGCTGACCGGGCGCTCGGCCGACACGACCCGCGTCGTCATCTCCGGCGCCGGTGCTGCTGGCGTGGCGATCGCGAAGATCCTGCTCGCTGCGGGCATCCGCGACATCGCCGTCACCGACCGCAAGGGCGTCGTGAGCTCGGACCGCAACGACCTCACCCCGTCGAAGAAGGCGCTCGCCGAACTGACCGCCGACCTGTGTGGTCGCCGTGGCACCCTCGCCGACGCGTTCAACGGTGCCGACGTCTACGTCGGTGTGTCCGGCGGAACCGTGCCCGAAGAGGTGGTCGCGACCATGGCCGACGACGCGATCATCTTCGCGATGGCGAACCCGAACCCCGAGGTCCACCCCGACGTCGCCCACCGGCACGCGCGGATCGTGGCCACCGGACGCTCGGACTTCCCGAACCAGATCAACAACGTGCTGGCCTTCCCGGGAATCTTCCGCGGCGCCTTCGACGTGCACGCGAGTGCCATCACCGAGGGCATGAAGGTCGCCGCTGCCGACGCGCTGGCCGCCCTGGTCGGTGACGACCTCACCGAGGAGTTCGTGATCCCGTCGCCGTTCGACCCGCGGGTCGGACCGGCCGTTGCTGCGGCGGTGGCCGAGGCCGCACGTCGGGACGGCGTCGCACGAGCCTGACCTGCCGATAGGCTCGTTTCTCGTGTTCGCTGTCTACGCCGATTCCTTTGCCGCTTCCGCCGACGAACCGCTGACCGGGCTGGTGGTCGGGGAACGTCCCGACCCCGTCGCGCCCGAGGGCTGGGCCACCGTCACCGTCAAGGCGGCCTCGCTGAACCACCACGACCTCTGGTCGCTGCGCGGCGTCGGCCTCAAGGCCGAGGCGCTGCCGATGATCCTGGGCTGTGACGCTGCCGGGTACGACGAGGACGGCAACGAGGTCGTCGTCCACGCGGTGGTCTCCGACCCCCAGTGGCGCGGTGACGAGACGTTCGACCCGCGCCGGTCGCTGCTCTCCGAGCGGCACCAGGGCACCTTCGCCGACAAGGTGATCGTGCCGAAGGGCAACATCGTCGCGAAGCCGGCATCGATGTCCTTCGAGGAAGCGGCGTGCCTGCCGACGGCCTGGCTGACCGCCTACCGGATGCTCTTCACGCAAGGCGGCCTGAAGGCCGGTGACACCGTGCTGGTGCAGGGTGCCGGTGGCGGCGTGGCAACCGCCCTCATCGCCCTCGCGCGCGCCGGTGGGCTGAAGGTGCTGGCGACCAGTCGTGACGAGGCCAAGCGTGCGAAGGCGCTCGAGCTCGGCGCGCACGAGGTCTACGAATCGGGCGCCCGGCTGCCGGTCAAGGTCGACGCCGTGATGGAGACCGTCGGACGCGCGACCTGGTCGCACTCGATCCGTGCTCTCCGCCCCGGCGGCAAGATCGTCATCTCCGGCACCACGTCGGGCCCGAACCTCGATGACGCCGAGCTGACCCGGATCTTCTTCCTGCAGCTGAGCGTCATCGGTTCGACGATGGGTACGCGCGACGAACTCGCCTCCCTCGTGACGATGCTCGACGCCACGGGCCTGCGGCCCGTGATCGATCGGGTGCTGCCGATGACCGAGGCCCGCGACGGGTTCGCGGCCATGGCGTCGGGCGACGTCTTCGGGAAGATCATCTTCACTCGCTGATTTCTTTTCTCCTTCCTGTCACATCGGGTGGTTCGTCGGTGTCTTCATGCCGAACCCACCCCCACAGGAGGAGAGAGAAATGACCAGCACGACGCGAGTCCCGGCCATCCCGATCGATGGTGTCTACGGGTCCCTGGTGAAGACGTTCAGCAAGAAGATGCTCGGCAAGGTGCCCGAGTCGCTCGGCGTCCTGTGGCACCACAAGCCGGCGCTCAAGGCCACCATGGCCCTGGGGCAGAAGTCGCGGAAGTGGAACGAGGTCGACCTCGACCTCAAGTCCTACGCGCACATGGCCGTGGCCGCGCAGATCGGGTGCAGCTTCTGCCTCGACCTCGGCTACTTCCAGGCCCACAACGAGGGACTCGACCTCGACAAGGCGCGCGAAGTGCCGCTCTGGCGCACCTCTGAGGTGTTCACGCCGCTCGAGCGGGACGTGCTGGAGTACGCCGAGGCAGTGACCGCCACGCCGCCCACCGTCACCGACGAGTTGTCGGCACGACTGCTCGACGCGCTCGGTGCACCCGGCCTGGTCGAACTGACGTCGTACGTCGGCATGGCGAACCTGATGGCACGCGGCAACGTCGCGCTCGGCATCGAGTCGGAGGGTTTCGCCGCATCGTGTGGACTCCGTCCGATGGCCGAGCCCGCCGACGTCGTACCCTCGACGCTGTGAGCGAGGAGCCGTTCGTCCGGCACCGGAACCTGCTGTTCACCGTCGCCTACGAGATGCTCGGGTCGGCGGCCGACGCAGAGGATGTCGTCCAGGAGACGTGGTTGCGGTGGGCCGATGTGGACCAGTCGGAGGTGCAGCATCCGCGCGCCTTCCTGGTCCGCATCGTCACCCGGCAGGCACTCAATCGGTTGCGCACGATGGCCCGCCGTCGCGAGGAGTACGTCGGTGAATGGCTGCCCGAGCCGCTGTTGACCGCCCCGGACGTGGCCGATGACATCGAGCTCGCCGAGAGCGTGTCGATGGCCATGATGACGGTGCTGGAGACCCTCGGGCCGACCGAACGCGCGGTCTTCGTGCTGCGCGAGGTCTTCGACACGCCGTACGACGAGATCGCGGAAGCCGTGGGGAAGTCGTCGGCCACGGTGCGGCAGATCGCACTGCGGGCTCGCAACCACGTCGCAGCCCGGCGACCTCGCGTGGCCGTCGACCGGACCGAGCAACGGGCCGTCGTGGAGCGGTTCCTCGCGGCCGTGCAGACGGGCGACGTCCAGGCGCTGCTCGACGTGCTCGCTCCGGACGTGGTGATGAAGGCCGATGGTGGCGGCATCGCGCAGGCGATCCGCAAGCCGCTCAGCGGTGCGGACCCGGTCGCTCGCTTGCTGTCCAACTTCGCCCTCTTCGCGCCCGCTGGTGTGGTGGAGATGGTCTGGATCAACGGAGCGCCGGCGGCCCGGATCGACGTCGAGGGCGAGCTCACGGCCGTCAGCCTGGTGTTCGAGGGCGACCGGATCGCGCGGATCTACGCGATGCGCAATCCGCACAAACTGTCCGGACTGGCGGGGGAAACGGCGCTCAGTCGGGATGTCACGGCCTGAGCTCCCCGCAGGTTGCTCGCAGGTTTTATTCGTTGGCGGGAATCTCCCGGAGTGCGGGAGCATTGACCACCACAGGGTTTCGGTGACCCGTCGGTGACCCGTTGATGAGTTGTCGATGAGTTTTCGTCGTCTCCCGTGTCGAATCAGTGACGGTCCGTTCGTAGGAGTAGTGAGCGGCGGGCCCACCGAGCATCGAGATGCACCTGATGGCGGCCGGCCACCGCTGGCCCAAGCCACCACCAACCGATAGGACCTCCCATGACTGCGCCCATCGAGACCGGCGACATCGCCGAGTTCGAGGAGGAGTTCACGAGCTCGGCAACCCCGGGCCGCACGCCTCTGGTGATCAAGCTCCTGGTCGCGGCGACGTTCGTCGTGATCCTCAACGAGACCATCATGGTCAACGCCCTGCCGGCGCTCATCGACGAGTTCAAGGTCACCGAGCGGACTGCTCAGTGGGTGATGACGTCGTTCATGCTGACCATGGCTGCGGTGATCCCGCTGACCGGCTGGTTCCTCCAGCGGGTGTCGACCCGCGTGGCGTACTCCACCGCGATGATCACCTTTGCGGCTGGCACCGCCCTCGCCATGGTCGCGCCGACCTTCGAGGTGCTCATCGCCGGACGGGTCGTCCAGGCGGCCGGCACCGCAGTGATGATGCCGCTGTTGATGACCACGCTGATGACGGTCGTGGCCGCCGAGGACCGCGGTCGGGTGATGGGGCAGGTGACGCTCGCCATCTCGGTTGCTCCGGCCCTGGGCCCGACGGCTTCCGGTGTCATCCTCGAGGCGGGGTCGTGGCGGCTGATCTTCGGAGTCGTGCTGCCGATCGCAGCGCTGGTCGGCTACTTCGGCCTGCGCGCGCTGGTCAACGTCGGCGAACCGCAGGTCAGCAAGGTCAGCTGGCTCTCGGTGGTGTTGTCCGCGGCCGGCTTCAGCTTCCTGGTCTACGGGCTCAGCAAGCTGGGCGCGAGCGGTTGGGGCGAGACGTCCGGCTACATCGGCATCGGCGTCTTCCTGGTCGCCGCGTTCGTGGCCTACCAGATCCGCCTCCAGCGGACGGGCGTGCCGCTGCTCGACCTGCGCACGCTGCTGCGACCCACCTACGCCAAGTCGCTCCTGTTGATGTCGGCCGCGTTCATGGCGTTCCTGGGCTCGATGCTGCTCCTGCCGCTGTACCTCGTGCAGCTGCGTGGGCTCACCGAACTGCAGGCCGGCCTCCTGGTGATGCCGGGTGGCCTGGCCATGGGCCTGCTCGGCCCGCAGGTGGGCAAGGTCTACGACCGCTTCGGATCCCGGGTGCTGGTGATCCCCGGCGCGGTCGGCATGACCGTTGCGCTGGTGCTGTTGAGCCGCATCGCCGTGGACACGCCGTACTGGCACCTGCTGCTCATCCACGTCGGCCTGATGGCCTGCCTGGCGCTGATCTTCACGCCGGTCTTCACCATCGGCCTGGGTGACCTGCCGCCGGAGCTCTACTCGCACGGCTCTTCGCTGCTGGGCGCGCTCCAGCAGGTCGCCGGCGCCATGGGCGCGGCGCTGCTGATCGCGCTCATGTCCGACCGTTCGGACTCGCTGGCCGCATCCGGGAGCGACCCCGCGCATGCGTTCGTCGGTGGACTCGAGTGGGCGTTCCTCGCCGGTGCCGGCGCGGGTGTCGTGGTGGTCCTGCTCGCGCTGCTGCTGCCGTCCAAGGTCGACGCTCCCGAAGGGGCGCCCGCCGCGCACTGACCCAGGTCAGACCAGCAGTTCCTCAGCCACTTCGGCCAGGAAGTCGTCCATCGCCGTCCAGCTCAGCTGGGCGGCGCGGGGACCGGCGACCAGGCCGAGGTGGCTGAGTCCGTCTGCGGCGGCGTAGCGCGCGCCGGGTACGACGTCCACGCCCGCGCGGACGGACGGGCCGTTGGCGATGTTGTCGGTCTCGCTGCCCACGAACAGCACCGGGGCCGTGATGGCGTCGAGGCGGACCGCGCGGTCGCCGCTCAGGTGGACCACGCCGGAGTGCAGTTCGTTGCGCGCCATGAGGCGGGTGTGGATCTGGTGGTAGGCGCGGCCCGGGTAGCCGGGCATCTCGCCGATGAAGTCGTCGATCGCGGTGGTGCGGGCCAGCGCCTCGGTGTCGAGGAGGTGCCGGGCCAGGTGGACGGCCTTGGTCAGCTCGCGGCGCGGTGCCATGGCGCGATAGCTGGCGCGCACCAGGTGGCGGGGTACGCCGCCCAGGACGGCCGTCGGCACCATCATTGCGCGCGATCCGATCAGCCGGTCGGCGGAGATCAGCGGCTGCACGGCGGGGATCTGCCGGTAGTCGATCGGCGTGCCGAACGCCGTCAGGGACGCGATCGGCAGCCCGGGGTGCGAGGCAGCCGTCAGCAGGCTCATCGTGCCACCGAGGGACCAGCCGACCAGGTCGACGCCTTCGGCCGCGTCGACACCGTCGGCGCGGTGATCGGCCAGGACCTGGTGGATCGCCGTGGGCAGGATGTCGTCGACCCACGTCTCGAAGCCCATGGCGCGGTCCGCGAACCCGATCGACCCGTAGTCGATGAGGTACGTCGCCCGGCCGGTGCCGACCAGATGGGCCGCCAGGCTCTGGCCGGGTCGCAGGTCGAAGCATCGCGCGGACACGGCGAGCGGCGGCACCAGCAACACGGGACGGGGCGCCGTGGCGGGCGTGGTGCGGTCGTAGCGGGTCAGCCGGCGGTGGGGCTCGTCGCTGAGGACGGTGGCCGGCAGGCCGTCGTACTGCTCGACGCCGTCGCCGAAGGGCGAGATCGCCCAGGCGTTGCGGGCAGCGGTACCGAGGGTGGTCGTCAGGGGAGCGGCAGACACCGCGCCATCGTGACGGTCGTCGCGGGCCACGTCCATCGAACGTGACGAGCGTGACGGTCGGTCGACGGCGTCGTCAGCGCTCCGAGCGCCAGTGCTTGGCGCCGATCAACATCATCCGGAGCTGGGCGCGCGTGCTGTCGGCGATCCTGCGTTCCGCGGGGGAGCCGGGGCCTGCCGTCAGCAGTCGCTCGGCAGTGGTCACCATGGCGCCGACGATCAGCGAGGACAACGTCTGCAGGTCGACCTCGGACCACTGGTCGGTGCCGGGCAGGTGGGCGAGGTCGGTGGCGAGCTCGCGTTCGGCCAGCTCGATGCCGTGCGCGATCGTCTCGCGGACCGGCGGGGGACCGGCGAACCGCTCGCGGGCGATGAAGCCGAAGTGCGCGTGGTGCAGGCGGACCTGGTCGACCAGGACCGTGACCGATCCGTCGATGATCGAACGGGCGTCGTCGCCGACCGTGTGTCGAAGCTCCCGCAGCAGGGTGCGCAGGGTGTCGAGGGACTCCTCCACCAGCGCGAGGCCGAGGTCGTCGATCGAGGGGAAGTGCCGGTAGAACGCGGTCGGCACGATGCCGACCTCCTTGGCGACCTGTCGCAGCGAGAGCGCCACCAGGGTCGTGTCGGCGGACAGCGCGAGAGCGGCATCGAGGATGGCGCGGCGCGTCTTCTCCTTGCGCTCCACGCGGGTCTCGGTCACCTCGCCATCCTACCTTGAGTGCACATGTGTGCACTGTCACGCGTGTCATGCGTTGACCGTCGGCGCGAGGTCCGTCAGAGTTTCGGTGTACAGACGTACACCCAAACTTCCACCGAAGGAGGCGCGATGTCCGCGCTCATCTCCGAACCGGCGGCACTCCCCACCCGCGCTGTCGGCGCCAGGATCGCCTCACCCCTCGGCCCGCTGCTGCGCTCGCGCCTCGTGGGCGCGCTCGCCAGCCCGCACGGGATCGACCGCTACCTCGAACGATTCAACCCGATGTGGGCCGCCCACGACGTCCGCGCCCGGATCGTGTCGGTCCACCGCGAGACCGACGGCGATGCACCCGTCGCGACGCTGACGCTCCAGCCCACGTCCACGTGGCGCGGGCACCAGGCCGGCCAGCACGTCCTGGTCGGCGTCGAGATCCCCGGTGTGGCCAAGCGCTACACCCGGGCGTTCTCGATCTCCTCGGCTGCGTCGGGCAAGGGGGAGCGGTTCACGCTCACCATCCGCGCCCACGACGAAGGCCAGGTGTCGTCGTACCTCGTCAGGGAGGCGCAGGCCGGCCAGGTTCTCCACCTCAGCCAGGCGCAGGGCGAGTTCACCCTCGTCGAGAGCCCGGCGACGCCGACGATCAGCCGCCTGGTCTTCATCACCGGTGGCTCGGGCATCACGCCCGCGATGTCGATGATCCGCACGCTGCTGCGTGACGGGTACCAGCGCAACGGCGTGGCCCACGCCGGGCGCAAGGTCACCTTCCTGCACTTCGCCCGCAGCGCCGAGGACCAGATCTTCGCCGACGAGCTCGCCGAGATCGCCGCGGCCGACAACGGCATCGACGTGCACCTGCGCTACGGCGACCAGGTGTTCAGCGAGTTCGAGCTGCGCCGCCTCGTCGCGGACTACAAGGACACCGACACCTGGCTCTGTGGTCCTCCCGGCCTCGTGGAGCTGGTCAAGGCGGCGTACGACGAGTCGCCCCGACTGCGCATGGAGTTCTTCAAGCCTTCCGTCGCGCGGGCCGCTCGTCCCGGTGAGGAGATCGAGGGCGACATCGCCTTCACCCGATCCGGCAAGACCATCGCCGCCTCCGGCGCCAGCATCCTCGAGCAGGCCGAGGAAGCGGGCCTCACGCCCGAGTTCGGCTGCCGCATGGGCATCTGCTTCTCCTGCACCCGCACCAAGACCGCAGGAACCGTCCGCAACATCCTCACCGGCGAGGAGTCCGCTGTGCCGGACGAGGAGGTCCGCATCTGCGTGACCGCCGCCGCTGGTGACTGCCACATCGACCTCTGAGCTTCGTGGCTCGCTCCGCTCGCACCTCAACCACCGAAGGAGTTTCTGATGACTGACACGATTGCCGAGAACACCGAGCTCGCCGAGCGCGACGCCAACGAGAAGTACCACGGCCTCACCTACGCCGAGATCGACAAGCTGGGCGCCGAGCTCGACGAGCTGCGCCTGCGCGTGATCGCCGACCTCGGCGAGCCGGACGCGGAGTACCTCCGCAAGGTCGTCAAGGCCCAGCGCAGCTTCGAGATCGCCGGCCGCGCCCTGTTCTACCTGCCGCCGGCCTGGCCGCTGGCCGTCGCCTCCCTGAGCGTGTCGAAGATCCTCGACAACATGGAGATCGGCCACAACGTGATGCACGGCCAGTACGACTGGATGGGCGACCCGGCGTTCAACTCCCGCCAGTTCGACTGGGACACGATGGCCCCGGCCGAGAACTGGAAGTACGGCCACAACTACATGCACCACACGTACACCAACATCGTGGGCAAGGACCGCGACGTGGGCTACGGCATCCTCCGGATGGACGAGGACCAGAAGTGGAACCCCTACTACCTGGGCAACCCGCTGTGGGCGTTCCTGCTGATGACCTTCTTCGAGTGGGGCGTGGCGCTGCACGACCTGGAGACCGAGGAGGTCTTCGCGGGCCGCCGCAAGATGTTCGGTGGCGAGAACGCCCCCGTCTGGCGCCGGATCCGCAAGAAGATGGGCAAGCAGGTCCTCAAGGACTACGTGCTCTTCCCCGCGCTGACCGGCCCGTTCTTCCTGAGCACCCTGGCCGGCAACTTCACCGCCAACATCGTCCGCAACATCTGGACCTTCAACATCATCTTCTGCGGTCACTTCCCGGCGGGCGTTGCGACGTTCACCGAGGAGGAGACCGAGAACGAGTCCCGCGGACAGTGGTACCTGCGCCAGATGCTCGGCTCGGCCAACATCACCGGCAGCAAGCTGATGCACGTGATGAGCGGCAACCTGTCGCACCAGATCGAGCACCACCTGTTCCCCGACATCCCGGCCCGCCGCTACCCGGAGATGGCCGTCGAGGTCCAGGAGATCTGCGAGCGCTACGGCCTGCCCTACAACAAGGGCCCGCTCCACACGCAGCTGTTCAGCGTGTTCCGCAAGATCGTCCGCCTCTCCTTCCCGGGCGGTACGTCGAAGGCTGCTCCGGTCCGCGGACCGCAGGCCGTGACCGACGACTCGTTGGCTGCCTGAGCCTTCACAGGGGACACTGGACCCATGAACGACGGACGCGACCACCTCAGCAAGGCCGAGATCGCCAAGGACGCCGTGCAGTCAGGGGCGGAAGCCGCTGCCCACACGGTGGGCGAGGTGGCCACGATCCTGACCAAGGCCGTCGGTGACGTCGCCAACGCGGTGGGGGGATTCGCCACGGAGATCTTCGAGATCCGTGAGTCCTCCCGCCGGGCGGCCGCCGAGCACGTGCCGCACGACCGGACGCTCGAGGTCGATCCAGAGGTTGATCCGGAGGTCTAACCGGATGCGTGGCGCGCGGCGTCGCGTGCTGCGGAAGGATTCGCAGCCGCGAGCGCCGCGTCCGCCATTTTCTGGCACTGGTCGAGCGTGACGGTGGCGAGCCTTGCCCCGACAGGGCGGACCGCGGTGGCCGCCATCGAGAGCGACGTGATGCCGAGTCCCACCAGGACGCAGGCGAGCAGCGGGTCGGCGGCGGCCTCTCCGCACACGCCGACCGGCTTCGCGGCCCTCTGCCCGGCTGCGGCGGTGAGCGCGACCAGCTGCAGGACCGCCGGCTGCCAGGGATCGGTGAGGTGGGCGAGGTCGCTGCACATCCGGTCCGCGGCCATCGTGTACTGCGTGAGGTCGTTGGTGCCGATCGAGAGGAAGTCCACCTCGGCGAGCATCCGATCGGCCAGGAGTGCGGCGCTCGGGACCTCGACCATCACGCCGGCCACGAGGCCGCGCGAGCGGACGGCGGCGGCGAAGTCGCGCGCCTCGTCGACGGTGGCCACCATCGGAGCCATCACCCAGGTCCGCGCGCCGGTCTCCCTGGCGGCAGCGGCGACCGCGTCGAGCTGGCGCTCGAGGAGCCCGTGGTCGGTGAACGACAGCCGGAGGCCGCGCACGCCCAGGGCGGGATTCTCCTCGTCGGGATGGGTCGCGAACGCGATGGGCTTGTCGGACCCGGCGTCGAGGGTGCGCACCACCACCTGCTGGTCGGCGCGGGCGAAGGGGGCGAGCACGTCGGTGTACAAGGCTGTCTGCTCCTCGACGCCGGGTTCGGCCTCACGGTCGAGGAAGCTCAGTTCCGTGCGGAAGAGTCCGACACCCTCCACCGGGCCGTTCGCCGCGGCAAGGGAGGACGCGGCGTCCGCGACGTTGGCGAGCAACTTCACCGGGTGACCGTCCGCGGTTCGTCCCGGTCCCTCCCATGCAGCCAGTTCGGCGCGCTCCGCGGCGTCCTCCGCGATCCGTTGGGTGGACGAATCGGGATCGGGGTCGAGCTCGATCGTGCCGGTGGCGCCGTCGACGAGGAGTTGGTGCCCCGCAGCGGCAGCGACGACTCCGGTCGCCCCCACGACGCAGGGGATGCCCAATTGGCGGGCGATGATCGCGGTGTGGCTCGTCGGGCCACCCCGCTCGGTCACCAGTGCGATCACCACGGCCGGATCGAGTCCGGCGGTGTCGGCCGGGGCGAGGTCGGTGGCCACGAGGATCGTCGGCACTGTCGGCAGCGAGACGCCCGGCTCGGGCTCGCCGACGAGACGGGCGATGATCCGGCTCCGGATGTCGCGCAAGTCGGTCACTCGCTCGGCCATCAGGCCGCCCATGCCGGTGAACACGGTGACGAACTGCTCGACGGCCCGGTCAACTGCCGTGAGGAGTGGCTCGCCGGCCTTCAGGTTCTTGCGAACGGCCGCGCGGAGCCCCCGATCGGTGGCCAGGCCGGCGCTCGCGATCAGGACGCCCGACGTCGCGCCGTCGGCGGCGGCCGCCTTCTCGCGAAAGCCGTCAGCGACCTCGGCCGCCGCCTCGTCGAAGGCGGCCAGGGCGGCGTCCTCGTCGGCGTGAGCGCCGTCGCCGTACCGGCTGATCGCCTCGGCGGAGACCGTCGTGACGGTGACGTGCGCCGGTCCGTAGGCGAGGCCGGGGACAACGGGAGTGCCGTGCAACGTGGTGACCATGCTCACACGCTAATCCGAACACCCCTTGACAAGCAACAGAAACGGGCATAAAACAACACAAACAAAGATTCGTGAGGGAGGTCACACCGTGTACGCCGAGGAACGCCACCAAGCCATTGCCCGCCAGGTCACCGCACAGGGCCGGATTTCGGTCAATGAGATCGCGGCACTCTTCACGGTCACCACCGAGACTGCGCGACGTGACCTGACCGCCCTCGAGGCGCTCGGCCTGGTGCGCCGGGTCCACGGAGGGGCCGTTCCGGCGTCGGCACTCACGACCCTCGAGCCCGGGCTGGGGGAGCGCGACTCCGCCAACGTGGAGGCCAAGACCCGGATCGTCCGGGCAGCGCTGGACCTGCTGCCACCCGCGGGTGCGTCGATCCTCCTCGACGCAGGCAGTACGACGGCCCGCTTCGCGGACGCACTTCCCGCCTCGCATCGCCTCGTGGTCTTCACCCACAGCGTCTCGATCGCCGCCAGGTTGGCGGGCAACGAATGGATCGAACTCCATCTCCTCCCGGGACGCGTGCGCGCCCACACCCACGCAGCGGTCGGGGCCACCACCGTCGCGGCCGTCGGTGTGTTGCGCGTCGACATGGCCTTCATGGGTGCCAACGGCGTCAGTGTGGGCCACGGGCTGTCGACACCGGACAGCGAGGAGGCCGCGACCAAGCGCGCGTTCGTCCTGGCAGCCGACCGGGTCGTGGGCCTGGTCGACTCCACGAAGGTCGGCGTGGACAGTTCGGTGCGGTTCGCCACGCTCGACGAGATCGACGTCCTGGTCACCGACGCGGCGATCCGGCCCGGTGACCGGACGTCAATTGCGAGGACCGGCGTAGAGGTCGTGGTCGCATGATCGTCACCGTCACGCTCAACCCGAGCATCGACCGTACGGCGGAGCTCCCGGGCCCGCTGGTACGGGGCGGCGTCCATCGTGTTGTCACCATCGTCGACCAGCCGGGTGGCAAGGGCGTCAACATCTCCCGCGCCTGCGTCGCTGCCGGAGTGTCGACGTGCGCAGTCCTGCCTGCTGAAGCCGACGGACCCTTCGTCCGCGAACTGGAGGCGCTGGGGGTCCAGTGCGCCCCGGTCCCGCCAGCCGGTGCCATGAGGGTGAACCTGACCCTCACGGAGCCGGACGGCACCACGACCAAGCTCAACACCGCGGGTGCGCCCGTCGCGGCCGGTGACCTCGCTGCCCTGGTCGACCAGGTCATGGGCCTGCCCGCTGCGTGGGTGGTGCTGGCAGGCTCCCTCCCGCCGGGTGCACCGGATGACTGGTACGCCGTGGTGGCCGCGCAATTGCGCGCCGCCGGGCGCCGGGTCGCCGTCGACACCAGTGACGCCGCTCTGGATGCCGTCGTGGCCGGCCTGACGCCTGCCGGAGCTCCGACGCTGCTCAAGCCGAACGCGGAGGAGCTTGCAGCGGTGGCCGGGATCGACCCGCACGTGCTCGAAGGTGATCCCGTCAAGGTGGCCCAGGCGGCCCGGCTCCTCGTCCGCCGCGGTGCGGGCGCCGTCCTGGCGACCCTCGGCGGTGCGGGTGCTGTCCTCGTTGACGCGACCGGTGCCTGGCACGCAGAGGCGCCGGAGATCCGTGTCGTGAGCACGGTCGGCGCCGGCGACAGCAGTCTCTTCGGCTACCTCAGGGCCGACCTGCGCGGCGCACCTGCCGCCGAACGACTGGCGGAGGCCGTTGCCTACGGCAGCGCGGCCGCGGGTCTCCCCGGCACCACTGTTCCGACTCCAGCAGACCTCCGGACCGACGCGGTCCGGATCCGAACGCTCGACCTGCCGTCGAGCACCACCTCCAACGAAGGAGCGTCGTCATGGCAGAACTGATGAGCGTCGAACTGGTGAGCCTCGACGTCGATCTCGGCAAGGACAAGGACGCCGTGATCGCGGCCCTCGCCTCGGTCGTCGTCGAGGCGGGACGGGCGAGTGACGTCGCGCAGTTGCGCACCGACCTCCGTGCCCGCGAGGCCAAGTCCGCCACCGGCATGAAGGACGGCATCGCCATCCCGCACTGCCGTTCGGCCGCAGTCACCGAACCGACCTTGGCCTTCGCCCGGCTGGCTCCGGGCATCGACTTCGGCGCCAAGGACGGTCCGGCCGATCTGGTCTTCCTGATCGCGGCGCCCGACGGCGGGGGCAACGCCCACCTCCAGATCCTGGCGAAGCTCGCGCGGTCGCTGGTGAAGGCCGAGTTCACCGACGCGCTCCGCGCTGCTGCGACGCCCGACGACGTGCTCGCGATCGTCGGGGCCGTCGTCGCCCCAGCTGCCGAGGCAGTGGCCGGTGCAGTCGCGGCTCCGGCTCAGGTCGCTCCGAAGCATGCCTCGGCAGAGAAACGCCGTCTCGTCGCCGTCACGGCGTGCCCGACGGGCATCGCCCACACCTACATGGCGGCCGAGGCGCTCGAGGCAGCAGCCGCCCGGGCCGGTGTCGAGATCGCCGTCGAGACCCAGGGGTCGGCCGGTGCGCAGCCGCTTCCCCAGTCCACGATCGACGCTGCCGACGCAGTGATCTTCTCGGTCGACGTGGGCGTACGGGATCGCGGTCGGTTCGCTGGCAAGCCGCTGGTGTCCACGAGTGTGAAGCGTCCGATCGATGACGGGGACGCCGTCATCGCGGACGCGCTGCGCGCGTCGACCGACCCCGGGGCAGCCCGTGTCGAGGTCGCTGCGGGTGGCGGTACGACGGACGGGTCCGGGTCGCTGGAAGGCAGTTCGTGGGGCGGCCGTGCACGGCGCGTCCTGATGACCGGCGTGTCCTACATGATCCCGTTCGTCGCCGCGGGCGGCCTGCTCATCGCCCTGGGCTTCCTGCTCGGCGGCTACGACAGCGCCAACGTCGCCGGCGACATCCTGGTCAACCACACGCTCCTCGACCCGCCGTCCGCCGCGGCGTACGGACTCGAGCACGTCGCCTTCGACTCGGGCGTCCTGCTCTACCTCGGTGTGCTCCTCTTCGTGATCGGCAAGGCGGCATTCGCCCTGTTCGTGCCGGCATTCGCCGGCTACATCGCCTATGCGATCGCCGACCGGCCCGGCCTCGCGCCCGGCTTCATCATGGGAGCGCTGGCAACCAACCTCGTGGGCTTCGCGAGCGCGGACGAGTCGCCCATCGGTGCCGCGCAGACCGGCTTCATCGGGGCCATCGTCGGCGGTGTGCTCGCCGGAGTCGTGGCCCTGTGGGTCTCCCGGTGGAAGGTGCCGACCTGGGCACGTGGCCTGATGCCGGTGCTGGTCGTGCCCCTGGTGACGAGCATCGTTGCCGGTCTCGCCATGCTCGTGCTGCTCGGTCGTCCCATCACCTGGCTGATGGAGCAACTCAACGACGGCCTCAACAGCATGGACGGCTCCAACGCCATCGTCCTCGGTGCGGTGCTCGGCATGATGATGGCCTTCGACATGGGCGGGCCGCTCAACAAGGTCGCCTACAGCTTCGCCGTACTCGGCATCGGCGGCGCCAGCCTCGCCACTGGTGCGCCCGAGTTGAAGATCATGGCTGCGGTGATGCTCGGTGGCATGGTGCCACCGATCGCACTCGCCCTGGCGACGTTCGTCCGGCCGGGGCTGTTCAGCCCCGCGGAACGTGAGAACGGCAAGGCGGCGTGGCTGCTCGGTGCGTCCTTCATCACCGAGGGCGCGATCCCGTTCGCCGCGGCCGACCCGCTGCGCGTCATCCCGGCGATCGTGCTGGGAAGCGGCGTCACGGGCGGACTTGCCCAGGCCTTCGACGTGAGCCTGCGCGCGCCCCACGGCGGCATCTTCGTCCTGTTCGCGGTCGACGGGGTGGTGGGGTTCCTGATCGCCCTGGCTGCCGGCGTGCTGGTCGCCGCGGCCAGCGTCATCGCGCTCAAGTCCGTCGGCCGCCCGGTCGCGCAGCCCGAGCCCGAGCTCGCCCACGTCTGACTCGTTCCCACCCACCAGAAAGGCAGTCCCATGCACACCATCACCGTGACCGTCGGTTCCACCGTCGGCCTGCACGCCCGTCCGGCCGGCATCATCTCCGAGGCCGCCGAAGAACTCGGGTCCGAGGTGTTGATCGGGCTCCCGGGCGACGAGGCCGTGGATGCCAGTTCGGCCCTGATGATCATGACGCTCGGCGCCGGCCACGGCGACCAGGTCGAGGTGTCCGGCGAGGTCGAGTCGGACGTGGCGACGGTCGCCGCCCTTGTCGAGCAGGACCTCGACGCCGAGTGAGGTCCCGGTCCTTCCCGGACCAGAGCTGATCAGCCCCGGCGTGCCTGCTCGGTGCGTGTCCGGTACGTGTTCGGTACGTGTTCAGTCAGTCGAAGGACAGCCGGAACGACGACATGCGAAACGATCCGAGCTGACGTGCCTGGCCGAGGAAGGCCAACGGGCCGTCGCTCGCGAACGACCATCGAGCGCGGCAGGGGAGCGCCTTCGCGCTGCCCTTCATGAGGACGTTGGCCGTCTCCGGGTGCTCGTCGATGCCGGGCTGGACCACGCGGCCCGTGAACGGGACGCGTGGAGCGGCGCGGGACACGTCGGTGAAGCTCGCGTCGACGATCGGTCGACGGTCGGCCAGGGCAGTCCAGTCGGTCGAGGTGACCGGTCCACGGAAACTGCTCTCCATGTCGAAGTCACACAGTTGCTTCGGGATCGCCCAGAGTTCGCGGCCGCCGGCCTGCGAGGCCGGTGAGTCGACCCAGATGTCGGTGATCGTGACGGCACCCTTGCCCGCGGCGTCCTTGCTCGTCCGGGCGACGAGGAGTTCGTGGTAGGTCAGCGGGCTCGGCTCTTCGTACGACACCAGCGCGACGCCGTACTGGCCGGCAGGGTGGCGTTCGTCGACGTCCTCGGAGAGCCGGAAGACGGACAGCCAGAGCGAGCCGTGCATGTGCCACGGCGCGGGGGGATACGGGTTCACGCCTGCGGCTCACCCTCGCCGGCGTCCATGAAGAGCTGGGCGGTGTGCTCCAGCTCCGCCTCCATGGCGGCGGGCAGCGCATCGGTGAGCTTGTCGGCCGTGGGGCTCTCTGCGCGCGGGCCGAGCTTCGAGGCGGCGCCGTCGATCGCCCCGGCGACGTTGATGACCGTGGCCTCCTGGACGTAGGGCTGGCCCAGCTCGCGCGCGACGTACTTCGCGACGAAGCGGCGCAGCTCGCCCTCGACGTTGGCGGCCTTGCTGGTCAATGAGGCACGCAGGCCCTGCGCCTTGAGCTTGACGGCGACCTGGGCCGCGGGAGGCGGGGTCACCTCGAGCTGGATCGACAGGTCGGCGCAGGCGTGGGCGGTGATCACCAGGGGCACCGTGATGTCGGCGTTGAAGTCGAGCTTGTCCATCCCGAGGTCGATCGTGAACTTCAGGGCCACCGGCAAGGTGACGTTGAACGACACGGGATCGGTGTCGACCCGCTCGCCGGTTGCCGTACCGATCCTGCCCTGGGCGATCACCTTGGCGATCCGTCCGGGGCCGACCCCGATCGGGCCGACGTCGATCGGCCGACCAGCGAGCACATTGACGCCGTTCAGGACGCGTTCGGCGGTGACGGCGGTCGAGAAGAAGCGCTCGCCCCAGGTTGCGTAGGTGATGAGTTCGTCGCTCACCCGCGTCACCCTAGTGGGAAGCGGCCCGCCCGCGTGGGCCCGTCGCGAGTCCGCGCACCGTCATCGCGAGGGTCTGGTCGATGGCGGCGTTGCGCTCCGCGGGGCCGAAGTCGCGCAGGGGTCCGTCGATGATCAGCAGTGCCAGGCCGTGGACGGCGGCCCAGGGGCCGGCCTCGGCGCCCGGTCGGTGCTCTGCGGCCAGGTAGCCGAGGGCGACGAGTTCGTCGAGCATCTGGCCGAGCAGGGCGTACGGACCCATGGCGTCGAGCCCCGGGTCGGGGTCCGCAGCGCCGCGCAGCTGCCCGGTGAAGCAGGTCCGGAAGATGCCGGGTTCGTCCTGGGCGAACCGGATGTAGCCGCGGCCGGTGGACAGCAGTCGCTCGATCGCGCGGTCCACGGGATCGCCGTCGTCGGGAACCTGGCCGAGGTACTCGGCCATCGCCACCACCATGCCATTCATGGCGAGCTCGCGGGCAGCGGCCAGCAGATCGGCCTGGCTCGAGAAGTGCCGGTAGGCCGCGGTCGGGGTCACCCCGACCTCGCGCGCGGCGCCCCGGATGGTCACCGCGTCGGGGCCGCCGGTTGCTGCGAGGTCGGCTGCCGCCCGCGCCAGCGCGTTGCGCAGGTCGCCGTGGTGATAGCTGCTCCGGGCGGCGGTCGAGGTGTTCACGGGATACATGTTGACACCTGTACACATCCATGCCAAGTTAACACCCCTAAAGTTTACGCCCATGCACATTGAAGGAGTTCGTGATGTTCCGGTGGATCGGAGTGCTGGTGACGGGGCGGGCCCGCTGGGTCCTGGGCCTCGGAGTCCTGGGAGTGGTGGTCGCGGCCTACGTCGGGCTCGGTGCGTTCGGAAAGCTGCAGACCGACGGGTCCGATGACCCGGACTCGGAGAGCAGCCGGGCGGCGAGCGTCCTCGCCGAGCAGTTCGAGGGGGCCGCGGACTATGTCTTCGTGGTCGCGGCGGACGGCGGCGACGTCGACGCACCGGCTGTTGCCGCGGCGGGGAAGGCGTTCACGGACCGGCTCCGTGCCGATCCGGACCTGGCCGACGTGACGTCGTACTTCGATGCGCGGGCGGGCCCGATGCGGTCGGTCGACGGCGGCCACGCGCTGGTCACCGCGTCGGTGGCCGAGGGCGCTGACGCCGATCCGGCCGCGGTGCTCGCGTCCTACAAGGGCACCGACGGCGCGATCACGGTCGTCGTCGGCGGGGGAGAGATCGTCGGCGAGGAGATCGGTGGGCAGATCGGCAAGGACCTCGGCCTCGCCGAGAGCATCGCGATCCCGCTCATCCTGGTCCTGCTGGTGCTCGCCTTCGGCAACGTCGTCGGCGCCCTGGTGACCCTCGCCGTCGGCGTCGCAGCGATCTTCGGCACCTTCGCCGAGCTGTCGATCCTCGGGTCGATGACCGATGTGTCGATCTACGCGGTGAACCTGACGACCGGCCTCGGCCTGGGGCTCGCCGTCGACTACGGCCTGTTGATGGTGGCCCGGGTCCGCGAGGAGAGGTCGGCCGGGCGGACCCATGACGAGGCCGTACGGCGTGCCGTCGAGACCGCCGGACGGACGATCACCTTCAGCGCGACCACCGTCGCGGTGGCGCTGGCGTCCCTGCTGCTCTTCCCGATGTACTTCCTGCGGTCCTTCGCCTACGCCGGCATCGGCGTCATGCTGATCACGGCGTTCAGCGCCGTGGTGATCCTGCCGGCCGCCATCGCACTGCTCGGCGACCGCATCGACGCCTGGCGGGTGCCGGGCGTCCGTGGTGTGCGCGGCGAGGAAGCCCCTGCGTGGGCGCGACTCGCCCGGTTCGTGGCCCGTCGCCCGATCCTCAGCGCGCTGCCCGTGCTCGTCGGCCTCGGCGTGATGGCGCTGCCGCTCGCCGGGATCACGCTCGGCACCCCGGATGACCGGGTGCTGCCCACCAGTGCGTCGAGCCGGCAGGCCGGAGACCTGATCCGCGAGGAGTTCGGCGGCGACGGTACCCACCCGATCGACGTCGTCACGACCTCGCCGCTGGACGACGAGTCGCTGGCGTCGTACACCGCCGAACTGGGGGCGCTACCCGGCGTCGTACGCGTCGACGTCCGCCACGGTGACGGTGCCGACCTGCTCGCGGTGGTCACCGGTCTGGACCCGCGATCGACCGAGGCGCGCGACCTGGTCCAGACCGTCCGCGACGTCTCGCCTCCAGCCGGCACCGAGGTGCTGGTCGGCGGCGCCACCGCGGAGTTGAAGGACCAGATGGAAGGCATCGGTCAACGCCTGCCGGCCGTGGTCGGTTGGCTGGTGCTGACCACGATGGTGATCCTGTTCCTGTTCACCGGCAGCGTGATCCAGCCGATCCGGGCGCTGGTGCTCAATGCGGTGGGACTCGGCGCGACGCTCGGCGCGATGGTGTGGGTGTTCCAGGACGGTCACCTGTCCGGGCTGCTCGGCTTCACCCCGCAACCGATGGACAGTTCGATGATGGTGCTGCTCTTCTGCGTCGCCTTCGGCCTGTCGATGGACTACGAGGTCTTCGTGATGGGACGCATCAAGGAGATGCGCGACGCCGGCTTCAGCAACGAGGAGGCGCTGGTCCACGGCCTCGCCCACACCGGCCGGATCGTCAGCACCGCGGCGGCCCTGATCGCGATCAGCTTCTTCGCGTTCCTGGTCAGCTCGGTGAGCTTCATCCAGTTCTTCGGGCTGGGGACCGGGCTGGCGATCCTGATCGATGCCACGCTCGTCCGAGGTGTGCTGCTCCCCGCCGGCGTACGGCTGCTCGGCGAACGTGCCTGGTGGGCGCCGAAGCCGCTGCGGTTGCTGCACCGGCGGATCGGGCTCTCGGAAGGCCACCTGGTCGTCGAGTAGCCCGCGAGGTACGAGCGGGCACATCGAGACGCACGGACGGCCCGGGGGACTCAGTCCTCCGGGTCGTCCAGCCGTGCGAGCCAGGTTGCGAACCGCTCCACCGGGATCTCGAAGTCCGGGTGGATGTCGACGAACTCCTGGAGCCTCTCGCTGAGCCACGCCAGGGTGACTTCCTCGTCACCCCGGCGCTTCTCGAGCTCTTCGATCCCACGATCGGTGAAGTACATCAGTGCTCCTCTGGTGATCGCCGACGCTTCGCGCCGACGATCAGGCGAAGGCCTTGCCGATCAGGACCTTGGCCTCTTCGAGGTGACGCTTGGCCGTACCGACCGCCGTCGTCGACGAAGCGGCACGGGTGATCGGCTCGACCGGGCGACCCAGCTCCGGCACCACGTTGAGGTGGTACGACGGCCACGGGCCCTGGTTGAACGGCTCGTCCTGGACCCACTTGACCTTGGCGTTCGGGTACTTCGCCAGTTCGGCCTTGATCTCCTCGATCGGCCACGGGTAGAGCTGCTCGACGCGCACGATCGCGACGTCCTCGCGAGCGCTCTTGGTGCGCTCGACGACCAGGTCCCAGGTGAGGCGACCGGACACGAGCAGCACAGTGGTGACCTTGGCGGCGTCGACCGTGGCGTCGCCGATCACCGGACGGAACGAGCCCGAGGTGAAGTCCTCCGGCTGGGCCGCTGCTTCCTTGCGCTTGAGCATCGACTTCGGCGTGAACACGATGAGCGGCTTGTGCTCACCACCGAGCGAGTGCCGGCGCAGCAGGTGGAAGTACGACGCCGGGTGGGACGGCTGCGCGACGACCATCGCCTCGTCGGCGCACAGGGTGAGGAACCGCTCGATCCGCGCGGACGAGTGGTCGGCACCCTGGCCCTCGTAGCCGTGCGGCAGCAGCAGCACGACACCGGAGTCCTGGCCCCACTTCGTCTTGCCGGCGGAGATGTACTCGTCGATCACGGACTGGGCGCCGTTGACGAAGTCGCCGAACTGGGCCTCCCAGAGCACGAGCGCCTCGGGGCGTGCGACCGAGTAGCCGTACTCGAAGCCGAGGGCGGCGTACTCCGACAGGAGGCTGTCGTAGACGAAGAACTTCGCCTGGTCCTCGGTGAGGTTGGACAGCGGGGTCCACTCGTCGGCGTTGATCCGGTCGATCACCGTCGCGAAGCGGGACACGAAGGTGCCGCGACGCGAGTCCTGGCCGGCCAGCCGCACCGGGCGACCGTCCATGAGGAGCGAACCGAACGCGAGGATCTCGCCCGTGCCCCAGTCGATCGGGCCGGCCGTGATCGACGCGGCACGACGCTGCAGCTGCGGCATCACCTTCGGGTGGACCGTGAAGCCCTCGGGCGGGCTGACGTAGGCGTCGGCGATCCGCTTGAGGACCTCCATCGGGATGGCCGTCTGGGTCTCGCCCTCCGGCTTGTCCGGGTAGTCCGGCACGGTCGTCCACTCCGACGGCTTCGTGTCGGCCTCGCGGACCTCCGTGAAGACCCGCTCCAGCTGGAGCTGGTAGTCGCGCAGGACCTGCTCGGCCTCCTCGATCGTGATGTCGCCACGACCGATGAGGGACTCCGTGTAGAGCTTGCGGACCGAGCGCTTCTGCTCGATGAGGTCGTACATCAGCGGCTGGGTGTACGACGGGTCGTCACCCTCGTTGTGGCCGCGGCGGCGGTAGCAGACGAGGTCGATGACGACGTCGCTGTGGAAGGCCTGGCGGTACTCGAACGCCAGCCGGGCCACCCGGATGCAGGCCTCGGGGTCGTCGCCGTTCACGTGGAAGATCGGCGCCTGGACCATGCGGGCGACGTCGGTGCAGTACAGCGAGGAACGCGACGAGCCGGGGGAGGTGGTGAACCCGACCTGGTTGTTGATGACCAGGTGGATCGTGCCGCCGGTGCGGTAGCCGCGCAGCTGGGACAGGTTGAGCGTCTCGGCGACGACACCCTGGCCGGCGAACGCTGCGTCACCGTGGAGCAGCAGCGGGAGCACCGGGAAGGCCTCGCCCTGGTCGAGCACGTCCTGCTTGGCGCGGGCGATGCCCTCCAGGACCGGGTCGACGGTCTCGAGGTGGGACGGGTTGGCGGCGACCGAGACCTTGATGGTCTCGCCGGTGCCCGCGACGAACTCGCCCTCGGCACCGAGGTGGTACTTCACGTCGCCCGAGCCCTGGACCGTGCGCGGGTCGATGTTGCCCTCGAACTCGCGGAAGATCTGGTTGTAGGACTTGCCGACGATGTTGGCCAGCACGTTGAGGCGCCCGCGGTGGGCCATGCCGATCGCGACCTCGTCGAGCGCGGACTGGGCCGCGGCCTCGGCGATCTCGTCGATCACCGGGATCGTGGTCTCGCCACCCTCGAGGCTGAATCGCTTCTGGCCGACGAACTTGGTCTGCAGGAAGGTCTCGAAGGCCTCGGCCTCGTTGAGCTTCAGCAGGATCCGCAGCTGCTCCTCGCGGGGCGGCTTGGTGTGCGGCTGCTCGACGCGTTCCTGGATCCAGCGGCGCTGCTCGGGATCCATGATGTGCATGTACTCGATGCCCGTGGTGCGGCAGTACGAGTCGCGCAGGATGCCGAGGATGTGGCGCAGCTTCATGAAGCGGCGGCTGCCGCCACCGAACTGGCCGGTCGGGAACTCGCGGTCGAGGTCCCACAGGGTCAGGCCGTGCGACTCGATGCGCAGGTCGGGGTGACTGCGCTGCTTGTACTCGAGCGGGTCCGTGTCGGCCATCAGGTGGCCGCGGACGCGGTAGGCGTGGATCAGCTCGAGGATCCGGGCCTGCTTGTCGATCTCGTCGTCGTGGGACGTCGCGATGTCGTTGTTCCAGCGGATCGGCTCGTAGGGGATCCGCAGCGCGCGGAAGATCTCGTCGTAGAAGCCGTCCTGGCCGAGCAGGTAGCGGTGCACCTGGCCGAGGAACTCGCCCGACTGCGCACCCTGGATGACCCGGTGGTCGTACGTCGACGTCATCGTCATGATCCGCGAGATCGCGTTGCGGGCGATGGTCTCCTCGGACGCGCCCTGGAACTCCGGCGGGTA
The DNA here is from genome assembly GCA_036675765.1 of Nocardioides sp. Classification (GTDB taxonomy): domain Bacteria; phylum Actinomycetota; class Actinomycetes; order Propionibacteriales; family Nocardioidaceae; genus Nocardioides. Next base: position 33,294 of record JAKFEI010000356.1, on the reverse strand, counting down.
GTCCATGGAGCCGACGCCGATGATCGCGGCCTGGCCCTGCATCAGACGCGGCACGGAGTTGTTCGTCCCGAGGCCACCGACGTTCGTGAGGCTCACCGTCGTGCCGGAGTAGTCCTCCATGGTGAGCTTGTTGTCCTTGGCCTTGCGCACGATCTCCTCGTACGCCGTCCAGAACTGCGCGAAGTCCATCGACTCGCAGGCCTTGATCGACGGCGCGACGAGCTGGCGCGTGCCGTCCTTCTTCTGCTGGTCGATCGCCAGCCCCAGGTTGATGTGGGACGGCGTGACCATGGTCGGCTTGCCGTTGATCTCGTCGTAGGTGTTGTTCATCGCCGGCTGGGCCTTGATCGCCTTGACGATGGCGTAGCCGATGAGGTGCGTGAACGAGACCTTGCCGCCGCGGGCACGGGTCAGGTGGCTGTTGATGACGATGCGGTTGTCCCAGAGCAGCTTGACCGGGATGTTGCGCACCGAGGTCGCCGTCGGGACCGACAGCGAGATGTCCATGTTCTTCGCGGTCGCCGCGGGGATGCCGCGGAGCACGGTCAGGGTCGGCTCGTCACTGGCGACAACCGGCGCGGGGCGCGGGGCGTCCTTGGGCGTCGGCTTGTCCGCCTCGTCCTTGGGCGGGGTCGGCGTGGTCGACGACGCCGGGCTCACCTGCGGGGCGGGCGTGGCCTTCGGGGTCGGCGCGGTGGCGGCCGGGGCAGCGGGCGCGGCAGCAGCGGGCGCCGCCGGAGCAGCAGCATGGGCGGCGGCGGGGGCGGCAGCGGGGGCGGCAGCGGGGGCCGCGGCAGCAGGCGCCGCGGCGGCGGGGGAAGCGGCGGGCGCCGTACCGTTGCCGCCTGCTCCCTTGAAGTAGGCGGCCCACGCCGGATCGACGCTGTTCGGGTCGGCCTCGAACTGCTCCTTCATCTCCTCCACGAGCCATTCGTTGGCTCCGAATCCCTCGGGGACTGGAGATCCGGTGGACTGGTCTGACGACTGCGTCACGACGTGCTTCGCCTCTTCCGATGAGCTGGACCGACCCGCCGCCGATAGCGGGTGGCTGTCGAGTGGCAAGGCTAGTCCCATGCCGAGGCAAATACCGCCCCTCGGTCACCCTTTGAGGCAAGGTGTTGCGCAACAGACACTCGACCGGGGTTCCGGGCGTGAATCGAAGGGTGGCGCACGACGTGCGAACAACACCATGGGCCGCGCTCCTGCTGACACTCGTCCTGGCTCTTGCCGGATGCTCGGGTGGCGACGCGGACAAGTCCGAAAGCGGCGGCCCTGCAGGCGAAACTGCGTCCGAGCCGATCGCCACCGACGCCCAGCTCGGGGCAGTGAAGGGACGGCTGACTGACACTGCGGCCGCCGAGGTGCTGGCCCAGGTGACCGAGGTCGTGGACCGCTGGTTCGACAATGCGTACGCCGGCGACTACCCCCGTGAGAAGTTCGACACAGCGTTCGCGGACTTCACCAAGGACGCCAGGGGCCTCGCCGTCCAGCAGGCCGCGATCCTCAGCAACACCGAGGTGGGTGCCGACCTCGAGGCGGTGGAGATCACGCAGCGGGTGGTCCGCGTCGACGTCCTCGCTCCGAAGGGGAAGGTCGCCGGAGCGACCGTCCGTTTCCGGCTCGGTGTCGCGATGTCCGGTGGCGTCGAGCGCACCGACCGGGTGACCGGGCGGCTGATGCTCACGCCGGTGGCCGGCGGCTGGCAGGTCTTCGGATTCGATGTCCTCCGCGGCGAGGAAGGCTCCTGACATGCGCCCCCGATTCCAGCAGGTGATGCGGACGATGCTCCTGGGAGGGCTGCTCGGCCTGATGGCGCTGGTGGTGCCCGACAGCACGCCGGCCCCGACCGAGTACACCCTGGTGAAGTTCGAGAAGACGGCCGGCGTCGACGTCGACCCGGATGTCGTGTGGATCCTCGCGGTCGGCTCGGACGCCCGGCCGCGGGAGAATCCGCTCCGCAGCCGCGGCGACGCGCTGCAGATGATCGGCATGAACACGAAGACCGGGGCGGCCACGTCGATCGGCATTCCCCGCGACAGCTGGGTGCCGATTCAGGGCGTCGGTTCGAACCGGGTCAACGCAGCGCTGTACTTCGGTGGCCCGCAGCTGCTCGGCAGGACGGTCGGCAACCTGCTGGGCGTCGAGCCGGACTACGTCCTGGTCGCGACCTTCAGTGGTCTCGCGAACCTGGTCACGAGCATCGGCGGCATCACGGTCGACAACCCACGCGCCTTCGCCGACGAGCACCTCCACCCCAAGGGCTTCAAGGCGGGCAAGGTCAGGGTCAACGGGATGAAGGCCGTCGAGTTCGGCCGGATCCGCAAGTCCCTGCCCGGCGGCGACTTCGACCGTTCGGCCAACCAGCAACTGGTGTTGCGGGGAATCCGCGCACGGGTCGCCGAGCGTGCGAGCGAGCCCGGGTTCATCGAGGGGGGCGTGCTGAACGTCCTCAAGCACCTGCACACCAAGGGGGTCTCGGCGGCCCAGCTGTTCCGGATCGCCCAGGCGGTCGCCCAGGTGGACCCCGCGAAGGTCACCACGTGCGTGCTCCCCGGCGCGATCGGCAACATCGGCGGCGCGAGCGTGGTCATCCCGAACACCGCAGCGGCCAGGCGCTACGGCAACGACGCCCGCAAGGACGCCACGCTGCGCTGTTAGGCACGAGCGTGTCGCAAACGGAGTGAACCGCGCGGCCCTTCGGGCCACGGGCACACTCCGTGCCGCTTCGCGGCCGTGCGCCACGCTGCCGTGCGCTGCGCTGTTAGGCGCTGTTGACCTCGGTGCCTGCCTCGCGGGCCTCGCGAGCACCCCGTCCGGCGAGCTCGTCGGCCTTCTCATTGCCCGGATCGCCGGCATGCCCCTTGACCCAGTGCCAGGTGACGTCGTGCTGCCCGGCGGCGGCATCGAGTCGGCGCCACAGGTCCTCGTTCTTCACGGGGGCCTTCGCCGAGGTACGCCAGCCGTTGGCCTTCCACTTCACGACCCACGACAGGATCCCGTTCCGGACGTAGCTGCTGTCCGTGTAGAGGTCCACCGTCGAGCGCCGGCTCAGCTTCTCGAGCGAGCGGATGGCGGCCATCAGCTCCATCCGGTTGTTCGTGGTGTCGGGTTCGCCGCCGTACAGCTCCAGCTCGTGCTGGCCGTACCGCAGCCATGCGCCCCATCCGCCCGGCCCCGGGTTGCCGAGGCAGGCGCCGTCGGTGTGGATGGTGACGAGGCTGCGCGCATCGGGTGGGGAGTCGGGCACAGGGGGAGGGTACGGGGGTCGCCCGGTCAGTCGGCCACGCGGAGGTGTGTGGCCGCGCGGCGTGCCTTGGCGCGGGCTTCATCGACGTCGTCGCCGAGCGCGAGGGTCACGGCCATGCGACGGCGACCGGACACGGCGGGCTTGCCGAAGAGGCGGACGCTGGTGTCCGGCTCCGTGAGCGCTGCGTCGACGCCGGCGATCTGTGGTGCCGCGATCTCGCCCTCGAACAGGACGGCGCAGGAGGCGGCGGCGGCGCCCCGGGTCCGGATGTTCGGGATCGGCAGGCCGAGGACGGCGCGGGCGTGCAGTGCGAACTCCGACAGGTCCTGCGAGACCAGTGTGACCAGCCCCGTGTCGTGGGGCCGCGGCGAGAGCTCCGAGAAGATCACCTCGTCGCCGCGGATGAACAGCTCGACGCCGAACAGTCCCCGGCCGGTCTCACCGCAGAGGTTCGCGACGACGGCAGCGGAGGCCTGCTGTGCCTTCGCGAGGACGACGTCGGAGAGCGCCTGGGGCTGCCACGACTCGCGGTAGTCGCCGTCGACCTGGGTGTGGCCGATCGGCGCGCAGAAGGAGATGACGTCGGGTCCGCCATCGGTGGCAGCGTGCTTGACGGTGAGCAGGGTGATCTCCTCGTCGAAGTCGACGAAGCCCTCCACGATCACGCGGCCGGCACCTGCGCGTCCACCCGCCTGGGCGTACTTCCACGAGTGCGCGACGTCCTCCGGTCCACGCACGACCGACTGGCCCTTGCCGGACGAGGACATCACCGGCTTCACGACGCAGGGCGTGCCGACCTCGGCGATGGCCGCCTCGAACTCGGCCAGGGTGTCCGCGAAGCGGTACGGCGACGTGGTCAGCCCGAGGTCCTCGGCCGCCAGTCGCCGGATGCCCTCGCGGTCCATGGTCAGCCGCGCTGCCCGGGCCGTCGGTACGACGGTGACGCCCTCGGCCTCGAGCTCCAGCAGTGTGGGGGTGTGGATCGCCTCGATCTCCGGCACCACCCAGTCCGGCTTCTCCAGCTCGATCACGCCGCGGACCGCGACCGGGTCGAGCATGTCGATCACGTGGCTGCGGTGGGCGACCTGCATGGCCGGCGCGTCGGCGTACCGATCGACGGCGATGGTCTCCACGCCGAGGCGCTGGAGCTCGATCACCACTTCCTTGCCCAGCTCGCCTGATCCGAGGAGCAGCACGCGGGTAGCGGTGGCGGAGAGGGGAGTCCCGATGGTCGTCACGCGCGGAACTCTAGGGCGAGGGACGCCGGCGAGCGCAGGACATCGTCCAGACATCCCGAGACAATGTGACAACGCCCGTGGTCTACTGCGGTCTGTGACCGTCACCGCCGACGTCCTCGACCGTGCCCCTTCGCCCACCAGCGTTCGCTGGAACCGCACGCTGCGGGCCACCGTCAAGCAGGCCACCCGTGTCCTGCCCGGCAGCGTCGTGGGCCTGCGCCTTGCCCGCGTCGCCATCGAGGTCGGATGCATTGCTGCCGGCGCCGACAAGCTTCCGCACACGCGAGTGCGGACGGCCACCGACGGCGGTGCTGTCCATGGCGAGTGGGTGGGGCCGGCCGCGACTCCCGGCGAGCTGGTGCTGCTCTACTCCCACGGCAGTGCCTATGCCGTCTGCTCCCCGCGCAGCCACCGCGCGTTCGTGGCAGACCTGGCCGAGCGGATCGGTCGGCGCGCCTTCAGCCTCGACTACCGGATGGGGCCCGAGCACCAGTTCCCGGCAGCACACGATGACATCGTCCGCGCCTACCTGTGGCTCCTCGGGCAGGGGCATCGTCCGGAGGACATCGTGGTGGCGGGCGATTCTGCCGGCGGACACCTCTCCCTGTCCCTGTGCGGCGAGCTGCGACGGCTGGGCATGCCGATGCCGGCCGGGCTCGTGCTCTTCTCGCCGTTGGTCGACGCCAGCTTCGACACCGCTGCAGCGGCATACCGACGGAGCAACGATCCGGTGACGGTGCCCGGCTTCGCGCGTCGTGTGATCCGCCACCACCTGTCCACCGGGTCCGCGAACGACCCGCGCTTCAACGTTGCCCTCGAGGCCGGCCCCGACCTGCCGCCAGTGCTGGTGATCGCCGGGGCGTCCGAGATGATGCGCGGCGACGCCGAGCTGTTCGCGCGCGTCCAGCGGGAGGCGGGCGGTCACTGCGAGCTCCAGGTGTGGCCCGGACAGATCCACGTCTTCCCGATGCTCGGGGTGGTGCCCGAGGCCCGCCTCGCGCTGGACGAGGCCACACGCTTCGTGGCCGAGCTCGACGCGGTCGCGCACGCCAGCGACGTGGGGTGAGAGCGGTGCGGGGCCACCGCGAGGTTGATTGATGTCCATCAACCTGGGCCAGGCACCCTGAAAACCAGCGACGGACCTGCGTTGCCGCAAGTCCGTCGTGATCGGTTGGCGCCTCCGGCAGGATTCGAACCTGCGACACCTGGTACCGGAAACCAGTGCTCTATCCCCTGAGCTACGGAGGCAAACTCCCGTGGGGAGTGCGCGGTCGAACCCTACCGGTCGATATCCGTGCCAGAGAAACCGGAGGCCGCCGATAGGCTTCGGGGGTGACCCCTGCGCAACTCTCCACCGCCATCGTCGGCGCCCTGTCCTCGCTCGTGGACGAGGGCGCGATCGCCCTGCCTGACGGCGTTCCGGCTGAGGTGACGGTGGAGCGACCGCGGCAGAAGGGCCACGGTGACTACGCCACCAACGTCGCGATGCAGCTGGCCAAACGGTCCACGATCAATGGGCAGGGCACGAACCCGCGCGCGTTCGCCGAGCTCCTCGCTGGCCGCCTGAGCGACGCCGAGGGCATCAGTGCGGTGGAGGTTGCCGGTCCCGGCTTCCTCAACATCACCGTCGAGGCCGGCTCCCAGGGCAAGGTCGCCGCCGACGTGGTCGCGGCCGGGTCGTCGTACGGCCACACCGAGACGCTGGCGGGCCAGAAGATCAACGTCGAGTTCATCTCGGCCAACCCGACCGGACCGCTGCACCTGGGCCACACCCGGTGGGCGGTACTCGGTGACGCGATCGGCCGGGTGCTCAGCGCCGCTGGTGCCGACGTGACGCGCGAGTTCTACATCAACGACCGCGGCGTGCAGATGAACCACTTCGCCGCGTCGATCATCGCCGCGGCCCTCGGCGAGCCCAAGCCGGAGGACGGCTACGCCGGCGAGTACGTCGACGACCTGGCCAGGCAGGTCGAGGCGGCCAGCCCCGGCATCTTCGGCCTCCCGGCTGACGAGCGCCTCGCCGCGGTACGGGCCAAGGGCTACGAGATCCAGCTGGCCGAGCAGCAGGAGCAGCTCGACGGGTTCAACACGCACTTCGACGTGTGGTTCTCCGAGCTCTCCCTGCACGAGGACGGCCAGGAGAGCGGCGGCGTGCCGAACACTCTCGAGCGGCTCAAGGACCTCGGACACGTCTACGAAGACGGAGGTGCGCTCTGGATGCGCACGACCGACTTCGGCGACGACAAGGACCGGGTGCTCATCAAGTCCGACGGTGAGCTGACCTACTTCGCCTCGGACACCGCGTACTACCTCAACAAGAGGGCGCGGGGCTTCGACCACTGCATCTACCTGCTCGGTGCCGACCACCACGGCTACGTCGGCCGGCTCCGGGCGATGGCGGCCTGCGTCGGCGACGATCCCGACAAGACGCTCAACGTCCTCATCGGTCAGCTGGTGAAGATCGTCAAGGACGGCGAAGAGCTGAAGATGTCGAAGCGGAAGGGCACCTTCATCACGCTCGAGGAGCTGGCGGAGGAGATCGGCGTCGACGCACTGCGCTATTCGCTGGTGCGCTATCCGGCGGACACCCCGCTGGCTCTCGACGTTGCCGAGATCACCAAGGCCTCCAACGACAACCCCGTCTACTACGTCCAGTACGCACACGCCCGGACCTGTCGCATGCAGGAGAACGCTGCCGATCTCGGCATGTCGTTGCCCGTCGACTTCGACCCGTCCCTGCTCAGCCATGACCGGGACGGGGAGCTGCTCCGCGCCCTCGCCGATTTCCCGGGCGCCGTGGCCAGTGCGGCCGAGCTCCGCGAGCCGCATCGGATCGCCCGCTACCTCGAGGACACGGCGTCGGTGTTCAACAAGTGGTACGACACCAAGGAATGCCGGATGCTCCCGCAGGGTGACGAACCGGTCACCCCGACGAACGAAGCACGTCTCGTGCTCGTCGCAGCGACCCGCACCGTGCTCGCCAACGGGCTTGACCTGCTCGGCGTCAGCGCGCCGGAGCGGATGTGAACCCGCACGTCTCGCCGGGCGGCTACACCGGCACCTCGCCGGTCTGGCTGCGCGAGCCGACCGACGTCAACGACATCGTGCCGATCCTGTGGCCTTCGACGGCCCGCAAGGACGACCAGGGTGTGTTGCACATCGGCGGGCTGGCGATCCCGGACCTCGTCGCCGACGTCAACACGCCGGCGTACGTCCTCGACGAGACCGACTTCCGGGAGCGGGCCCGCGGCTTCCGCGACGGGTTCGCCGGCTACGACGTCTACTACGCGGGCAAGGCGTTCCTGAGCGTCGCGGTGGCGCAGTGGGTGGCGGAGGAGGGGCTCTGCCTCGACGTCTGCAGCAACGGGGAACTCAGCGTCGCACTGCGTGCGGGCGTGGACCCGAAGCGGATCGGGTACCACGGCAACAACAAGACCCCGATGGAGTTGCGTCGGGCCGTCGACGCCGGGGTCGGACGCATCATCGTGGACTCGTTCCACGAGATCGACCGGCTCGCCGATGTCGCGAACCAGCTGGGCGTGGTCCAGGGCGTGATGATCCGGGTGACGGCGGGCGTCGAGGCCCACACCCATGAGTTCATCGCGACGGCCCACGAGGACCAGAAGTTCGGGTTCTCGATCGCCTCGGGCGACGCCTTCGAGGCAGCCTCGCGCGTCCTCGCCCAGCCGAGCCTCGACCTGCGCGGCCTGCACAGCCACATCGGCTCCCAGATCTTCGACACCTCCGGCTGGGAGGTCGCCGGGCGCCGCGTGCTGGCGCTGCACGCCCGGATCGCGGCCGAGCTCGGCCACGTCCTGCCCGAGCTGGACCTCGGTGGTGGCTTCGGCATCGCCTACACGACCCAGGACGACCCGGCGGAGCCGGCGGTCCTCGCCGCGCAGATCACGAAGATCGTCACGGGGGAGTGCGCGGCGCTCGGCATCGACGTACCGCACCTCTCGATCGAGCCCGGCCGCGCGATCGTCGGCCCGGCGATGTGCACCGTCTACACCGTCGGAACGGTCAAGCAGGTCGCCCTCGACGGCGGCGCGACCCGTACCTACGTCTCGGTCGACGGCGGGATGAGCGACAACCTGCGTCCCGCGCTGTACGACGCCGACTACTCCTGCACGCTCGCATCACGCTCCTCAGCGGCCGAGCCGGTGCTGGCCCGCGTGGTCGGCAAGCACTGCGAGTCGGGGGACATCGTCGTCAAGGACGAGTTCCTGCCCGGCGACGTCGCTCCCGGTGACCTGCTCGCCGTCCCCGCGACCGGCGCCTACGGACGCTCGATGGCGTCGAACTACAACCACGCGCTCCGGCCGCCCGTGGTCGCGGTCAAGGACGGCCGGGCGCGGGTCATCGTGCGCCGCGAGACCGAGGACGACCTGCTCGCAACGGATCTCGGGTAGTCCTACTGGAGCCGCACGGCTCCGGTGCCGTACTGGCTCAGCAGGTCGCCCGGGTTGGCGAGCATGCACGACTTCATCGACAGGCAGCCGCACCCGATGCACCCGTCGAGGGTGTCGCGGAGGCGTTCGAGACGGCTGATCCGGTCATCGAGGTTCTCGCGCCACGAGCGCGACAGTCGAGCCCAGTCCGCCTTGGTGGGCGTGCGTCCCTCGGGGAGTGACGCGAGCGCCTCACGGATCTCGGCGAGCGAGATGCCGACGCCCTGGGAGACGCGGACGAACGCGATCCGGCGCAGGACGTCGCGGTGGTAGCGGCGCTGGTTGCCGGTGGTCCGGATGGCGTGGATCAGTCCCTCGCGCTCGTAGAAGTGGAGCGCGGAGACGGCGACCCCGGCGCGGCGGGCGACTTCGCCCGGTGTCAGGTCGTGGCTGCGGATCTCGCGGTTGATGTCATTCATTTGACCTCAACGTTACTTGAGGTTGTCCACTGGCGTCATGCACGCAATCCGCCACCACGCCTTCGGGCCCGCCGACGTCCTCCAGCTCGAAGATCTTCCCGACCCCACGCCGGCCCCCGGCCAGATCCGGATCGCGGTCGAGGCCGCGGGCGTCCATCTGGTCGACACCTACATCCGCTCCGGCAACGGCCCGGCCACCTTTGCTCCTCCGGAGCTGCCGATGGTCCCCGGCCGTGAGGTCGCCGGGATCGTCGATCGGGTCGGCGACGGCGTCGACGCCGACTGGCTGGGCCGCCGGGTGGTCGCCCACCTGGGCCCCGCCGGTCGGGGCGGGTACGCCGAACTGGTGCTCGTCGACGTCGCCCGGGCCCACGACATCCCCGACGGCCTCGACCCGATGACTGCGGTCGCTGCGATCGGCACGGGGCGCACGGCCGCAGGGATCCTCGACTTCGCCTCGATCACCGCCGACGACGTGGTTGCCGTGACGTCCGCGGCGGGCGGCCTCGGGACCCTCCTGCTCCAGGGTGCCCGCAATGCCGGGGCCCGCACGGTCGGCCTCGCGAGCGGCAGCAAGCTGTCCGTCGCCAAGGGAGCCGGGGCGGACGCGGTCGTCGACTACACGGTCCCGGACTGGGCCGCGACCCTGCGTACCGCCGAGCCGCGGCTGAGCGTTCTTCTCGACGGTGTCGGGGGAGAGGTGCCCCGGACGATTCACCGGATGCTCGAGCCGGGCGGCCGGATGGTGCGGTTCTCCGGCGACCAGGAGGGGTACGACGCCCCCGACCGCCCGGTCGTCGACGTGCTCGGTCCGCCCCTGGCTGCCCGGCTCTCCGAGTTCGAGCGCGCAGCCCTCGACGCTGCCGCCGACGGGTCCCGGGTGCCGCACGTCGGCACCGTCCTCGCGCTCGCCGATGCCGCTGCGGCACACCACGCCCTCGAGACCCGCGCGGCGGTCGGCAAGGTCGTGCTGGTCGTCGAACGCTGACGACCTGTCCGCGATCGACCATCCGGGGGCAGGTGGGACCGCACCGCCGATAGGCTGACCCGGTGAACAGTCCCCTCAAGGTTGCCGTCCTCGGCTGCGGTTCCGTCGGGTCGCAGGTGGTGCGGCTCCTCGGGGAGCAGGCAGATGACCTCGCGGCCCGGGTCGGAGCACGCGTGGAGCTCGCCGGTGTCGCCGTACGACGGCTCGACGCGCCGCGCGAGGTCGACGTACCCGAGGGACTCCTCACGACGGACGCCGCGGCCCTGGTGGCCCGCCCCGACATCGATCTCGTGATCGAGGTGATCGGCGGGATCGAGCCCGCCCGGTCCCTGATCCTGTCCGCCCTGGAGAACGGTGCCTCGGTCGTCACGGCCAACAAGGCGCTGCTCGCCGAGGACGGCGCCACCCTGTTCGAGGCCGCCGAGAAGGCCGGCCGCGACCTCTACTACGAAGCCGCAGTGGCGGGCGCGATCCCGATCCTTCGCCCACTGCGCGAGTCGCTCGCCGGGGACAAGGTCACCCGCGTGCTCGGCATCGTCAACGGCACCACCAACTTCATCCTCGACAAGATGGAGACGACGGGTGCCGGCTTCGCGGACGCGCTCGAGGAGGCCCAGGCCCTCGGGTACGCCGAGGCCGACCCGACCGCCGACGTCGAGGGGTTCGACGCCGCAGCCAAGGCCGCGATCCTCGCCAGCCTGGCCTTCCACACCCGCGTGACCGCCGCTGACGTGCACCGCGAAGGCATCGCTGACGTCAGCGCTGCCGATGTGCGTTCGGCGCGGGAGATGGACAGCGTCGTCAAGCTGCTCGCCATCGCCGAGCTGGTACCGGGTGCCGAGGGTGAGGAGCCGGCCGTGAGCGTCCGGGTGCACCCCGCGATGATCCCGAGGTCGCACCCGTTGGCCAGCGTGCGCGGCGCCTACAACGCCGTGTTCGTGGAGTCCGAGGCTGCGGGTCAGCTGATGTTCTACGGTCCGGGCGCCGGTGGCGCGCCGACCGCCAGTGCGGTGCTGGGCGACCTGGTCACGGTGGCGCGCAACCACCGTCAGGGCACCCGCGGCGTGGGCGAATCGGCGTACGCCGACCGCGCCTTGCTGTCGATGGGCGAGACCCGCACCCGCTACCACGTCGCGATCGACGTCGATGACCGCGCCGGCGTGCTGGCCGCGGTCGCGTTGGCCTTCGCTGACCACGGCGTGTCGATCCAGACCGTTCGTCAGGAGGGCCGGGGCAACGACGCCCAGCTCGTCGTCGTCTCGCACGAAGCCACGGATGCGGCCCTCGCCGCGACCGTCGAGCAGCTGCGCGACATGGACATCGTCCGCGAGGTCACCTCGGTGATGCGCGTCGAGGGGACCGAAGAGTGAGCAGTACCGACACCACCGGCAGCACCACCAGCAGGCAGTGGCGGGGCGTGATCGAGGAGTACCGCGAACTCCTCGACATCCCGCAGGACACCCCCGCCGTCACCCTTCGTGAGGGCGGCACCCCGCTGGTCCACTCCGAGTGGCTCTCCGGCCTGACCGGCGCCGAGGTCTGGCTCAAGGTCGAGGGCAGCAACCCCACCGGCTCGTTCAAGGACCGCGGCATGACCGCCGCACTGTCGGTGGCCGTGCACGAGGGCGCGAAGGCCGTGGTCTGCGCCTCGACCGGCAACACGTCTGCCTCGATGGCGGCGTACGCCGCGAAGGCGGGCGTCACCCCGATCGTGCTCGTCCCCGAGGGCAAGATCTCCGCCGGCAAGATGGCCCAGGCCGTCCTCCACGGATCGAAGGTCATCCAGGTCCGCGGCAACTTCGACGACTGCCTGCGGATGGCGCGCGAGATGGCGTGGAACTACCCGGTCGCGCTGGTCAACTCGGTCAACCCGGCCCGGCTCGAGGGCCAGAAGACGGCCGCCTTCGAGATCGTCGACTTCCTCGGCGACGCCCCTGACTACCACCTGCTCCCCGTCGGCAACGCGGGCAACATCTCGGCGTACTGGCTCGGTTACACGCAGTACGCCGCCCTGGGCCGCGCCACGAAGCGTCCTGTCATGCGTGGCTTCCAGGCCGAGGGTGCGGCGCCCCTGGTGACCGGCGAGCCGTTCCCCGACCCCGAGACCGCGGCCACCGCGATCCGGATCGGCAACCCTGCGTCGTGGAAGCTCGCCGAGGCGGCTCGCGACGAGTCCGGCGGCCGCTTCGCCGCCGTCTCCGACGCGCAGATCCTGTCGGCGCAGAAGGAACTGGCGCGCAAGGACGGCGTCTTCGTCGAGCCCGCGTCTGCGGCCGGCATCGCCGGTCTGCTGTCGGAGCTGGCTGCGGGGGAGTCCTACCACGGCGCGACGGTGGCGATCACCGTCACCGGCCACGGCCTCAAGGACATCGCGACTGCACTGGACGGGCTGGTGCTGCCCGACACGATCGTGGATGCCGACGTCGACGCCGCTGCGCGCGCTGCCGGTCTCTGAGCCAGCGATGACCTTCGTCGACGGACCCGTCCGGGTCACCGTGCCTGCGACCTCGGCCAACCTGGGCCCCGGCTTCGACACCCTCGGCCTGGCGCTCGACCTGCGTGACGAACTCGAGGCCGAGGTGCTCGAGAGTGGCCTGGTCGTCGAGGTCCACGGGTACGGCGATGGCGAGGTCCCGCTCGATGAGCGGCACCTGGTGGTTCGCGCCATGCGTGCGACGTTCGAGCGCCTGGGCCAGAACCCGCCCGGGCTCCGGCTGACCTGCACCAACGTCATCCCCCACGCCCGCGGGCTCGGGTCGTCGTCGGCCGCCATCGTCGGTGGCGTGTGGCTGGCCCGCGAGCTCGTCGCCGGCGGGCACCTGCTGCTCGACGACGCCGCGCTGCTCGACATCGCCGCACAGCTCGAGGGCCACCCGGACAACGTGGCGCCCGCCCTGTTCGGCGGGTTCGTGATCTCGGGCCAGGAGGCGGACGGCTCGTTCTTCGCCGTTCCCGGTTCCGTCGACCCGCGCGTCAGCGCCGTCGTGTTCGTCCCGGCCGACCCGGTGTCGACCGAGGCAGCGCGCGGGCTGTTGCCGGCCACCGTGCCGCACGCGGACGCCGCCGCGAACGCGGGTCGCGCCGCGCTGCTCGTCGCTGCGCTCTCGGGGCGTCCCGAGGAACTGCTCCGGGCGACCGAGGACCGGCTGCACCAGCAGTACCGCCGCTCCGCGATGCCCGCCAGCCTCGCCCTCGTCGAGGCGTTGCGCGCCGACGGTGTCGCTGCGGTGATCTCCGGTGCCGGCCCGACGGTGCTCGCGTTCTCCGAGGGCGTCGACAGCCCGGCATCGACGAACCTGGTCCAGCGCTGCCCCGAGGGCTGGGCCACGCACTCGCTCACGATCAGCGGCGCCGGCGCCGCGCCCGCGGACGGCCGCTGAATCACCCGTCCGTGGTGATACATTGACGACGCGCCGCAGTTCTCGGCGCCCGGCAGGCGCCCTCGGTGCCTCCCACTTCCTCCGGCCCGGCCGGCTCCGAAGGTCCCGATCTCTCGGTGCAGCCGTGCAGGATTCAATCCAGTGCCGTTCCGTGCGGAATTCTCCGGATCCGGAACGTGCGTGACACGTCTGAAGGACTCACGTGACCGAAACTCTCGATTCCACTGAAGCTGCCGGCTCTGTTGACGGGGCTCCCGAGGCCGCCAGCAAGGCGCCGAAGAAGCGCGCCGGTGGACTCAACTCCATGCTGCTGGCCGACCTCAAGGCGATGGCCGGCGGCATGGGCATCCCGGGCGCAGGCAGCATGAAGAAGGCCGCGCTCGTCGACGCCATCAAGGGCGCCCAGTCCGGGCAGTCCGGGCAGTCTGCTCCGCGGACCGCTCCGAAGGCGGACGAGGCGAAGGCCGAGCCCAAGGCCGAGCCGGTCAAGGCCGAGCCCAAGGCCGAGCCGGTCAAGGCTGCAGAGCCGAAGGCCACCGACCCGAAGGCCGAGGAGCCCAAGGCCGACGAGCCGAAGCAGGGCAACCAGCAGGGTGGCCGGCAGGGCAACCAGCAGCGTCAGGCCAAGCAGCAGGGCCAGGCGAAGCAGGACGGGAACCAGCCCAAGCAGGGCCAGGCCAAGCAGGACGGCAACCAGCAGAACCAGCCGAAGCAGGGCCAGCCCAAGCAGGACGGCAACCAGACCCGCCAGGGCAGCCAGCAGAACCAGCAGAACCAGCCGAACCAGCAGAAGCAGGGCAACCAGAACGACCAGCCCCGCAACACCGACGACGGTGACGGCCAGGACGGCGACTTCGACGGCGATGGCGAGGGTGGCGAGGCAGGCAGCCGCCGCAACCGGCGCCGTCGCGGCCGTGACCGCGACCGCACCGCGGCCCGGTCGACCCGCGAACCCGACACCGAGGTGCGCGAGGACGACGTCCTCGTCCCGGCCGCAGGCATCCTCGACGTCCTCGACAACTACGCCTTCGTGCGGACCAGCGGTTACCTCGCCGGTGTCGACGACGTCTACCTGTCGCTGTCGATGGTGCGGCGCTACGGACTTCGTCGCGGCGACGCGATCGCCGGCCAGGTCCGCCAGCCGCGCGAGGGCGAGCGTCGCGAGAAGTTCAACCCGATGGTCCGCATCGACACCGTCAACGGCGTCGACCCGGAGCAGGCGAAGAACCGCGTCGAGTTCGACCAGCTCACCCCGGTCTCCCCGGACGAGCGGCTCCGGATGGAGACCACGCCCGACAACGTGACGGGTCGGATCCTCGACCTGGTGGCTCCGATCGGCAAGGGCCAGCGCGGTGTCATCGAGTCCCCGTCCAACGCGGGCAAGACCACCACCCTGCAGGCGATCGCCAACGCGGTGACGGCCAACAACCCGGAGTGCCACCTGATGGTGGTGCTGCTGGACGAGCGTCCCGAGGAGGTCACCGACTTCGAGCGCGCCATCAAGGGCGAGGTCATCGCGAGCACGTTCGACCGCCCGGCGACCGACCACACGACCGTTGCCGAGCTCGCCATCGAGCGGGCGAAGCGCCTGGTCGAGCTCGGCCACGACGTCGTCGTACTCCTCGACGGCCTGACCCGCCTCGGCCGGGCCTACAACCTGGCCGCGCCGGCGAGCGGTCGGATCCTGCCCGGCGGCGTCGACGCTGCGGCGCTGTTCCCGCCGAAGAAGTTCTTCGGGGCCGCGCGCAACATCGAGAACGGTGGCTCGCTCACCATCCTCGCCACGGCGCTGGTCGAGTCCGGTTCGAAGATGGACGAGGCCATCTACGAAGAGTTCACGGGCACGGCCAATCTGCAGATCCGTCTCCGCCGCGACCTGGCCGAACGGGACATCTTCCCCGCCATCGATCCCGTCGCGTCGGGCACCCGTCGGTCCGAGTTGCTGCTCGGCAAGGAGGAGGTCGCCATCCTCGGTGCGCTCCACCGTGACCTCGCCGACCGCGACGGACGGGCGGCGGCGACCCACCTGCTCGAGCAGGTGCGCAAGACCCAGACGAACTACGAGTTCCTGCTCCAGGTGCAGAAGAAGGCCCGCGCCTGACCGCTGCTTCCGCAGGCGCGGCCCCGACCGGTGTTCCGCCGGTTTGGGGTCGCGCTCGGCAGCGACGTAGAATCATCCGTTGGCTCCGGTTCACGTCGGCATCCGCTTGACGACCCGGGCCCCCTCGAGAGGACACCCATGAAGAAGGACATTCACCCCGACTACGTCGTCACCGAAGTGACCTGCACCTGTGGCAGCGTCTTCACGACGTACAGCACCGCGACCGGCGGCAAGATGCACGCCGACGTCTGCTCGCAGTGCCACCCGTTCTACACCGGCAAGCAGAAGATCCTCGACACCGGTGGCCGCGTTGCCCGGTTCGAGGCCCGCTACGCCAAGAAGGCTCCTGCCGCCGAGGCCGACGCCTCCAAGTAGCGACCTCCGAGCGCCGGTCCTGCCCGTCACGGGTGGGACCGGCGTTCGTCATTTCCCCAGCAAGTCCGTCGAGAGACGCATCGTTGAAGGAGCCCCCGTGTTCGAAGCCGTCGAAGGCATGCTCGCCGAGCACTCCGCTCTCGAGGAGCAGCTGGGCCAGCCCGAGACGCACGCCGATGCTCGACTGGCGCGCACCGTCAACCGCCGCTACTCCGAGCTGAACGCGATCATCGCGACCTGGCGCGAGTGGCAGCAGTACGGCGAGGACGCGGAGGCCGCACGCGAGCTCGGTGCCGACGACCCGGCCTTCGCCGAAGAAGCGGGGTCCTTGCTCGAGCAGCGCGAGGTGGCGGCCGAACGGCTGCGCCGGCTGCTCGTGCCGCGCGATCCCACCGACGACAACGACGCCCTGCTCGAGGTGAAGTCGGGGGAGGGCGGCGAGGAGAGTGCGCTGTTCGCTGCGGACCTGTTCCGGATGTACAGCCGCTACGCCGAGCAGCGTGGCTGGAAGATGGAGGTCCTCGACGCCACCGAGTCCGACCTCGGCGGCTACAAGTCCCTCACGGTGGCCGTGAAGGCGCCCGGTGCGGTCGAACCCGGCCAGGCGCCGTACGCCCTGCTCAAGTTCGAGGGCGGCGTGCATCGCGTCCAGCGGGTGCCGGTCACCGAGTCCCAGGGCCGGATCCACACCTCGGCGGCCGGCGTGCTCGTGATGCCCGAGGCCGAGCAGGTCGACGTGGAGATCAACGACAACGACCTGCGCATCGACGTCTACCGCTCCTCCGGCCCCGGTGGCCAGAGCGTCAACACCACCGATTCGGCCGTCCGGATCACCCACGTCCCGACCGGGATCGTCGCGAGCTGCCAGAACGAGAAGTCGCAGTTGCAGAACAAGGAGTCCGCGATGCGCATCCTCCGCGCCCGCCTCCTCCAGGCCGCCCAGGATGCCGCCGACGCGGAGGCCAGCGACGCCCGCCGCAGCCAGGTCCGCACCGTCGACCGCTCCGAGCGGATTCGCACCTACAACTATCCGGAGAACCGGATCTCCGACCACCGCACCGGCTACAAGGCCTACAACCTCGACCAGGTGCTCAACGGCGACCTGCAGCCCCTGCTCGACTCCTGCGTCGAGGCGGACCTCGCTGCCCGTCTCGCAGCCCTGGAGGAGTGATGGTGACGGCCCGCGCGCTCACCGCCGAGGCGAGCGCACGTCTCCAGTCCGCCGGCGTCGCCAGCCCCGAGTACGACGCCGCCGAGCTCCTCGCGCACGTCCTCGGCACCCGCCGTTCGCAACTGCCCCTGGTCGACGAGGTCGCCGCTGCCGCTGCCCTCGAGTACGACGCCCTGATCACCCGTCGCGCGCAGCGCGAGCCGCTCCAGCACCTGATCGGACGGGCCTGGTTCCGCCACATCTCGGTCGCCGTGGGCCCGGGTGTCTTCGTGCCCCGCCCCGAGACCGAACTGCTCGCCGGCTGGGCGATCGACCAGGCCCGCGCGGTGCTCGCGGACGGCCGGGTCCCGGTCGTGGTCGACCTGTGCACCGGGTCGGGCGTGATCGCCCGCAGCATCGCCGACGAGGTGCCCGAGGCGCAGATCCACGCGGTCGAGCTCGACCCGCCGGCGCACGCGTGGGCCGAGCAGAACCTCGCCGACACGGGGGTCGACCTGCGCCAGGGCGACCTGGCGACCGCGTTCGACGACCTCGCCGGTCAGGTCGACGTCCTGGTCAGCAACCCGCCGTACGTCCCGCTCGAGGCGTGGGAGTCGGTGGCCGTCGAGGCCCGCGACCACGATCCCCACCTGGCCCTGTTCTCCGGTGACGACGGACTCGACGCCATCCGCGTGCTGGAGCAGCGCGGCGTCGTACTGCTCCGCGCCGGCGGCGTGATCGGCATCGAGCATGCCGACGCCCAGGGCGAGTCCGCTCCAGCGGTGTTCAGTCGCAGCGGTCGCTGGGAGGAAGTTCGCGACCATCGCGACCTTGCCGAGCGCCCGCGGTACCTCACGGCACGCCGACCCCGATGAGTCCGCGGTGATGCCGGTGCCGATTCTTCATGCGGCGGTGCGAGGATGGGCGCCGTGAGTGCCGAGCGGTTGTCGACCCAGACCGACGAGGAACGCGAAGCGGCGATGGATGCCGCGAGCCGAGCCGTCCGCCGTGGTCGCCTCGTCGTGATCCCGACCGACACCGTCTACGGCGTCGGTGCCGACGCCTTCGACCCCGAAGCCGTGGCGCGCCTGCTGGCCGCCAAGGGCCGGGGCCGGGAGATGCCCCCACCGGTGCTCGTCGGCACCAAGGGCACCCTCGAGGCGCTCGCGACCCGGGTGCCGGACTACGTCGGCGTGCTCGTGGAGAAGTTCTGGCCGGGCGCGCTGACGATCGTGTGCCACCAGCAGCCCTCGCTGCAGTGGGACCTCGGCGAGACCCGCGGCACCGTCGCGATCCGGATGCCCGACCACGAGCTCACCCGCGCCCTGCTGGACCGCACGGGACCGCTGGCCGTCAGCTCGGCCAACCTGTCGGGCCAGGAAGCGGCGCTCGACGCCGACAGCGCTGCGGAGATGCTGGGGGAGTCGGTCGCCGTGATCATCGACGCCGGTGCGTCCCCCGGCGGCGTCGCTTCGACGATCATCGACGCGACGGGGGACCGTCCGCGCCTGCTGCGCGAGGGCGCCATCGCCGTCGCTGACATCGACGCCGCCCTGGCCGATCTCGCACTGACCGTCGACACGGGTCTCCCTGAACCGACGGAGGCAGAGCCGACCGATGCGTGAGTACCTCGTCGTCTTCCTGGTCGCCGCCACGGTCACCTATCTCCTGACCGTCGTCGCCCGGGAGATCGCGGTACGCACGGGAGCGGTCGCAAAGGTGCGTGACCGCGACGTGCACGCCGACCCGACGCCGTACCTCGGCGGGCTGGCGATGCTCGGGGGACTGTTCGCGGCCTACTTCGTCGCCCGCGAGCTCCCGTTCCTCGGCAAGGAGAACCCGTTCGTCTTCGAGGACGCCCTCGCCGTCCTGATCGCCGGCGCGCTGGTGTGCGCCGTGGGCGTCGTCGACGACATCTTCGACCTCGACGCCCTGACGAAGTTCGGGGGACAGGTGCTCGCGGTCGGGGTGCTGGTCTACTCCGGAATCCAGTTCCGCTACTTCTACCAGTCGACCGGCGAGGTCTTCGCGCTCGACACCGCGCAGGGCGCCCTGCTGACCGCCTTCGCGGTGGTCGCGACGGTCAATGCCGTGAACTTCATCGACGGCCTCGACGGCCTCGCCGCAGGCGTCATCGGGATCAGCGCCTCCGCGTTCTTCCTGTTCTGCTACTCGCTGTCGTACCTCAACGACGTGAGCCGGGCGACGACCGGAGCCCTGCTCTCGGCCGCTCTGGCCGGCGCCTGCGTCGGCTTCCTGGTCCACAACTTCCATCCGGCGCGGCTCTTCATGGGCGACAGCGGTTCGATGCTGATCGGCCTGGTCCTGTCCGCCACCGCCATCACGGTGACCACCCAGTTCGCGCCGGGGGACCTGACCCAGGGCGCCGACGGGGCCCGCTCGAGCCTGCTGCCGGTCCTGCTCCCGGTGGCCTTGCCGATCCTGATCCTGATCGTGCCCCTGGGCGACCTGGTCATGGCCGTCGTACGACGAACGCGCGCTGGACGTTCGCCCTTCGCTCCCGACAAGCAGCACCTGCACCACCGGTTGCTCGAGATCGGCCACTCCCAGCGCCGGGCCGTGATCATCATGTGGCTGTGGGCGGGGCTGATCGCGTTCGGTGTGGTCGTCGCGAGCGTGTTCACCGGCGCGGTGGTGTGGATCGGCCTCGCCGTCGGCCTCGTCGTCACGGTGGCCCTCACCTTCGCGCTGCCCCTGGTGCACAACCAGGCCCTCGAGGACGTCATCGAGGCGGCTCTCGAGGGTCCCGACAGCGTCGACCAGGGCCTCGAACCGGGGGCCGGTGCAGACCCTGCCGGGACTTTGTGATAACTTTCACTAACTCCCGAAGAGCTCCCCTTCGGGCCCGTTGGAACAGCGACTAGAACGGCCGCCGATGATGACGACCGAGACCCGGGCACCCTCCGTGCTGATGCGTGCGGCCCTCGCGGCCCTCGCCGCCGGAGCGGTCCTTGTGGCGGTCGGCGCGCTGGTCTCGGGGTCGCCCGCTGCGTGGGGCGCCGTCGTCGGCACGCTCATCGCGGTCGGGATCTTTGCCTTTGGAGCCTTCACCGTGGACGCCGTGGCGCGGCTGATGCCGGCCGCGTCCCTCCTGTTCGCGCTGCTGACCTACACCTTCCAGGTGGCGGCCATGGCGCTGGCCTTCGTGGTCGTCAGCAGTGCCGGTCTGCTCGATGACGAACTGAATCGCAACTGGCTCGGTGGCGCGATCATCGTGGGTGCCTTCGTGTGGATGGCGGCCCAGATCCGCCTCGCGACGACGGCTCGCATCCCGGCGTTCCAGACCCCGTCCGAGGGCGGTGCGCGATGACCTCACGCGACTGCTATTGTCCGGGGCGCAATGAGTCAGCCCGAGGAGAAGCCCAAGGGCGATCCGTGGCATGCGTTCGGCTACATCGTGGCCGGGGTCGCTTTCTACGGAGTGCTGGGGGGCCTAGCGGACCACTGGCTCGGCACTCGATACCTGGTGGCCATCGGCATCCTGGTGGGCGCGGCGTTGGGGATCTACATGACCTTCGCCCGCTTCCGGCCCGAACAGCCCGAGAACAACGCCCATGACGTGCACGATCCGCAGGACACGGAATAAGGAGACCTGGTGAACATCACAGCCAGCGCCACCGTCACGGCGGAGGAATTCAGCGCCCCGGGACCGGGGATCTTCGATCTCCCGGGCATCGCCGGCAGCGTCGTCACCAAGCCGATGGTCCAGCTCGTTCTTGCTGCGATCCTTGTGTTCGGCTTCCTGTTCCTTGCCGCCCGCCAGCGTTCGCTGGTGCCCGGCAAGCTCCAGTTCGCTGGTGAGGGCGCCTACGGCTTCGTTCGCAACAGCGTCGCCCGCGACGTCATCGGCGGCCACGACTTCCAGAAGTTCGTGCCGTACCTCGTCGCGATGTTCTTCTTCATCCTGGTGAACAACCTCTTCGCGAGCGTCCCGTTCATCCAGTTCCCGACCTTCAGCCGCGCGAGCATGGCCTACGCCCTGGCCGGCATGTCCTGGCTGGTCTACAACGCGGTCGGCATCCACAAGCACGGTCTGTTGGGCTACCTCAAGCTCCAGTGCGTACCCTCTGGCGTCAGCTGGGTGATGTACCCGCTCCTGGTCCCGCTGGAGTTCTTCTCCAACATCCTGGTTCGCCCGGTCACGCTGGCCCTGCGTCTGTTCTGCAACATGTTCGCCGGCCACATCCTGCTGGTGCTGTTCTCGACCGGTGGCCTCTACCTGGTCGAGAGCGGCGGCATCGGGTACGTCGCCGGGCCGCTGGCCTGGATCCTGGCGATCCTGATCAGCTTCCTGGAGATGCTGGTCCAGTTCCTGCAGGCCTACGTCTTCACCCTGCTGAACGCCATGTACATCCAGGGCGCGCTCGCAGACGAGCACTGACCTGTACGGCGGTCTCCGGGCCGCACCCCTGCACCACCACAGACGCAACTCCCCACCCACACAGTTTTCCCGCAAAAGGAAACAACCGAAAGGAACAAGGCCGTGAACTCACTGGCTATCACCGGCGACATGGGCGGCTCGCTCAACATGATCGGCTATGGCCTCGCGGCCATCGGCCCGGGTATCGCCATCGGTCTCATCTTCGCCGCTTACATCAACGGCGTTGCCCGTCAGCCGGAGGCCCAGAGCCGCCTGCAGTCGATCGCGATCCTCGGCTTCGCGCTCGCCGAGGCGCTGGCCATCATCGGCATCGCGCTCGCGTTCGTCCTCACCGGCAAGTAACTCGCCGGTCTCCGTCGTCCGCCTTTCTAGATCGACTAGGTCAGGTCCATGAAGTCACTTTTGATCCTCGCTTCCGGGGATGAGGGACACGAGCCGAGCCCGCTCGCTGTTGAGTGGATCGAGGTCGTCCTTGCCCTCGTCGTGTTCGGGCTGCTCTTCTTCGCGATCCGTAAGTTCGTCGTTCCGAACTTCGAGAAGACGTTCTCCGAGCGCACCGCCGCCATCACTGGCGGTCTGGAAGCGGCCGAGAGCAAGCAGGCCGAGGCGGACGCGAAGCTCGCCGAGCTGGAGAAGCAGCTGGCGGACGCCCGTCACGAGGCAGCCCGCATCCGCGAGGAAGCTCGCGAGCAGGGTGCCCAGATCGTGTCCGAGATGCGCGACCAGGCCCAGGCCGAGTCGACCCGCATCCTCGACCACGGCAAGGCGCAGATCGAGGCCGAGCGCCAGCAGGCGGTCACCTCGCTCCGTGCCGAGGTCGGCACCCTCGCGACCGGCCTCGCCGGCCGCATCGTCGGTGAGTCGCTGGAGGACGACGAGCGTCAGTCTCGCGTCATCGAGCGCTTCCTCGCCGAGCTCGAGACGGCGGACCCGGTCGCTGCTGTGACCAAGGCTGCTCCGGCTGCCAAGTCCGCTGCTCCGGCTGCCGCCGAGCCCGAGGCACCGGTCGGTTTCGCCGACGTCGAGCAGCCGCTGCTGTCCGACGACTCCGAGGAGCGGTCGTTCCCGGGTGCGGTCAAGGCTCCGGCCGACGGCAGCCAGCCGGAGGGCTACTCCGTCAAGGGCAACGCCGGCTCGATGCTGTACCACCTCCCCGGCGGCCGCTGGTACGACGGCACCGACGCGGAGTACTGGTTCGCCACGGAGGAAGAGGCGATCGCCGCCGGCTTCACCAAGGCGGGGACCCGGAAGAAGGACGACAACTGATGGTGTCCTTCCGTGGAGCGTCCGCAGAGGCGATGGCCGCCGTCACCGACCAGCTCGGTGCGGTGTCCGAGGCGTCGGCCGCGCAGGTGGCCGGCGACCTGTTCGCTGCGGCCACGGCGTTCCGCACCGAGGGCTCGCTTCGCCGGTTCGCCACCGACCAGTCGGTCGAGCCCGCGGCCCGTGTCGGTCTGGTCGACAGCCTGTTCTCCGGCAAGGTCGACGCAGCCGCGCTCGGCCTGGTCGTGACGGCCGTGGGCCGTCGCTGGACCAAGACGCGTGACCTGGCCGATGCCCTCGAGCAGGTCGGCGTCATCGCGTCGGTCCGCTCGACCGGTGCCCAGGGCGCCCAGCTCGTCGACGAGCTGTTCGCCGTGCGGCAGCTGGTCAACGGCAACCCCGCCCTGCGTGACGCGCTGTCGGACCGGGTCCGGTCCGTCGCGGACCGCGCGGGACTCGTCGAGTCGCTGATCGGCGGCAAGACGCTCCCCGCAACGGTGCAGCTGGTCCGCCAGGCGTTGTCGGGCTCGTACCGCAACGTGGGCCTGGCTCTCGAGGACTACGAGAAGACCGCGGCCGACGTCCATGGCCAGGGGGTCGCGACCGTTCGTGTTGCGCGTGCCCTGTCCGCCCAGGACGAGGCCCGCCTCGCCACGGCACTGTCGCGCCAGTACGGCCGCACCGTGCACCTCAACATCGTGGTCGACCCCGAGGTCGTCGGCGGTGTCCGGGTCGAGATCGGCGACGACGTGATCGACGGGACGGTTTCCTCCCGCCTCGATGACGCCCGCCGCAAGATCGCCGGCTGAACCACCGCTCCACCACGGCAACACGCAGACCACACATCACCACCAGACTTCACAGCAGCCAGAAGAGAGAAGGCACCTGAGATGACGGAACTCTCCATCCGTCCGGACGAGATCCGCGACGCCCTCGCGAAGTACGTCGCGGACTACAAGCCCGCGGCCTCCAGCAAGGAAGAGGTCGGCACCGTCGCCTCCGCCGGTGACGGCATCGCACGCGTGGCCGGACTTCCCTCGGCCATGGCCAACGAACTCCTCGAGTTCGCGGACGGCACCCTCGGCCTCGCGCTCAACCTCGAAGAGCGCGAGATCGGTGTCGTCATCCTCGGTGACTTCGACAAGATCGAAGAGGGCCAGCCGGTCCGTCGTACGGGCGAGGTCCTGTCGGTCCCCGTCGGCGACAACTACCTCGGCCGCGTCGTCGACCCGCTCGGCACCCCGATCGACGGCCTCGGCGAGATCGCGACCACCAAGCGTCGTGCCCTCGAGCTCCAGGCCCCCGGCGTCATGGCCCGCAAGTCGGTCCACGAGCCGCTCGCCACCGGCATCAAGGCCATCGACTCGATGACCCCGATCGGCCGTGGCCAGCGTCAGCTGATCATCGGTGACCGCGCGACCGGCAAGACCACGATCGCGATCGACACGATCATCAACCAGAAGCAGAACTGGGAGACCGGCGACCCGACGAAGCAGGTTCGCTGCATCTACGTCGCCATCGGCCAGAAGGGCTCGACCATCGCCGCCGTGCGTGGCGCCCTCGAAGAGGCCGGCGCGCTGGAGTACACCACGATCGTGGCGTCCCCGGCCTCCGACAGCGCGGGCTTCAAGTACCTCGCTCCGTACACCGGCTCGGCCATCGGCCAGGAGTGGATGTACGACGGCAAGCACGTCCTCATCGTGTTCGATGACCTCACCAAGCAGGCCGAGGCCTACCGCGCCGTGTCGCTGCTGCTGCGCCGCCCGCCGGGCCGCGAGGCGTACCCGGGTGACGTCTTCTACCTGCACTCCCGCCTGCTCGAGCGTTGCGCGAAGCTGTCCGACGAGCTCGGCGCGGGCTCGATGACCGGTCTGCCGATCATCGAGACCAAGGCCAACGACGTGTCGGCGTTCATCCCGACCAACGTCATCTCGATCACCGACGGCCAGATCTTCTTGCAGTCGGACCTGTTCGCTGCCAACCAGCGTCCGGCCATCGACGTCGGTATCTCCGTCTCCCGAGTGGGTGGCGCGGCGATGACCAAGGCGATGAAGGCCGTGACCGGCTCGCTCAAGGTCGACCTGGCGCAGTTCCGTGCCATGGAGGCGTTCGCGATGTTCGCGTCGGACCTCGACGCGGCCTCGAAGCAGCAGCTGGCCCGCGGCCAGCGCCTGATGGCGCTCCTCAAGCAGCCGGCGTACTCGCCGTACCCGCTCGAGGAGATGACCGTCTCGCTGTGGCTCGGCACGTCCGGTCGCCTGGACAAGGTGCCCACCGGTGACGTCCTCCGCTTCGAGCGCGAGTTCATCGACTACCTGCGTCGTTCGCACGAGGGCCTGCTCTCGGCGATCCGCGAGTCGCAGAAGTTCGAGGACGAGGGCGGCGTCGTTGCGGCGTACGACTCCTTCCTCGACCAGTTCGAGACCTCTGACGGTGGCTCCATCAAGGTCGGGCACGAGCCCGAGGCTGGCGCCCTGGCCGACGACGAGCTCGAGCAGGAAAAGATCGTCAAGCAGAAGCGGGGCTGACACATGGCCGTATCGCTGCGTGAGTACCGCGCGCGGATCAAGTCGACCGAGTCGATGAAGAAGATCACGCGCGCCATGGAGCTCATTGCTGCGTCCCGGATCATCAAGGCGCAGCAGAAGGCCGCGGCGGCAGCGCCGTACGCCCGTGAGCTGACCCGCGCCGTGTCGGCGGTCGCGACGTTCTCGAACGTCGACCACCCGCTGACGCGCGAGCAGGAGAACCCCAAGCGGGCAGCGGTGCTCATCATCACGAGCGACCGCGGCCTGGCCGGTGCCTACTCCTCGAGCGTGCTCAAGGAGTCGGAGCGGCTCAGCGAGCGGCTCCGTGCCGAGGGCAAGGAGATCGACTACTTCCTTGCCGGTCGCAAGGCGGAGGCGTACTTCAAGTTCCGCAGCCGCGCGTTCGTGGAGTCCTGGACCGGTTTCTCCGACCAGCCCACCTACGACAAGGCCGCCGAGATCGGCAGGGCGCTGATCACGGCGTTCCTCAAGGAGCAGGGCGAGGACGGTGACGTGGACGAGGTCCACGTCGTCTACACCCGGTTCCGCTCGATGCTCACCCAGGAGCCGACGGCCGTTCGGCTGTTGCCCCTGGAGGTCATCGAAGGCACGGACGCTCCGGATGCTGACGAACTGCTCCCGCTCTACGAGTTCGAGCCGTCCGCTGCGCAGGTCCTGGACGGGCTGCTTCCGCAGTACGTCCAGAGCCGGATCTTCTACAGCCTGCTGCAGTCCGCGGCCTCCGAGCTCGCTGCCCGTCAGAAGGCAATGAAGTCGGCGACGGACAATGCCGAAGAACTCATCAAGAAGTTCACCCGGATCGCCAACCAGGCGCGCCAGGCCGGCATCACCCAGGAGATCAGCGAGATCGTTGGTGGCGTGAACGCGCTCGCCGACGCTCAGGCTGCCAACGACTGACCCCACCAGACCAAAACATCTTTTCGGATCAACGGAGTAAGACATGACTGCAACGGTTGAAGAGACCACCGCCAGCGGTGCGGCCTCGGTGGGTCGGATCGCACGGGTCATCGGCCCGGTTGTCGACGCCGAATTCCCCGTCGACAACATGCCCGAGATCTACAACAAGCTCGAGGTCACGGTCACGCTCGACGGTGTCACCTCGGTGCTGCCCCTCGAGGTGTCCATGCACATCGGCGACGGCATGGTCCGCGCCGTCTCCCTCAAGCCGACCGACGGCCTGGTCCGCGGCCAGGCCGTGACCGACACCGGTGGCCCGATCACCGTTCCCGTCGGCGACGTGACCCTGGGCCGCGTGTTCAACACGACCGGCGACATCCTCAACCTCGAAGAGGGCGAGACCGTCGAGGTCGGCGAGCGCTGGGGCATCCACCGCAAGGCTCCGGCCTTCGACCAGCTCGAGTCGAAGACGCAGATGTTCGAGACCGGCATCAAGGTCATCGACCTGCTCGCCCCGTACGTCACCGGCGGCAAGATCGGTCTGTTCGGTGGTGCCGGTGTCGGCAAGACCGTCCTGATCCAGGAAATGATCGCCCGTGTGGCCAAGAACCACGCCGGTGTGTCGGTGTTCGCCGGTGTCGGCGAGCGCACCCGTGAGGGCAACGACCTCATCGTCGAGATGCAGGAGGCCGGCGTCTTCGACAAGGTCGCCCTGGTCTTCGGCCAGATGGACGAGCCGCCGGGCACGCGTCTTCGCGTCGCGCTGTCGGCCCTGACGATGGCGGAGTACTTCCGCGACGTGCAGAAGCAGGACGTGCTGCTCTTCATCGACAACATCTTCCGCTTCACGCAGGCCGGTTCCGAGGTCTCCACGCTGCTCGGCCGGATGCCGTCCGCCGTGGGTTACCAGCCGAACCTCGCCGACGAGATGGGCACGCTCCAGGAGCGGATCACCTCGACGCGTGGTCACTCGATCACCTCGATGCAGGCGATCTACGTCCCCGCGGACGACTACACCGACCCCGCGCCGGCCGCGACGTTCGCGCACCTCGACGCGACGACCGAGCTGTCCCGTGACATCGCGTCGCAGGGCATCTACCCGGCCGTCGACCCGCTGACGTCGACCTCGCGGATCCTTGACCCGCAGTACATCGGTCAGGCGCACTACGACTGCGCGATCCGCATCAAGCAGATCCTGCAGCGCAACAAGGAGCTCCAGGACATCATCGCCATCCTCGGTGTCGATGAGCTGTCCGAGGAGGACCGGGTCATCGTGTCCCGCGCCCGTCGTATCCAGCGCTTCCTGTCGCAGAACACCTACGTTGCCAAGCAGTTCACCGGCATCGAGGGTTCGACCGTGACGATCGGTGACACCATCGACGCGTTCAACAAGATCGCTGATGGCGACTACGACCACGTCGCCGAGCAGGCCTTCTTCATGTGCGGCGGTCTGGACGACGTCGAGCGCAACTGGGCCGAGATCCAGAAGAGCCTCTGATCATGGCCCAGTCCGATGGTCAGTCCACAGTCGAGCACCTGCACGTCGAGCTCGTCGCCGCCGACCGGACCGTGTGGTCCGGCGAGGCGTCGATGATCATCGCGCGCACGCTCGAGGGTGACATCGGCGTGCTGCGTGGCCACGCGCCCACGCTGTCGCTGTTGTCCGCTTCGGTGGTCGAGATCCAGATCGCCGACAGCGACGACCTGCTGGTCGTTGCTGTTGACGGCGGGTTCCTCTCGGTCGCCAACGACCGTGTCTCGATCCTCGCTGAGCGGGTCGAGCGGGCCGAGGAGATCCACCTGGACCAGGCCCGGATCGAGCTCGAGGAGGCCCAGCGCCTGCTCAACTCGAACAATGAGGCCGAGCAGCGGGTGCGTCACGCCGAGGCGCGTATTCGCGCTGCAGAGAAGGTTTCGTAGTACGCAGATGGCTTGGTGGGAGCTGCTCCTCGACATCTCGGGTGGTTTGCTGCTCCTGTGCGTGCTGTACGGCGCCGGACTCATCGTCCGGCGCCGTCTTCTTTCCCGTCACGGGGGCACCTTCGAGCTGAGCCACCGGTACCGCACCGACGTCCCCGAGCGGGGCTGGGTGCTGGGCCTGGGCCGCTATTCCGGCGAGACCCTCGAGTGGTTCCGTGTCTTCACGCTGTCCCCGCGCCCGAAGCGGTCCTGGAACCGCGACGACCTGTCGTACGACGGCCAGCGCACGCCGCTCGGCGCCGAGCAGGCCTCGCTGTACCCCGATCACCTCGTGATCGGCTGCCAGTCCTCCGACGGCCTGGTCGAGTTGGCCATGAGCATCTCCTCGCTCACCGGCTTCCAGGCGTGGCTCGAGGCGATGCCGCCCGGGACGGACTGGAACCGCACCAAGGGTGGTCCTTCGTAGGTCGAGGAGGTTGCGCTGCAACCGTCTCGAGACCCGCTACTCGAACAGTCCCCGGATGTCGTCGGCCCCGATCGAGGTGCTCATCGCACCGTCCCCGTCGATGACCTGGGCGAAGAGCTCGGCCTTGCGGGCCTTCAGCTCCATCACCTTCTCCTCGATGGTGTCGTTGGCGACCAGCCGGTAGACGTGGACGTGGCGGGTCTGTCCGATCCGGTGCGCGCGGTCGACGGCCTGGGCCTCGGCGGCGGGGTTCCACCACGGGTCGAGCACGAACACGTAGTCGGCTTCGGTGAGGGTGAGGCCGACGCCGCCGGCCTTCAGCGAGATCAGGAAGACGGGCGCTGCGCCCGAGCGGAAGTCCTCGATGACGGCCCCGCGGTCGCGGGTGCGGCCGTCGAGGTAGGTCGCGGCGATCCCGGCGTCGTCGAGGCGCGACCGGACCCGGGTGAGGAACGACGTGAACTGGCTGAAGACCAGTGCGCGGTGGCCCTCGGCGGTGAGCTCGAGCAGGTGGTCCACGAGGACGTCGAGCTTCGCGGAGCCGACCTTCTCGTGCTCGACGTCGACCAGGGCCGGGTCGAGCGCCAGCTGACGCAGGGTGGTCAGCGCGCTGAAGATCGCGACCCGGTTCCGGTCGAAGTCGTCGACGAGGCCGAGGATGCGCTGCCGCTCGCGGGCCAGGTGCGTGTCGTAGATCTTGCGGTGCTTCGCCTCGAGGTCGACGGCGAGGACCTGCTCCTGCTTGGGCGGCAGGTCGGCCGCCACCAGCTCCTTGGTCCGCCGCAGCAGGAACGGCTTGATCCGCGCGCGGAACCGGTCGAGGACCGCCTTGTCGCCGTTCTTCTCGACCGGCCGGGCGACGCGGTCGGCGAACTGGCGCGGCCACGGGTAGAGCCCGGGCACCGTGATCGACAGCAACGACCACAGCTCCATCAGCCTGTTCTCGAACGGGGTGCCCGTCACGGCCAGCTTGAAGGGCGCATCGATGGTGCGGACCGCCGAGTAGGTCTTGCTCTGGTGGTTCTTGACCTGCTGCGCCTCGTCGAGGATCAGGCCCGACCAGGACACATCGCTGTAGTGGGTGTGGCCGAGCCGGAGGAGCGTGTACGTCGTCACCACGATGTCGTTGTCGCGGGCGATCGCTGCGATGTCGTCGGTACGACGACCGACCACGCCGACGCGCAGGCCGGGCGCGTGCCGGGCGACCTCGCTGGCCCACGCCGTGACGACGCTGGTCGGAGCGACGACGAGGAAGGGCCCCTCCTCGGGGCGCTCGGCGCGGGCGTGGGTGATCAGGGCCAGGACCTGGAGCGTCTTCCCGAGGCCCATGTCGTCGGCGAGGATGCCGCCGAGGCCGTGCTGCCACAGGAACGCCAGCCACCAGAAGCCCTCACGCTGGTAGCTGCGGAGGTCGGTGACCAGGCCGCGCGGCTCGGGCTGGGGGATGTCGGTCAGGTCGCGGAGCGCCTGGGCGCGCTCCACCCACGCCGCGACCTGGCTGTCGACGATGCCGGCCTCGGCGAGCTGGGCCCACAGGCCGAGGTCGTGGTGGCCGATGCCGATGTGGTTGCCGTCGCGCTCGCGGAGCTCGGCCGCGGCCTCGACGACCTCGCGCAGCCGGTCGAACTCGGGCCGGTCGGCGGTGACGTAGAGCCCGCTGGGCAGGACCAGGAACTCCTGGCCGAGGGTGAGGGCGGCCAGTACGTCGGGCAGCGGGATCGGCTCGCCGTCGACGCTGACCGTGACGGCGAGGTCGAACCAGTCGGTGACCGCGGCGTCCGGCTCGGGCTCGGCGAGCGTGAACTGGATGTCCGGGGCGATGTCGGCCTCGCGGAAGTCGGGTCGCTCCTCCTCGATCACCTCGACGCCCTCGATCGTGCGGAGGTGGGGGAGTTCGTGGATGGCCAGTGCGAGGGCTTCGCCGTCGGTCGCGCTCGATCGCGCCAGCAGGTCCCGGGGCACGGTGTCGAGGAGGGTGCGCTCCGCGGCACGATCCCGCACGCCGCCGAGCGGGTCGGTGCTGGTGACCGGGCAGGCCCGGTCGGCGCCGTACCGCCATGTCCACGCGAGGCCGGCCTTCGTGGCCGTGTGCCAGGTGACGGTCAGGACCAGCGTGGGGTGCAGCGGCTCCGGCAGGTCGACCGAGGCGTCGTCGGCGCGGACCGCCAGGTGGCGCATCAGCCCGGGCAGGGAGTCGCGGAAGTCCGCCAGGTCGGACGGGGGTACGACGATGGGCGGGCCGTCGAGCAGGTGGCGCAGTGCCGCGGGGACCGGTGAGGTGGTCGCCCCGATCAGCAACCGGCCCTCGTCATCGAGGAGCCCGACCACGGAAGCGGGGTTGCCGACCGGGATCACGGCCTCGCCGCGCCAGGTCTGCCCGCCCAGGGTGACCGCGGCCCGCAACGAGGTGCCGCCCTGCACGTCGGTCAGCTCGGCGACGACCTCGGCCGGCTCGTCGGCGATGACGACGTCGCGGAGCGGGCGGGCGGCGATCAGGGTCACGCCGGCGTCGCGGGCGTTGCGCAGCGCGCGGACGACGTTCTCGCCGAACTCGTCGAGCGACGGGGCGACCCCGGCGTAGTAGTAGGCGCGGTGGCCGGCCCAGAGCGCGTGCAACGCGGAGATCGCGTCGGACTGCGCCTTCGGGAAGCCCTGCGCGACCCCGCCGAGTCCGACGTCACTCCAGTCGGCACCCGTCTTGATCCACGGCTTGTTCTTGCCCTGGCGCATCGGCCGCACCCGCAAGGTCGGGCCCACCGAGCGGTAGTGGCTGCGCGGCTCCTCGAGGCTGATCTCCAGGGCGAGCGGCACCTCGTCCACCGGGCGCGGCTGGTTGCGGTCGAGCTCGGCGACCAGCCGCTCCAGCGAGCGCCGCCACGCGGCTTCGCCTGCCGGCTGCGTGAAGGTCTGGCGCAGGGTCAACGCGAGCGCGGCTCCGTGCTTGCAGACCGATCGGACCGGGCACGTGCAGACCGTGAACAGCCATCCTGCGTAGCCCTCCGACGGCGCCTCGGCGTGCAGTTGCACCTGGTAGGGGACCTCACGCGAACCCTGGACCTCGGCCGTTGCCGTGACCGATCCCGCGGACAGCAGCCCGATCTCCGGACGTCGTACGAGACCGGAGGCGACGACCTCCTGGGCGCGCTGCAGCGTCCCGGCGTCGAAGTGACGAGCCAGGAAGGCGTCGGAGAGCTGCGCGAGGACGTTCACGGCCCTCCATCGTTCCACGCGTCAGGGACAGGCGCGGATTCCGTGCACAGGCGGCTACTCGCCGCGTTCGCCCCCGGGCACCCACAACACGTCGCCGTCGGCACGGTTCGCGTAGCGGGCGAGGATGAACACGAGGTCGGACAGCCGGTTCAGGTAGGTGATGGCGAGCTTGTTCATCACCTCGCCGTGGACCTCGTACGCCGCCCAGGCGCCGCGCTCGGCCCGCCGGATGACGGTGCGGGCGACGTGCAGGTGCGCCGCGCCCGGCGTACCGCCGTTGAGGATGAACGACCGCAGGTTCGGCAGCTGGTCGTTGTAGTGGTCGCACCAGCCCTCGAGGCGGTCGACGTACTCCTGCTCGATCCGCAGGGGCGGGTACTCGGGGTCGGCCACGACGGGCGTGCACAGGTCGGCGCCCACGTCGAACAGGTCGTTCTGGACGCGGGTGAGCACCTTGACGAGGTCGTCCTCGAGCCCGCCGGTCGCGATCGCGACGCCGATCTGGGCGTTGGCCTCGTCGACGTCGGCGTACGCGGTGAGCCGCAGATCGGTCTTCGTGGTCACGCTCATGTCCCCGAGCCGGGTCTCCCCGGCGTCGCCGGTACGGGTGTAGATGCGCGTGAGATTGACCATGATCGGGAGCGTAGTACCGACACGCGAACAAAATTTCCGGCTCCCGGGTGCAACCGATCACACCTCTCGGGCGTCATGGTGGGTAACAGGGACGCGAGGGCGGCCCGATCTCGGGAGGGTCACCATGCAGGAGAACCAGATGGGAACGTGCGTCGACATCCGCGTCGACTACGGCGCGGACGGGCCCGTGCTCGTCCTCGGGGGCGACCTCGACGTGCGCAGCACCGGTGCGGTGCGGGCGGCCGTCTACGAACATCTCCAGTCGGTCGCGGTCGGGAGCCGCGTCGTCGTGGACATCAGTCAGGTCCGTTCGATCGACGCCACCGCGCTGAAGATGCTTGCCGTCGCCAGCCGCTGGTCCCACCGGTACGGCGCCCGCGTGGTGCTGCGTGGAGCCGGTCCCGCCGTACGCCGGATGATGCATCTGACCCACTTGATCCGGGTCATCGAGCTCGAGCGGGAGCCGATTCCGGCGTGATGAGTGTGGCGTTGTGCACAACCCCACACTGGTCAGGCGTTACCTAGCGGTAGCAATCGCCTTACGCTTCGCTCATGAGCTCCATGCCTGACGCTGCTGCCACGCCCGAGAAGGCCTCGCACGCCAA
>JAKFEI010000161.1:0-2122 GCA_036675765.1 Nocardioides sp. | reverse complement strand
AGCAGGTGGCTGTCGGAACGGGCGACGGAGGACCCACACAGGGTGCCGCGGACGTACCGGCTCATCCGCTGACGGACCCAGTCGCACTCGCTGGTGCGGGCCGGGGCCAGCTTGATCAGCTGGTCGAGGTACGCCGCCCGGAGGCCCTCGCGTCCCCGGTACGCCAGTGACGACAGCGCCGCCGGGCGCAGGCCGAGCATCGCGGCCGCCTCGGCCACGGTCCGCTCCTCGACCTCCAGCAGGTGGATCACCTGCTGCCAGGCGGGCGGCAGGCTGGCCAGTGCCGCGGCGGCGAGGTCGGTGTCGAAGTCCTCGGCCGTGTCCTCGCTCGGGGCCACGGCTGCCTCGAGCAACCACGGGTGGTCCGATGCGGGTTCCTCGTGTGCGCCGCGTCGCTGCAGGTCGCGGTGCCGGTTGCGCATCGTGGTGAACAGGTAGCCGTGGAAGTTGGTCGTCGGTCCCGCACCGGAGATGAACCGCGCGACGACCCGGGCGAAGGAGTCGGCCAGGAGGTCGTCCGCCTCATCGAACCCGACCAGCAGGACGGCCAGGCGGTGGGCAGCGGGCCGGTGGATCTCGTACAGCTCACCGATCGCAGCGCCGTCGCCGGTGCGCGCGCGAGTCAGGAGGTCGGTGTCGTCCGCGGACGGTTCCGGTGTCGTGATCACGATGGCCACCTCGACGGGGATTCGGATCACTCGACGGTAATCACGGCCCCGTGGGTTCCGCCGGGGAATGGAGAACTTGGCGACCTGATCGGCGAAGTCTTTACCCATGTTTTTACAGATCACGCGTCATACGCGTCGCCGAACCTCGTCTAGGTGGCGTAGGGACTTTGTCCCGGTCGCCCGCGATGCTCCCGTCTGGGCGGCGAACCTCGAGTACAGGAGAGCCTCCCTATGAGGTCAATCGGTACGGCTCGAAGGCGAATTGGGGTCGCTTTTCTGGTCGGAACCGCTGCGATGGCAATTCCCTTCATCGCCGCCGCTCCGGCGCACGCCGCAGACATCACCATCACTGAAGAGGGCTCGGTAGCGATCGAGTCATTTCCGAGCACCCAGCACATCCTCGTCGACAAGTTCAACGACGAGGGCGGTCTGCTGTCGCTGACCCAGGTCAAGCTCGTCGCGACCGTTGACGGTGAGCTCGACGGCGCGGTCACGAACCTGAGTGACTCCCAGAACAAGACGCTCAACGGGGACCTCGATGCGTCGATCGTCGTCAACGGCGTCGGCGTCGAGAACCTCGACGCGGCAGGAGCCTCCAGCGACACGTGGAACCTCGCGCCCGGCGAGACCCAGCCGATCACGCTGCTGGGAACCGGAGACTCGATCGAGGTCACGATCACCGATCCCGTCGTACTCGAGGGCTTCGTCGGAGACGACGACCTCGACTACACCGTGGACAGCGAGATCAACGTCCACATCGAGGGGCCGGCGCCGTACAAGACGACCGGTGTCGCGGAGGGTGAGGCGACCGTCAAGATCGACTACACCTACAACGACACCTGCGTCATCGACCCGGAGAACGAGGTCTGTTCGCCGGCAGAACCGGACTGCACCACTGAAGGCGCCAACGTCACGAAGATCGCGCCCGTGAAGAACGAGACCGAGCAGGTCTTCGACCTCGACGGTGGCGGCACGTTCTCGATGACGCTGCTCGCGGAGTCCAACCCGATCGGCGAGATCTTCAACTGGACGTCGACCGTCAACGTGTTCGAGATCCAGGTCAAGGGTGGGCCGGGCTTCGAGCCGTACCTGTACCCGGGCGGTTCCATGGGTGACGAGGGACTGCACGCCCCGCTCCAGATCAGCCAGGACACGTGGCACTCGGTGAACTACATCCTGGTGTGCTCCGAACCGGTGCCGAACTGCGAGACCGACCCGGAGATGGAGGGCTGTTCGCCTCCCGACTGCCTCGAGGCTGACAGCTTCAAGATCGACCCGGTCAGCGCCGGCGACCACGCGTTGCCGGGCGGCGGAACCTTCACGATCGTCAAGCACGAGAGCGAGGAGCTCGGCGAGACCTTCGACTGGACCTCCGACGTCCCGATCTTCTGGATCAGCGTCAAGGGTGGCCCCCAGGCGATTCCGCAGCAGTTCTACGACTACCAGCCGCAAGG
>JAKFEI010000357.1:0-2133 GCA_036675765.1 Nocardioides sp. | reverse complement strand
GAGGTCACGCAGACCATCTTCTTGCCCTCGACCAGGCCGACCGGCTGGCCCTGCTCGTTGTAGGTGAACAGGTAGCCCGGCTGGACGATCGCGTCGATGTAGTACTTCAGGGCGTAGGGAATGCCGAAGTTCCACATCGGCACCGTCAGGACGTACAGGTCCGCGGCGAGGAACTGCTCGATGGTGCGCTCGATCTCCTGCCACGAGCCGGTGGCCGCCTCGTCGACCGGCTGCCCGGTCATCAGGGCGTACTTCGACTTGATGTTCACGCCGGCAACGGCGGGCAGGTCGGCACTGAAGAGGTCGAGCGTCGTGACCTCGAGGTCGTCGTACTTCTGGTGCAGCTCCTCGATCAGGACGCTGGAGACGCGCCCGGTGTTGGAGGCGAGACCACGCGGCGTGGCGATGATGTGCAGGAGACGGGTGCTCATGGGGACTCCCAGGGGGCGCAGAGTTCGGTGTTCAGGACAGCGCCGGCAGGACGAGCACCGAGAACCGGACGCCAGGACGACGCTAGCCCCCGAAGCGCGTCCCGCGCCACCATCGCAACCTCGCACCCGCGCTCCGGGCGGCCCTTGGGAAACCAACGCACAATGGCCTTGTGGACGACAGCGTGATCTACGTGGCCCGGGCGCAGGTGCTCGCCGACCTGGAGGCGCGCGCCCTCGGGACGCCGAACACGGTGACCCTCCTCGAGGAGGCCTGCTCCGAGCGTCGCTGGTGGCTCGAGCAGTGGGTCGACGGGGCGCCGTACATCGGCGGACTCATCGCGCAGGACCTCCAGGACGCCCTCGCCGACCGGTTCGGCCGCGGCACGCGCGAAGGCCTCTGGCCGGTGTGCGTGGGTTGCCAGGACGGGCCGATCCACGCGTTGCACATCGACCCCGACCTCGGCGGCCCGGATCCGCAGTGGGTCTGCGAGGAGACCGGCCAGACGGTCGCCCCGCTGGGCGGCCTGAGCAGCTGACGGGTTTCCCGCGTCGGTCTCAGTCACGTCGGTCTCAGTCACGTCGGTCTCAGTCACGTCGGTCTCAGTCACGTCGGTCTCAGTCACGTCGGTCTCAGTCGCGCAGCAGCAGGCACACGGAGTACTGGTCGCTCCGGTAGATCGTCCGCGACACCTCGACCGGGATGTCGCGCCACAACGCACGCCGTGCGCGCCGCAGCACCACCCCACCGTCGGGGAGGTCGAGCAGGCGGGCCTCGACGTCCGTCGCCGTACGGGCCGCGACGTCGTCCTCCGCCCAGGTCGGCCGCACACCGCGGACAGCCAGGTCGTCGTACAGGCTGGCGGGCAGCTTCTCGAGAAGACCCGGGACCATGTGGTCCGGCAGGAAGGCGTCCGACAGGCACACCGGGCGGCCGTCCGCGAGACGGAGCCGTTGCCAGTGCACGACCATCTCGTCGGGCCGCAGGCGCAGCGCTCCGGCGACGGACGGGCTCGGGGCCACGCGCTCGGCGACGACCGTGCGCGAGTCGGCCACCATGCCCTTGGCGGCCATGTCCTCGGTGAAGCCGGTGACACCGGTGGGGACCCGACGCGGCGCGGCGACGAACGTGCCGCGTCCGGGGAACCGTTCGAGGACACCCTCGCCGACCAGGGCGTCGAGTGCCTGGCGCACCGTCATCCGGGCGACCCCGAACCGGTCGACCAGGTCACGTTCGGACGGCGCTGCCGTGCCCGGAACGCTGCCACGGACGAGGTCGCGGACGTACTCGCGGATCTCCACGTGCTTGAGCATGCGTCTTGTCGAACCCCCCTGGACCAGTGACACATTTCGGACACTAGGAGGGGGCCGTCGACGCGTCCGGCGAACACCGAATTATTTGCCCGAACCATCGGATTCGCGGACACCGACACACCCGCGTCATGCGAACACCTGTTCGATCAGGTTGTACGATCGGTCGCATGGCGGTGGACTTCCAGAGCACCCTGTTCGAGACGGTCGCGCCCGAACACACCAGCCCGATCGAGCGTCGCGCCTTGAGTGACGGGGCGTGGGTCGACGTCGCGCGCAACTGGCTCCCCCACGCCGACGACGTCTTCGCGGCGCTGGTCAACGACGTCCCCTGGCGCGCGGAGCGCCGGGCGATGTACGACCGCGTGGTCGACGTACCCCGCCTGGTCCACAC
>JAKFEI010000298.1:0-2140 GCA_036675765.1 Nocardioides sp. | reverse complement strand
TCAACGTCGTCCTCGACATCAACGTCGACATCAACGTCGACGTCGTCCTGGTCGAGGTCCTGGTCGAGGTCCTGGTCGACGCCGGCCAGTCCGGCAGCCACGCGGGCGGCGATCCCGTGGCGCTCCGCTGCCGCAGCGATCTCCTCGTCGTCCCGGTAGAGGTCACTGAGGTTCGGGATCACGTCGCGGCGGGTCTCCGGCTGGTCGTCCAGACCCGGAACGACCTCCACGACGTCGGCCCGGCCGTCCGCCAGCTCGGCGAGCACGTCGCTGAGCGAGGCCAGCGGTGCGCCGGTGACCCGGGTGGCGAGCGTCAGCGGAACGACGAGCTGCCGGTCGTCGTACCCGTCGACGAGGATGTGGCCGTCGCGCAGGCCACGGCGCGGCAGGTGTTCGAGGCAGTCGATCTCCGGCCAGGCGATCCCGCGCCAGCGGGCGCCCTGACGGACCCGGACCCCGCGCGGGTCGGCAACCAGCAGTGGTGCGCGGCTGTCGGCGAGGGAGGCGAGGTGGGCGATCGTGACGACGGCCAGGACACCGAACAGCAACCAGTCCAGGCCCGTGCCGTCGGTGAAGGCGCGGACCGCGAAGGCCACGGCCAGCAGGGCCGAGAAACCACCCACGAGCGCGGCCAGGGCCACGTTGCGCCGGACCTCGACCTGCTGCTCCTGGTCGGGTTCGGCCGATTCCGAACGGTCCTGGCCGCCATTCTGGTCGTCGGTCTGGTCGAGGTTGTCGGTCATCTGGCTCACGCCTCCCCCTGGATGGTCATGATCACTGCGTCGATCTCGTCGGGCTTGACCAGCACGTCGCGCGCCTTCGAACCCTCGCTGGGTCCCACGACGCCCCGACTCTCGAGGATGTCCATCAACCGGCCGGCCTTGGCGAAGCCGACGCGGAGCTTGCGCTGCAGCATCGAGGTCGAACCGAACTGCGTGGACACCACGAGCTCGATCGCCTGGATGACCAGGTCCATGTCGTCGCCGATGTCGTCGTCGAGGACCTTGCTCGCGGCCGCCGGGGCGGTGACGTCCTCGCGGTAGTTGGGTTCGAGCTGGCCCTTGCAGTGCTTGACGACCTGCGCGATCTCCTTCTCCGTGACCCACGAGCCCTGGACGCGTATCGGCTTCGACGCACCCA
Organism: Nocardioides sp.; assembly: GCA_036675765.1. Classification (GTDB taxonomy): domain Bacteria; phylum Actinomycetota; class Actinomycetes; order Propionibacteriales; family Nocardioidaceae; genus Nocardioides. The sequence continues at coordinate 1,000 of JAKFEI010000298.1, read as the reverse complement.
TCGGCAGGAAGAGGCCGTCACCCTGGCCGACCAGCTTCTCGGCACCGGGGGTGTCGAGGATGACGCGGGAGTCGGCGAGGCTGGAGGTCGCGAACGCCAGTCGGGACGGGACGTTCGCCTTGATCAGACCGGTCACGACGTCGACCGAGGGTCGCTGCGTCGCGAGCACGAGGTGGATACCGGCCGCACGGGCCAGCTGGGTGATCCGGACGATCGAGCTCTCGACGTCGCGCGGGGCCACCATCATCAGGTCGGCGAGCTCGTCGACGATGACCAGCAGGTACGGGTACGGCGTCAACACGCGCTCGCTGGCGGCCGGTACCTCGACCTTGCCCTCACGAACGGCCTTGTTGAAGTCGTTGATGTGGCGGAACCCGAAGTTGGCCAGGTCGTCGTACCGCATGTCCATCTCGCGGCACACCCACTCGAGGGCCTCGGCGGCCTTCTTCGGGTTGGTGATGATCGGCGTGATCAGGTGCGGAACGCCTTCGTAGGCGTTCAGCTCGACCCGCTTGGGGTCGACCATGATCATCCGCACCTCGTCGGGCGTGGACCGCATCAGGACCGAGGTGATCATCGAGTTGATGAAGCTCGACTTGCCGGAACCGGTGGCGCCGGCGACCAGCAGGTGCGGCATCTTCGCGAGGTTGGCGACGACGAATCCGCCCTCGACGTCCTTGCCGAGGCCAGCGATCAGCGGGTGGTGGTCGGTGCGGGCCGTGTTGGACCGGAGCACGTCGCCGAGGGAGACGATCTCCTTGTCGGTGTTGGGGATCTCGACGCCGACCGCGGACTTGCCGGGGATCGGGCTGAGGATCCGCACGTCCTCGGAGCCGACGGCGTAGGAGATGTTGCGCTGGACGCCGAGGATCTTCTCGACCTTGACGCCCGTGCCGAGCTCGATCTCGTAACGCGTGACCGTCGGGCCACGGGTGTAGCCGGTCACCTGGGCGTCGACGCTGAACTCGTCGAGCACGGTCTGGAGGCGGGCCACGACGTC
>JAKFEI010000258.1:0-14771 GCA_036675765.1 Nocardioides sp. | reverse complement strand
GTCTCGAAGCTGCCGCGCGGACGGTCGGCGCAGCAGGAGGAGATCAACCGCGTGATCGTGGATCGCGCCCTCGCGGGCAAGCGGGTGGTGCGCTTCAAGGGCGGCGACAACTTCGTCTTCGGTCGCGGGTACGAGGAGATCCTCGCCTGCCGTGAAGCAGGCGTGCCGGTCACCGTGATCCCGGGACTGACCTCACCGGTGTCCGTGCCGGCCGTCGCTGGCATCCCGGTCACCCACCGCGGAGTCACCCACGAGTTCAGCGTCGTCTCCGGGCACCTGCCGCCCGGTCACCCCGAGTCGCTGGTCAACTACGACGCGCTCGGTGCGATGCAGGGCACCGTCGTCGTGATGATGGGCGTCGAGAACGCCCCGAAGATCGCCGAGGCCCTGATCGCCGGCGGCCGGGCAGCGACCCTGCCGGTGGCGGTGATCTGCGACGGCACGATGCCGACGCAGCGCACCGTCCTGGCCACCCTCGGCACCCTGGCCACGCGTCTCCAGAAGGAGTCGGTCAAACCGCCCGCGATCATCGTGATCGGCGAGGTCGTCGCGATCGCCCATCCCGACGCCTACTGAGGCCCGCGTGGCTGACCTGGTCGAGATCACCGACGCCGCCGACCCACGGCTCGCTGACTACCGCGACCTGCGCGACGTCGAGCTGCGCAAGAACCTCGAGGCCGAGCACGGACTGTTCCTCGCCGAGGGCGAGAAGGTCGTACGGCGCGCGATCGAGGCCGGCTTCACCGCGCGATCGTTCCTGATGGCCCCGCGCTGGCTCGACGGACTGGCGGACGTCCTCGACCGGTCGGACGCGCCCTGCTTCGTGGTCGCCGAGGACATGGCCGAGGAGGTGACCGGCTTCCACGTGCACCGCGGCGCCCTCGCCTCGCTCGAGCGCCGACCGCTCCCAGCCGTCGAGGACGTGCTCGAGGGCGCCCGATCAGTACTCGTGCTCGAGGACATCGTCGACCACACCAACGTCGGAGCGATCCTCCGTTCCGGCGCAGCCTTCGAGTTCGACGCCGTGCTGCTGGCGCCGCGCTGCGCCGATCCGCTGTACCGCCGGTCCATCAAGGTCGCCATGGGTGCGGTGTTCACGATGCCGTGGACCCGCATTCCGGACTGGTACGACGCCCTGCCGGCCTTGAGCCGCGCGGGCTTCACCACCGTGGCGATGACACTCGCGCCGGACGCCGTACCGATCGAGGAGGCCGTGCAGGGCCTCGACAAGGTCGCCCTCGTCCTCGGGTCGGAAGGGCACGGCCTGTCGTCGCGCTGGGAGGAGTCGGCCGATCGTCGGGCCATCATTCCCATGGCTCCGGGAATCGATTCCCTCAATGTCGCCGCAGCCACCGCAGTCGCTTGCTACGTGACTGCTCGACGCTGACCCGAGGCTGACACCGTGTAGCACTTTCTTCCGTGGCTCCGGGGGCCTAACCTCCACCCATGGCAAATGAGAACACGTTCTACCCGCCGGTCCCGGTCGTCGTCTGGGGTACCGGCAACATGGGACGGGCGTCCATCCGCGCCGTCGCGGCCCATCCCGACCTGACGCTCGCGGCGGTCATCGTGGCCGACGAGGCCAAGGTCGGCCGCGACGCCGGCGACCTGGCCGAGCTCGGCCGCACCCTCGATGTCGCGGCGACCAGCGACATCGACGCGGCGCTCGCCACCCTCGGTGGCGGGGGAGCGGTCGCCTATGCGGCCTCCGGTGAGCTGCGCCCGGACGAGGCAGCCGTCGACATCGCTCGTGCTCTCAGTGGTGGCGCCGTCGTGGTGACGCCGTCCATCTACGCCCTCTACGACCACCGCAGCGCCCCCGACGAGCTCCGCGAGCCGCTCGAGAAGGCGTGCGCCGAAGGCGGTTCCGCGCTCTTCGTGAGCGGCATCGACCCGGGCTGGGGCAACGACCTCCTGCCCGCACTCGTCAGCGGACTGTCCTCGGAGGTCGAGCAGGTCCGGTGCCAGGAGATCTTCGACTACTCGACGTACGACGCCGAGGACTCGGTCCGCTACATCGTCGGCATGGGCCAGCCGATGGACTACGAGCCGATGATGGTCGCAGCCGGGATCCCGTCCATGGTCTGGGGCGGTCAGATCCGGATGATCGCTCGCGCCCTCGGTGTCGAGGTCGACGAGCTGCGCGAGACCGTGGAACGACGAGCGCTCGACGCTACCGTCACCACCGCCCTCGGTGACTTCGACGCCGGAACCCAGGGCGGGCTGCGCTTCGAGGTCCAGGGCATCGTCGACGGCGAGCCGCTGATCGTGATCGAGCACGTCACCCGGATCACCCCTGCGTGCGCCTACGACTGGCCGATGCCGCCGGACGGTGGCGACGGGGCGCACCGGGTGATCATCGAAGGACGCCCGCGCATCGAGATCAACGTGGAAGCGACCGACGAGGGCGGCAACCGCGCGGCGGGCGGCAACGCGACGGCTGCCAACCGCCTGGTGAACTCGATTCCGTGGCTGCGTTCCACCGCGCCCGGCCTGTACGACGGCCTGGACGTGCCGCTGCAGCCGAGCGTCTACCTCCGTGGAAAGGGCAAGTGACGTGTTCATCGACATCCCCGAGGGCAAGGACCCGATCCTCTACGTCTGGGGCGAGCTGGTGCCCGGCATCGGGCCCGCCGCGTCGGCATTCGCCATGAGCATCTACGAACACAGCACGCTCGGCCTGCGGGAGTTCGAGGCCGCGCGACTGCGGATCGCCCAGATCAACGGCTGCCTGTTCTGCCAGGACTGGCGCACCGAGCGGGACGGTGCCAAGGTCGAGGAGACCTTCGACGAAGCCGTTGCGGAGTGGCGCACCACCCGCGACTTCGACGACCGGACCCGGATCGCCGCCGAGTACGCCGAGCGGTTCGCCCTGGACCACCACGGGCTCGACGAGGGGTTCTGGCAGCGGATGCGGGCGCAGTACAGCGACCGCGAGATCGCGGAGCTCTCGATGTGCCTCGGTTCGTGGATCGGCTTCGGTCGGCTCAACCGGGTGCTCGGCCTCGATGCTGCCTGCGTCCTGCCGAGCCACGCCGGCAAGGCCTGAGCGTGGTCCGCGGCACCTAGGGACGCAGCAACGTCGCGAACAACGCGATCGACTCGTCGATGGCCTGCTGGCAGTGGGTCGACCAGGTGCCCATGTCGAAGAACCCGTGGATCAGGTCGGGGTAGGCCCGGTGGTGGACCTGGCCGCCGGCCGCCGCCAGCGCCTCGGCGTAGGCGATGCCCTCGTCGCGGAGCGGGTCGAACCCGGCGGTGACCACGACGGCCGGAGGCTGGCCGGTGAGGTCGCCGCGCAGTGGGGCAGCCAGGGGGTCCTCGAAGTCCATCCCCTCTGCGGAGAAGTGGGTCAGGAACCACAGCAGTGTGTCGGACTCCAGGAAGTACCCCGTCGCGTTCTCCTCCCGCGACGGGAAGTCGCCGACGATCGCTGTCGTCGGGTAGACCAGGAACTGTGCGGCGATGCCGGGCACGTGCTGGGCGGCGACGGCGGACAGGTTGCCGCCCGCGGAATCGCCGGCCACCGCGAGGACATCGCTGCCGCCGTACTCGCTGAGGCGGGACTGGATGTCGAGCACCGAAGCGATCGCGTCCTTCGGTGCACTCGGGAACCGCGCCTCGGGCGCGAGGCGGTAGTCGACCGCCACCACGACGGACTGCGTGCCGTGGCAGATCGAGCGAGCCATCGCCTCGTGGGTGTCGAGGTCGCCGAACACGAAGCCACCACCGTGGAACAGGACGACCGTCGGAACGGGCCCGTCCGTCTCGGGGCGGTAGACCCGCGCGGCCAGCGGACCGTCGCCACCAGCGACCTTGTCGTCAGTGACAGAGGCGACCTCCGCCATCGTCCCCGGCGGCCGGAAGTCCACGGTGAGCTTGCGGTACGCAGCGCGTGCGTCCACCGCGGAGAGGGCGTGGACCGGGGTCCCCGCTGCGATGAGGGACAGGAGCGGGACGAGTTGGCGGTCGACAGACATGTCGGGAAAGGTAACCCAGTCCCCGCCGGAAACGGCCTCAGGTCGGCCAATTGGCCGGGAACTCGTCGGCCGCTGCCTCCTGCTGCTTGCGCAGCTTCTTCATGGCCTTCGCCGAGATCCGGTCACCGAAGACGGTCCCCAGCGTGTGGTCGGTCTCGTGCTGCAGGCACTTGGCCAGCAGCCCGTCACCCTCGAAGCGCACCGGCTGGCCGTCCAGTCCCTGGCCCTCCACCGCCGCGAAGTCGGGGCGCGCGCAGGGGACGAACGCACCCGGGAAGGAGAGGCAGCCCTCGGGGCTGTCGTCGAGGTACCGGTCGTTGCCCTCGGGCAGGAGCAGGGTCGGGTTGCAGACCACGCCGATGACACGCTCGCCCTCGTCGTTGGGGCAGTCGAAGACGAACATCGCGACGTCCTCGCCGATCTGGCAGGCGGCCAGGCCCACCCCGTCGGCGGCGTACATCGTCGCGACCATGTCGGCGGCGAGCGCACGGAGCTTGTCGTCGAACACGGTGACCAGCTGATGGGGGCGGTGCATGACCGGCGTACCCCACCGGGTCATCGGCCGGACCGAACCGCCTCGGGGCAGTGGTCCGTACGGCGCCACCACCGTCTCGACCATGTGCTCGTCGTTGCTGTCATCGCCCTTGCCCCACGCCATGGGGCAATCGTAGGAGCGTGCTTTCGCGAGCGGTCGGTGGCCCGGACGCCGCGATTGAAGCGCGGATCACACGCCGATTCCGCGGAAGATGTAGCGCAATGTGTAACTCACAGTTACATTTACGACATGTCCCTGATCAGCAACCTCAAGCCGGGCGGCAAGCACGGGGTTCCGAGCAACGAGAACCGAGACCCCATCGGTTACCTCGTCGCCGGCCTCAACCGGCTCGCCCAGAGCGATCTCCTCGACAAGGTCGGCCTGCGCAAGCAGACCGAGCAGGTCGTCTTCAACGTCACCCGCACCGGGTTCAAGGCCGCGACGAGCGCCAGCCGGACCTTCTCGAAGGCCGGCAAGAAGGGTCAGCCGGGCACCCGGCCGGCCTCGGCCCCGTCGACCGGTGTCTTCGACCTGACGCCCACCGAGGACGAGCAGATGCTCGTCGACCTCGTGACCGAGTTCGCCGAGGAGGTCGTGCGCCCTGCTGCCTCGGCCGCCGACGCTGCGTGCGCGGCCCCCGACGACCTGCTCAAGTCGAGCCTCGAGATCGGCCTGCCGATCCTCGGCCTGCCCGAAGAGCTCGGCGGCGTCTCCGAGGAGCGTTCGGCCATGGCCGGGACGCTCGTCGCGGAGGCCCTCGCCAAGGGCGACATGGGCCTCGCGGTCGCGACCCTCGCGCCCGGCTCGGTCGCCACGGCCCTCGGCCTGTGGGGCACCGACGCGCAGCAGCAGACCTACCTGCCCGCCTTCACCGGCGACGAGGTCCCGGCTGCTGCGCTCGCGCTCAACGAGCCCACCGTCCTGTTCGACGTCCTGAGCCCGTCGACCACCGCCACCAAGAACGGCGACGGCTACGTCCTCAACGGCACCAAGAGCCTGGTGGTCCGCGGTGAGAGCGCCGAGCTCTTCATCGTCGGCGCCGCGCTCGACGGCAAGCCGGTCCTGTTCCTCGTCGAGTCCTCGACCGATGGCCTCAGCGTCGGTGGCGACCCCGCCATGGGCGTCCGGGCCGCGTCGATGACGACGCTGAACCTCGAGAACGTCAAGGTCCCCGCCGACGCCGTACTCGGTGAGACCGACGGCACGACGTACACCGAGTGTGTGCGCCTCTCGCGCCTCGCCTGGTGTGCCCTGGCCGTCGGTACCGGCCAGGCCGTGCTCGACTACGTCGGGCCGTACGTCAAGGGACGCGAAGCGTTCGGCGAGCCGATCGCCCACCGCCAGTCGGTGGCGTTCATGGTCGCCAACATCGCGATCGAGCTGCAGGCCATGCGCCTGCTGACCTACCGCGCCGCTGCCCGCGCCGCTGCCGGCAAGGACTTCTCCAAGCAGGTCGCACTGGCCCGTCGCCTGTGCGCCGAGAAGGGCATGCAGATCGGCAACGACGGCGTGCAGCTGCTCGGTGGTCACGGATTCGTCAAGGAGCACCCGGTCGAGCGTTGGTATCGCGACCTGCGTGCCATCGGCATCATGGAAGGAACGGTGCTGGTCTGATGGCCATCAACCTTGAAGTTCCCCGGAAGCACCGGGCGCTCATCGATCAGGCCCACCAGGTCGCGATGAACATGCTGCGGCCGATCTCCCGCAAGTACGACCTCGCCGAGCACGAGTACCCCAAGGAACTCGACGTCCTCGCCGCGATGATCGACGGCCTCTCCGAGTCCGGTGCCAGCGAAGGTGCCGGTGCGACCGGTGTCCGCCGTGACGACATCGCCGACGACAAGACGGTCAAGAACGGCGCCAACATGGCATCCGTGACCTCGGTCGCCGAGATGTGCTGGGGCGACGTCGGCCTGATGCTGTCGTTCCCGCGCCAGGGCCTCGGCAACTCGGCCATCGCCTCGGTGGCCAACGACGAGCAGATGAAGCGGTTCCACGGCAAGTGGGCGTCGATGGCCATCACCGAGCCGGCCTTCGGGTCCGACTCGGCGCAGGTCTCGACCACTGCGGTCCTCGACGGCGACGAGTACGTCATCAACGGCGAGAAGATCTTTGTCACCTCCGGCGAGCGTTCCGACTGCATCGTCGTGTGGGCCACCCTGGACAAGTCCCTCGGCCGGGCGGCGATCAAGTCGTTCGTCGTCGAGAAGGGCACCCCCGGCGTCAAGGTGGAGCGGCTCGAGGAGAAGCTCGGCATCCGGGCCTCCGACACCGCGGTGATCACCTTCACCGACGCCCGCGTGCCGAAGGAGAACCTGATGGGTTCCCCGGAGGTCAACGTGGAGCAGGGCTTCGCCGGCGCCATGGCGACGTTCGACAACACCCGTCCGCTGGTGGCCGCGATGGCCGTCGGTACGGCGCGCGCGTCGCTCGACCTGACCCGCGACCTGCTCAAGCAGGCCGGCGTCGAGATCGACTACGACCGCCCGGCGTACCTCCAGCACGCTGCGGCCGCGAAGTTCCTCCAGCTCGAGGCCGACTGGGAAGGTGCGCGCCTGCTCACCCTCCAGGCCGCGTGGATGGCGGACAACCGCAAGCCCAACTCGCTCGAGGCCTCGATGTCGAAGGCGAAGGCCGGCCGTGTCGGCTCCGACGTCACGTTGTCCTGTGTCGAGCTGTGCGCCTCCATCGGCTACAGCGAGACCGAGCTGCTCGAGAAGTGGGCCCGCGACTCGAAGATCCTCGACATCTTCGAGGGCACGCAGCAGATCCAGCAGCTGATCGTTGCTCGCCGGGTGCTCAACCTCTCGAGCGCCGAGCTCAAGTGACCTGAGCGCCATCAGCTGAGCATTGCTGGTCGGCCCGTCCCGCGATCTGCGGGGCGGGCCCTCCACATTTTTCGGGATGGGACGTGACACCGTGGTGCCGTCGCGCGAAGTAGGAGCGGAATGCAGCAGACCTCAGACGGCGGGTTCGCCGAGGTGTACGCAGAACACGTGACGCCCGTCTGGCGTTACGTGCGCTTGCGGCTGCCCAGCGACACCGATGCGGAGGACGTGACGAGCCAGGTCTTCGAACGAGCGATGCGGTCCTGGACGGGGTACGACGCCAGCCGGGGCCGGGTCGGCGGCTGGCTGATCGGCATCGCCCGCCACACAATCGCCGACTGGTGGCGGCGTACCGGCCGGGAGTTCCCGACCGACCTCGCCGCGTCCGGCCTCGGCGACGGGGTGGCCGACGACGATCCCGAGGGCGAGGTGTTGAGGCGCCTCGGCGCCGACGAGGTACGACGTCGGCTGGGTGTGCTGACGCCACGGGAGCGGGAAGCCGTGGCCCTCCGGTTCGGCAGCGAGCTCAACTCGACCGAGATCGCGGAGATCCTCGGCGTCACACCGAGTGCGGCACGGATGCTGTTGCACCGCGGTATCGGCCGGTTGCGGGAGGTGATGGGCGATGTCTGACGACTTCGATGCCGAGAGCCTGGACACGTCGATCGGTGACGTGCTGTCCGGCCGTGCCGGCTCGGACGCTGACCCGGGAGTCCTCTGGCTCGCTGCTGCGGCACGACCGACGCCTCCGGCCTCCCTCGTTGCGCGCATCGATGCAGCGATGCAGCCGGCCGCTGCTCCAGCGCCAGCGAAGGTCCCGGCACGCGAACGGCCCTTCCTGGAGGACCGGCCCAGCCTGCTCCTGAGCGCCGTCGCCGCCGCACTTGCCTTCGCGTTCGTGTTCCAGGCGCTGGGCAACATCGTTGCGGGGGACTGGATCGCGGAGAACCTCGGCGAGCCCCACGGCCCCCACGCCTACTTCGAGGGCGCCCTGGCCATGGCGGCGGCCGGGGTCTGCGCGCTGGCCGCGGCCGTGCGCCGGTCGTGGGCCGGCGTGTCGGTCCTGACCTGTTCCCCGCTTGCGTTGAGCCTCGGCGTGCACGGTCTCGGCGAGATCGGGGAGTTCGCCGCCGGCGCCATCCTGCACGTCACCGAAGGCACGCTCGGCCTGCTGCTGATCGTGGCCTGGTGGTGGGACCGACGTGACACCTCGCGCCGTTCCCACGAAGAACGGGCATGACGACACCCTCCCCAGGGACGCCCGTGCGGGCGTTCGGCATCGTGCTCGCCGTTCCCCAGACCGTGATCGGCGTCTGGGCGTTGCTGAGCCCGCGAGGCTGGTTCGACAACTTCCCGGGCCTGGGTCCGGCGCTCGCGGCAGCCGAACCGCCGTACAACCAGCACCTGGTGACCGACGTGGGCGCCGGATTCCTGGCGATCGGCCTGCTCCTGCTGGGCGCCTGCGTGTTCGGCGGAGCCGCTGAGATCCGGATGGCAGCGATCGCCCACCTGATCTTCAGCGTCCCGCACCTGATCTACCACGCGGCGCATCCCTCGGCGCTGCTCCCGGCCGTCAACGACGTCCTCAACGTGGTCCTGCTCGGCGCCGAAGTGGCTGCCGGACTGGTCCTGATCCTCCTCACCACCCACCGAAAGGCGATGGCATGGGCATCCTGAAGCGAATCTGGGTCTACCTGAAGGTGATCCGCAAGGCGAAGCGCCACCGCGGCGACCTCTACGGCTGGTTGGTACGACGACCGCAGCTCCTCCTCGCGCAGGGAACCTACGAGTCGTCCCTGATGTTGATGGGCCGGCTCCCGGCCGCGCTCAAGACGCTCGCGATCGCCAAGGCGGCGATGATCGTGAACTGCGAGTACTGCCTCGACATCGGCGCAGAGATCGCGCGCACGGAGGGCATCTCCGACGAGAAGCTCGCCGCCCTGCTGGAGCCCGACGGCAACCCGGCGCTGAGCGCCGACGAACAGCTCGTGGTCGCGTTCTCCGCGGCGATCTCGTCGTCGCCAGCCGTGGTTCCCGACGAGCTGCGGGCGCGTCTCAACGAACGCTTCACCCGGGCGCAGCTGACCGAGCTCGCGGCCGAGATCGCCTGGGAGAACCAGCGGGCACGGCTCAATCAGGCGCTCGGCGTGCGTCCGTCGGGGTTCTCGGACGGATCGTTCTGCCTCATCCCGGAGCCGAACCGCCAGGGCTGAGCCCGGCGCCGGCCGATGGGGCCAGCTCGTGGTGCAGGGGCGGCTGCCACCCGCGCAATGCGTAGACGTGGTCGATACTCAGCTTCACCTGCTCGACCTCGGCGATGGGGACCAGCGCGATCGAGCAACCGCCGAACCCACCGCCCGTCATCCGTGCTCCCAGCGCACCGGAACGAAGCGCGGCATCGACTGCGGCGTCCAGTTCAGGGCACGACACAGCGAAGTCGTCCCGCAACGAGGCATGGGACTCCTCCAGGAGGCGCCCGAGCGCGGCCCAGTCCTGTGTGTCGACTGCAGCAACGACGCCGCGGACTCGTGCGTTCTCCGTCACGACATGCCGGGTGCGGGCGCGCTCGACCGGGTCGGTCAGGACCTCCAGATCTGCCGTTGTCGCCTCTCGCAGGGATGCGACACCCAGTGTTGTGGCCGCCGCTTCGCACTCGGCACGCCGCTGGGCGTACCCGCCGTCGCCATCGGCCAGGGAGTGGCGCACTCCGGTGTCGGTCACGATGACCGTCAGGCCGGCTTCGCTGAACGGCAACGTGACCGGCACGGCCGACGGATTGGTCGGGTCGGCGAAGTCGATCAGCACGGCCTGGTCGACGGCACCGAGCAGGCTCGCGAGCTGGTCCATGCCACCGGTGGGCGCACCGACGTACTCCGTCTCGGCACGGCGACAGGCTTCCGCGAGGTGCAGGCGTCCGGCGGTGTCCAGGTCGTGCCCGAGAAGGGCGGCGAGGCCGACCGCGACCGCGCACTCCAGCGCGGCGGAGCTGGACAGGCCACCCCCGAGCGGGACGGTCGAGGAGATCGAGATGTCGAGGCCCGGCACCTGCCACCCGTCCTGGTCCAGCGCCCAGATCACCCCGGCGACGTACGACGTCCAGCCGGTCACGGTGCGCGCCGACACGTCGTCCAGCGACCCTGACCACGGCTCGCCCTTGTCGCTGGCGATCGTGAGCCCGCGGTCCTCGCGGACCGTCAGCGTCGCGGTGCACGCGAGCGGAATCGCATAGGGGAGGCAGAGTCCGTGGTTGTAGTCCGTGTGCTCGCCGATCAGGTTCACCCGTCCGGGAGCGACCGCGGTCACGGTTGTCGGGGGCAAGGAGGACGAGGTGGTCACGGGCCCATCCTGCCCGTTGCGGGGTCGCTAGATTGTCTGCCGTGCCGCGCCCCCTGATCGTTGCCGCGACCGCGGCCGAAGCCGTCCATGTCCCTGCCGGGTTCGAGATCTTGGTGACCGGCCTCGGCAAGACCGCTGCCGCCACGTCGCTCGCCCGCCACCTGGCCGTCCGTTCGGACCTGGCCGACCTGGTGGTCGTCAACATCGGCACCGCCGGTGCCCTGCGCGACGGCACCGACGGGCTGTTCGAGATCGGGACGGTCCTCAACCACGACATCAACGCCGACGCCATCCGCGCGCTCGGCTACGACCCACGCGAGCGTCTCGTTGTCGGCGCGAGTCCGACCGTGCTCGCGACCGGCGATGTCTTCGTGACCGACCCGGTCGTACGGGCGCGGCTCGCGGAGCAGGCGCACCTGGTCGACATGGAGGGCTATGCGTTCGCCTACGTGGCGCAGGAGTTCGGCGTACCGGTCCGGCTGATCAAGCACGTGTCCGACAACGCGGACGAGACCGCGCTGGAATGGGTGGCGATGGTGGACCGCAGTGCGCGGGCGTTGGGCGCCTGGGCGGCGACCCACCTCTGATGGGCGAGGACATCGTCGACGCCACGCCCGAACGGGTGATGGCCGTGATCCAGGAGATGCGGTCGCTGCGGAAGTGGCCCGAGGACCCGGACGACCGGATCAAATGGGAGATCGACGGGCTGGAGGGGCACACGTCGTTCTTCGCGCACTGCCTCGTCCTGGGAGCCACCCCCGACGCAAGGAACCTGGCGGCGCTCACCGGCCCCCTGCTCGAGCTGGGCGATGCACGCTGGCGGGCTCACCAGCAGTTCGACGCCGCACTGTTCACCGACGACGCCTCCACCGACCCCATGGCGTACGACCGTCGCAGTGCCCTGGCGGACGTCATCCGCGCGCTCGATTCCGACGCAGCGGTGTACTGGCCCCTCGGATCCAGCGCCGTCGTTCTCGTCGACAACTCGGGCGCGGCACCCGCGACCGCCAAGGCCGCGGTGTTCGTGCTCCCGGTCGAGTGGGTGACGGCGCCGACCCGTGAGGAGAGGGCGCTGCAGGTGCCGCTCGTCCGGGACTTCGTGTCAGGCGACAGCGATCGCGTCCGGTCGGCGCTGTGGTCGGTCGTCAGGACTCGCGACCCGAAGGTCCTGATGCCGCTGGTGGCCGCTCTGCCCGCGATCAAGCGGGAGACGGCGGATGCCGAACTTGGTGGGATGCTCGCGTCCAACAACGCCCACCTGGAGCACGCACTCGCGCGGGTCGAGCTCTTCCGAAAGGGCACCTGCCTCTGCGCGGCCTACCTGTCCCACCAGTTCTACGACCCTGCGAAGGAGGAGCACCTGCGCCACGTGCGGATCGTGGGAACAGTGCCCAACCCCAGGCAGTGGGAGCCGGACCGGATCTGTGAATGCCGTGATTGCGGTCAGCGATTCCAGGTCGAGCAGGGGGAGTACCACTACACCTGGTGGAAGTGGACCCGACTCACCTAGACGTCAGGTCCGGTGCGGCCGTCAGCGGCTGCTGCTGGGCCGTCGCCCGCGCGACACACCCACGAAGTCCTGGTGCACGTCGCTGTCGGCGGAGCGCAGCCACAGCAGGGCCACGCTCGTCGGCTCCAGGTCGACAGGGCGCTGGACCACGTCCTTGCGGTGGTGCAGTCGCGCCACCGACATCGGCACGATGACGATCCCCGTGCCGGAGGCAGCGACCTCGATGGCGTCCTTCACGGACATCGGCGGGAACGCGAGCTGGTCGACGCTCGGCGTCCAGCCGGACGGGTGCGGCAGGACCAGTTGCTCCTCGCTCAGGTCCTCCAGCGGGATCGGCGAGTCGGCGTCGGCAGCCGCCACGAAGTGCTCCAGGCCTGCGACCACGACCGGCACCTCGTCGTACAACTTCACACAGTGGAGCGGGGTGGGCGACTCGAGGTCGACGGGCAGTCGAGCGATGACCATGTCGGCCGTGCCGTCATCGAGTACGACGCGCTGCTGGTCCTGCTCGATGGGCTGCAACTCGAGCCGGATCCGGGGGTTGCGCTCGCGCCAGGCGCGGGCCCACTTGTCGGGGGTCACGCCGGAGACGAAGGCGACACGCAGCTGCTGCATGTGCCCACGATCCCAGACGTGACCCCCTGGGGGAGGATCAGGCCTGGGCCATCAGCCCGAACTGCACGGCGCCCGTGTCGTCCACGCCGGCGTCGAGCACCATCGCATCGAGCTGCTCGGCGGCCTTCGGGTCGAGGAAGACGGTCGCGCCGTCCTGTTCGACGACGCGATCCCCGGCGTCGGGTTCATTGCTGGCCATCACCGTGAAGCCTGCGTCGGCGGCGGTGATGCGGAGTCCAGCGGTGTCCGGTACTGCGGACACTTCGGTCATCTGCTTGACGATCGTGCAGGCGTTCTCAGTCAGGGTGAGCATGGTTGCCTTCCCGGTTCGAGGTCAGAGACCCCTCCCAAGGTTGCACGCGCTTGGTCACCGTTCAAGGACGACGGCCGGCAAGGGGGTCCCCGATGCGGTGTCCGGGGCCAGCCTTTGCTAACGTTTCCACGCACTCGTCCGGGTGGCGGAATTGGCAGACGCGCTAGCTTGAGGTGCTAGTGCCCGTATTAGGGCGTGGGGGTTCAAGTCCCCCCTCGGACACCAACGTGATGTGGCCTCTGACCTGCGGAAACGCAGCAGGGGCCACAGTGCGTTCTGGTGCACGGAGCACCAGCGGAGCGCAGGTCGCCTCACAGTGACGATTCGCCAGTTTCGCGAGTCCAGGTGGGCCGCTGGTGCCCGGACCAGATCCCCACAGGTGGCTTGCACCGACGGTTGACGAGATCAGGCGGCGAACCTAGGTTCGGTGTCACTTGCTGAGCTCGTTGGCGTGCTCGGTCCGCACGCGGAATGCGAACTGGCTCGAACACGCCGCGTTCCGATGGCCGAACAAGACGTTGCCATCGAAGGCACTATTCGTGCCTGTCAGCGCGCACTTCGAAAGGGACCCGGAATCGAAGGGATGAGCGCCCCGCCGACGGTCGCGATGGCGGCGCTGTTCGTCTGCACCCTGTTGGCCGCCACGGGCTGTGGTGAATCTGCTGGGGAAGGCGACTGCACGCAGGCTCTGAGATTCCAGGACGAAACGTATCTCAGCTACGCCTCGTCGGACCTGGGTGTCGCCGATCGTGATCTCGGACCAGGCGATCTGGTCGCGTGTGCCGACGACGGCAGCGCCAGCCAGGAGGGCGACGGCTTCGAGGCGGTGCGCGTGCGCAGCGTCGACGACCAGGACTCCGCCCAGGTCGTCGGGGTGGAGATCGAGGGGCGCCTCGATCTCTACTTCCGCGACGGGATGGACTCCAAGGAGATCGACCGATTGATCGAGGATCTGACGTGACCGGCAGCGCTCGCCACCGTGTCTATGGGGGCACCGCTCTGGCAGCTAGCCTGCGGCAATGACGATGACCGCCAGCCAGATCGCGGCGTCCGTCCGCGCCGGCGAGACCTCAGCACGCGACCACACCCGGTCGGCACTCGATCGCATCGCGGACCTCGACGGCCCGGTGGGTGCCTTCCAGGTCGTCCGCGCCGATCGCGCCCTCGACGAGGCCGATGCCGTGGACCGACGGTCGGATCGATCGGTCCTTCCCCTCGCCGGGGTCCCGATCGCGATCAAGGACAACGTCCAGGTCGCCGGAGAGCCGATGCGCGACGGCGCGGCGGGCAGCGATCCAGCGCCACAGGAGACAGACCACGAAGTCGTACGACGCCTGCGGGCGGCGGGTGCCGTGGTCGTCGGTCTGACCCGGGTGCCCGAGCTCTGCGTCTTCGGCGCCACCGACTCGACCTTCGGCGTGACCCGCAACCCGCTGGACCTGGGCCGCACGCCCGGCGGGTCCTCCGGAGGGTCGGCGGCAGCGGTGGCGGCGGGGATGGTCCCCGTCGCGCACGGCAACGACGGCATGGGATCGATCCGGATCCCCGCCGCCTGCTGCGGTCTCGTGGGCATCAAACCCGGCCGCGGTGTCGTACCAGCCGATCTCGGCAACGGTTCGTGGTTCGACATGTCGGAGAACGGGCCACTGGCCAC
>JAKFEI010000392.1:0-2144 GCA_036675765.1 Nocardioides sp. | reverse complement strand
GTCTGGATCGCGACGCCGATGGGGCCGCTGGCGTCGTACAGGTGGGACAGGGTCGTACCGACGCCGCTGCCGTCGGGCTGCGTCGCCGACGACAGGCCGATCCACTCGCCCACGGGTGGGCGGTGCAGGTGCACGTTGAGGTCGGCGTTGGAGAAGAGGTACCGGTCGGCCGGGAGCACCCAGCTCAGGCCGTTGCCGAAGTCGGCGGCAGCGACGGCGCGCATGGCGGCCGAGGTGGGCTGGCCCTCGATCAGGGGCACGGCCAGCCGGAACCACGCTGCAGCCGGTCCGGGCTCCGCGGTGTTGCCGCGAGCCATCCGGTGCTCCATCGCCGTTTGGTAGAACGAGACGCCCGTCGGCATGCCGGGGATCAGCAGTCGCTGGGTGCAGTCGTCCGGACCGGGCAGGAGCTGTGCCGGCTCCCAGCCGGGCAGGCCGGCCGGCAGCTCGAAGGGCTGGCCCCGGACCAGGAGGGCATGCGCCCGGGCCACGAGTACGTCGCCGGCGAGCAGCTCGAGCGTGACGCGGGTCGTGGAGCGGGCGGGATGGACCTCGGTCCGTGTCGTCAACGGCGCAACCGGCACCGGCTTGATCAGCTCGATGGACAGTCGTGAGAGCTGCCAGCCCGGCTCGTCCACGGCGGACTCGGCGACGTGGGCCAGGAGTGCGCCGGGTGCGCCACCGTGCTGGGCGCGCTCGTCCCACGGGCCGCGGGACAGGACGCTGGGCACCCAGGTCTCGCCGTCGCGGGTGAAGACGGCCGTCAGCTCACTCATCGTCGGTGGCGTCGGTGATCGGCGTGATCCACGACTGGTGGGTCGCCGAGTTCTTGGTGATCGCGAGCAGGTCGTCCATGTGCGGCTCCAGGCCGGTGACCTTGTCGAGCGGGACGCCGATGATCAGCTGGAACCCGAGACCCTTCCAGGCCTGCACCGCACGCCCGGCGAACTCGGAGTCGGCCTTCACGAAGCCCTCGTCGAGGAACACCGGCGCGAACCGCGGCCGCGACCGCATCTCGTCGCCGAGCCGGAACCGCAGCGCGGAGCCGACGATGAACGCGACCAGCTCCTGGCTCTCGCCACCGCTCTTCTCCCCCAGCGTCCGGTACGTCGCCCGGAGCTCGCCGGTCAGGTGGTCATAGCGTTCGGCGCTGATCTCCACGTGGCGCCGCACGTCGAGGAGCCGGTCGCGGTCACTCGTGGCCGGGCCGGCTTCGCCTGCCTGGGCGGGCTTGCGCAGCTGGTTCATGAACCCGCTGAGCAGCGTGAACCGCTTCTCCAGGTCGGCCTCGGCGAGCTCGGTGGTGACACCGGAGGACAGCGCGCGGAGGTCCTTCATGAAGACCTGCACGTGGGCCGGGCTCAACCGCCGCAGCCGGATCCGCAGCCGGTCGCTCGCCAGGCCACCGAACTCGAGGCGCCGCAGGATCGCGTTGATCGGCTCCAGCCGGTCCTCGATCTCCTCGATCGAGGCCGCCATAGCACCGACGAGCGGCACGAGGTCCTGGCCGCTCCATTCGGTGAGCCGGCGCCGCCACTCGGAGCGCCGGTCGGCGAGGCCCTTGCCACGGATCTCGTCGAGGATGCGCGCGTAGTCCGGGTAGGAGTCCGCGGTGCCGCCGAGGTTCGGCGAGTCCCACTGGAACTTGTAGTGCTTGAAGATCAGCGCGAGGTCCTCCTCGCACCGGCGGATCTCGGCCTCGACCTCGCCCACGGCTCCGCGCAACCGCTCACCGAGGCGGTGGGCGTTGTCGCTGAACCGGTCCAGGTCCTCGGGGTCCGCGGGCGCGGCCGCAGCAGCGAAGTCGGCGGCCAACGCAGCGGCCTGCTCGTCGGTCAGTTCGACGGTTCCGGTCGCCTCCATCGCCTGCAGCCGGTCGTTGACCATGTCCTCGGACTCGACGAGCTCGCCGTGCGCGGAGTTCAGGTCCTTCTGCGCCTGCTCCAGCCCGAACCGCTGCTGCCGTGTCGACTCGAGACGGACGACCAGGTCGTCGATCTGCGCCTGCAGCACCTGCAGCTGGTCGTCGGACGTGAGGATGTCGGCGCGACGCTGCTCCAGCTCGGCGATCCGCCGGTCACTGCCCGTCACGTCGACGTCGTCGAAGCGCACCATCGCGATGGCGTCGTACGCCTTGCGCTGGA
>JAKFEI010000141.1:0-2154 GCA_036675765.1 Nocardioides sp. | reverse complement strand
ACGGCGGCCATAGCGGCAGGGAAACACCCGGTCCCATCCCGAACCCGGAAGTTAAGCCTGCCAGCGCCGATGGTACTGCAACCGAGAGGCTGTGGGAGAGTAGGACGCCGCCGGACATACATTCAGGTAGAGGCCACCCTCGGGTGGCCTCTACTCTGTTTTGTACCCAACACTTTTCAATAGCGATTCGACACCAGGAGACTGCCGTGGCAGACCAGCGTGGACGGCGCGATGACGCGCCGAAGAAGGGTGGCCCCCGTGAGGGTGGCGCCCCCCGCAAGGGCACCTCGTCCCGTGGAACCAGCGGCGCCCGGAGTGGCGCCGGCTCGGACCGGGACCGCGCACCCTACGATCGCAGCCCCCAGGGCCGCGGCAAGCCGTCGGATCGCTCGGGCAAGCCCGCTGAGCGCTCGGGCAAGCCGTCGGATCGCACCAGCGGCGGTCCGCGTCGTTCACCTGACCGCACCTCGGTGCCGCGTAACGAACGCGTCGTCGACCAGGCGACGTACGACGGCCCCCCGCTGCCCGAGGACATCAACGGGATGGAGCTCGACGCCTCGGTGCGCGCCCACCTCAAGGACCTGCCCGACAAGCTGGGCTCCCGGGTGGCGCGGCACCTCGCCGCTGCGGGCCGACTGATCGACGACGACCCGGAAACGGCCTACCAGCACGCCCTGGCCGCCAAGGCGCGTGCGCCGCGCCTGGCCGTGGTCCGCGAAGCGGTCGGAGAAGCTGCCTACGCTGCGGGACACTACGCCGAAGCGCTGTCCGAGCTGCGTGCCGCCAAGCGGATGAACGGCGCCACGGCGTACCTCCCGATCATGGCGGACTGCCACCGGGCGCTCGGCAACCCCACCCGCGCGCTCGAGCTCGCCAAGAGCCCGTCGGTCGTCCGGTTCGCCGCCCCCGCGAAGGCGGAGATGACGATCGTCGAAGCCGGTGCCCGTCGTGACCTTGGCCAGATGGATGCTGCCCTGCGCACGCTCGAGGTCTCCCCGCTCAACCACAAGGGCCGTGAGGCCTGGGTCGTGCGCCTGCGCTACGCCTACGCCGACACTCTGGAGCACGCCGGTCGCCTGAACGAGGCCCTGGCCTGGTTCCACAAGACCAACGCGATCGACGCCGACGAGGACACCGACGCGGCTGACCGTGCCGAGTTGCTCGAGAAGCGCGTCGACCGGGAAGGCTGAGCCCTACTCTGTCGCGGATTCGCCGTCCGTCCCGGTCTCGGCCGGGCGGCCGGTGACCGTGACGATGGCCTGCTGGTGCCCGGCGGGCTGGGTGTCCCACCGGACGTCCTCGCGGTAGGCGACGCGGATCCGGTCGATCACCGCGACGACCGGTTCCTCGGAGACGATCTTCAGCACGATCGAGTCTCCACCGACCATCCGCGCACCCTCGGGATTGACCAGCTCGGCACAGAACTGTTGGGGCTGCGTGGTGACACCGACGGTGCCGCGGCGGCAGAGGACTGGCGTGACGTCCATGTCTGCACTCGTGGTGGCGTGCACCCGGACCCCGGAGATGCGCAGCGTCCGTCCGAAGTCATCGGGTGCGCTGAACATGCCGACGTAGAGCGGGGTGCCGACCACGCCGCTGGCGCTCATCGTCTTGCTGTCCGTCGGCAGCTCCTCGGGTGTCGTGGCGTACCAGGCGAACCAGCCGATCAGCATCAGGACGGCGACCGAGATCATCGCGATGCGCCACGTCTTCGACTGGAACGACGGGCGGGGGACACGAGGTGCGCCCAACGAGCCGCGCGTCCGCGAGCGCGCCTTCCTGGTCGGTTCGGCCCTGCGTCGTCCCGGCCCCTGCTTCGGCGCCGACTCGGTTCCCCCCACGGTCATGGTCGAACCTTAGGACACCGCCGCCCCGGCGCCGGGGACCTGCCAGACTCCGGTGCATGAGTCTCCGTGGGCGCAGTGCTGTGCAACCCAGGCGGCCGACGCTGGAGGGAAGTGTCGCGGTCCGTGACGGGCGCCGGCTGAGCTTCGCCGAGTACGGCTCTCCCCGCGGCCCGGCGCTGGTGTGGATGCACGGAACCCCCGGCGCCCGGCGCCAGATCCCCATCGACGCACGCAGGTACGCCGCCGAGACCGGGCTGCGGATCATCGGCATCGACCGTCCCGGGATCGGGTCCTCGTCGCCGTACCT
>JAKFEI010000179.1:0-2165 GCA_036675765.1 Nocardioides sp. | reverse complement strand
CAGCAGTGACCCCACCCTCGGGGAGCTGACCGCCGAGCTGCGCGAGCGGCTGGCCCGCGTCCGCCTGGGCGGCAGTGAAGCGGCCCGCACCAAGCACACCGATCGCGGCAAGCTCCTCGCGCGGGACCGCGTCGACGGCCTCCTCGATCCCGGCAGTCCCTTCCTGGAGATCGCACCGCTGGCCGGCTTCGGGATGTACGGCAAGGACGGCGATGACTACGCCGTTCCCTCGGCCGGCATGGTGGCCGGTGTCGGCCGTGTGCAGGGCCGCAACGCCCTCGTCATCGCGAACGACGCCACTGTCAAGGGCGGCACCTACTACCCGATCTCGGTGAAGAAGCACCTGCGCGCGCAGGCCGTCGCTGCCGAGAACAACCTGCCCTGCCTCTACCTCGTCGACTCGGGCGGCGCGTTCCTGCCCGAGCAGGACGAGGTGTTCCCCGACCGGGAGCACTTCGGGCGGATCTTCTTCAACCAGGCCAACATGTCCGCCCGCGGCATCCCGCAGCTGGCTGCGGTCATGGGTTCGTGCACCGCCGGTGGCGCCTACGTCCCGGCGATGTCGGACGAGACCGTGATCGTGAAGAACCAGGGCACGATCTTCCTCGGCGGCCCGCCGCTGGTGAAGGCCGCGACCGGAGAGATCGTCACGGCCGAGGACCTCGGTGGCGGTGACGTGCACGCCCGCAAGAGCGGGGTCGTGGACCACCTGGCCGACGACGACGCCCACGCGCTCCAGATTCTCCGCGGCATCGTCAGCACGCTGCCGAACCCCACGACGCCGACCGACCTCGCGCCGGTCGAGGACCCGCTCGAGCCGCCGGAGAGCCTGTACGACGTCGTCCCGAGCAGCACCCGGACGCCGTACGACGTCCGGGAGGTGATCCGTCGCCTCGTCGACGGCAGCCGCCTCGCCGAGTTCAAGCAGCTGTACGGCGAGACGCTGGTCTGCGGCTTTGCCCGCATCCACGGGCACCGGGTCGGGATCGTCGCCAACAACGGCATCCTGTTCAGCGAGTCGGCGCTCAAGGGTGCGCACTTCGTGGAGCTCTGCAACCAGCGCGGCATCCCGCTGCTGTTCCTGCAGAACATCTCCGGCTTCATGGTCGGTCGCGAGTACGAGAACCGTGGCATCGCCCGTGACGGCGCCAAGCTGGTCACCGCGGTCGCCTGCTCGGTCGTCCCGAAGTTCACCGTCGTCATCGGCGGCTCGTTCGGCGCCGGCAACTACGGCATGTGCGGTCGCGCCTACGACCCGCGCTTCCTGTGGATGTGGCCCAACTCCCGGATCTCCGTGATGGGCGGCGAGCAGGCCGCCGGCGTGCTCGCGACGGTTGCCGGCCGCGAGGACGACCCCGATGTGGAGGAGTTCAAGCAGCCGATCCGCGACCAGTTCGAGACCCAGGGGTCGCCGTACTACGCCACGGCCCGGCTCTGGGACGACGGCGTGATCGACCCCGCGGACACCCGACGCGTCCTCGGCATGGCCCTCGACATCACCTCGGCCGTGCCCACGCCTGCGCCCAACTACGGCATCTTCAGGATGTGAGTGAGATGACCGTGATCCGCACCGTCCTTGTCGCCAACCGTGGCGAGATCGCCCGCCGCGTCTTCCGTACCTGCAAGGACCTCGGCATCCGCACGGTCGCGGTCCACACCGACGTCGATGCCACCGCGCTGCACGTTCGCGACGCCGATGTCGCGATCCGGGTGCCGAGCTATCTCGACGCCGATGCCGTCCTGGCTGCGGCGAAGGAGGCCGGTGCCGACGCCATCCATCCCGGCTACGGCTTCCTGTCGGAGAACGCCGGGTTCGCCCGCGCGGTCACCGGTGCTGGCATCGCCTGGGTCGGCCCGTCGCCCACCGTGATCGAGCAGATGGGCCGCAAGGACGCGGCTCGCGACCTCGCCGTTGCTGCGGGTGTGCCGGTGGTGCCGTCGTTCGTGCTGGACGCCAATGGGTCGTTGGTCGAGGAGGTTGCTCAGCAACCGTCTCGAGACCCCTACCCCGTGCTCGTCAAGGCCGCCGCCGGCGGCGGTGGCAAGGGGATGCGCGTGGTGCGTTCCGCCGCCGAGCTCGAGCCCGCCATCGCCGCTGCGAAGCGCGAAGCCGCCAGCGCGTTCGGTGACGACACGATGATCATCGAGAAGTACGTCGAGCGCGG
>JAKFEI010000057.1:0-14906 GCA_036675765.1 Nocardioides sp. | reverse complement strand
GGTGTTGATGTGGTGGCCGTCGACATCGGCGTCCGCCATCAGCACGACCTTGTGGTAGCGCAGCTTGTCCTCGTTGAACTCCTCGTGGATGCCCGTGCCGAGGGCGGAGATGATCGACTGGACCTCCGCGTTGCCGAGAACCTTGTCGATGCGCGCCTTCTCGACGTTCAGGATCTTTCCGCGGATCGGGAGGATCGCCTGGATGCGCGGGTCGCGCCCCTGACGCGCCGAGCCACCGGCGGAGTCACCCTCGACGATGAAGACCTCGCACTCGGCGGGGTTCGTCGACTGGCAGTCCGACAGCTTGCCGGGCAGGCTGCCGTTGCCGAGCAGGCCCTTGCGGCCGCGGGCCAGGTCGCGCGCCTTGCGGGCGGCGATCCGGGCGGTCGCCGCGGCCTGCGCCTTGCGGATGATCTCCTTGCCGTCGCTCGGGTTCTCCTCGAGCCACGCGCCCAGGCGGTCGTTGACGATCGACTGCACGAAGCCCTTGGCCTCGGTGTTGCCGAGCTTGGCCTTGGTCTGGCCCTCGAACTGGGGCTCGGAGATCTTGAGGCTGATGATCGCGGTCAGGCCCTCGCGGATGTCGTCACCGGTGAGGCGATCTTCCTTCTTCTTGATCATTCCCCACTCCTCACCCCACTTGTTGATGAGCGTGGTGAGCGCCGCGCGGAAGCCCTCCTCGTGGGTGCCGCCCTCAGGAGTGTTGATCGTGTTCGCGAAGGTGTGGACCGACTCGTTGTACGACGTCGTCTGCCACTGCATCGCGAGCTCGAGGCTCATCGGGTTGTTCGCGTCGACCGGGGTCTCGGCGTCGAAGTCGATGATCGAGCCGACGACCGTCTTGCGACGGTTCAGGAAGTCGACGTAGTCGGCCAGGCCGCGCTCGTACTGGAAGACCTGCTCCAGCGCCTTGTGGCCGTCGACCTCGGTGGCGTGGATCTCGGTGGCCGCAGCAGCCACACCCCCCATCAGTTCTGGCTCGACCGTGCCGTCCTCCACCGCGTCGGCCAGCTCCTCGGCCTTGGGCCGGGCGTCGACGAGCACGATCTTCAAGCCCTTGTTGAGGAAGGCCATCTCGCGGAAGCGGGTCGCGATCGTCTCGAGGCTGTAGTCGGTCGTCTCGAAGATGTCGGGGGAGGCCCACCACGTGACGGTGGTGCCGGTGCTCTCGCCCTCCTCGAGGGGGCGGACCTGGCGCAGGGGATAGTCGGGTACGCCGAGGGAGAACTCCTGCTCCCAGAGGTAGCCGCGGTTCTTCACCTCCAGGTGCAGGTGCGTCGAGAGCGCGTTGACGACCGACGAGCCGACACCGTGCAGACCGCCGGAGACCTTGTAGCCGCCGCCGCCGAACTTGCCGCCGGCGTGCAGGACGGTCAGGGCCAGGGTCGCGGCCGGCAGGTCCTGGCCGGGCGCGGTGTCGGTCGGGATGCCACGGCCGTTGTCGATCACGCTGATCGAGCCATCGGCGTTCAGCGTGATGTTGATCGTGTCGCAGTAGCCGGCCAGCGCCTCGTCGACCGCGTTGTCCACGATCTCCCAGATCAAGTGGTGCAGGCCGCGCTCGCCGGTGGAACCGATGTACATGCCGGGGCGCTTGCGGACGGCTTCGAGCCCCTCCAGCACCTGGATTGCCGAGGCGTCGTACTCGACCTCATCGGCGGGAACCGCGGACACGGGCTGGTTGTCGTTGGACACGCAGGACCTCTTCTGGCTGGACCTCTTCACCGCCATGCCGGAGGCATGGCGAAGGCCGAGTCGTGCGCACAGGTGACGCGTTCCCGGCCAGATCGCCATTCTAGCCTGCTGAGGGCCTCAGAACACGTTCTAAGCCCTCGGCATGGGGGGACCCTTGTGGAAAACCGGCCCTGAGCGGCTCATAACGCCGGTTTGGAGGGCCTGCGAGGGGGTCCGATGTGTCCCCGTACGGCTGAGAGGGCTGTTCGGGCCGCAGATCCGCCGCCTGCCGATCAGCGCCGGCTCACCCGTAGGTGTCGCGCGGACCGCGCCCGTCGCGCACCCCGCGCTTGCCGTGCTTCCAGGTCGGCGCGAGCGGGCCGAGGACCTCCACCACCGTGACCGTGCCCGTCCCGAGCTCCTCGTTCAGGCGCCGCACGATGGTCGTGGCGAGGAGCTTGAGCTGGGTCGCCCACGCGGTCGACTCGGTGCGGACGATCAGGACGCCGTCGACCAGCGACTCGGGGGTCGAGTGGGCGCCGATCTCGTCGCCGACGATCTCCGCCCAGCGGCCGAACACCCCGCGCACCTGCAGGTCCAGGGCCCAGCCGCGGTCCTTGATGAGCTTGCCGAGCTCGCCCGAGAGCCCTTGCGGGTCGCGCCCGTCGGGGAAGGCGCCACTGAACTGCGGATCACCCCGCCGGGCCCACGACCCCGGCCGGAAGGTGCCGTTCGCCGACGCCGTGGTGTCGGAGAACCGTCCGCCGCGGCGCTTGGCGGGCGTCGTACTCGACCCGGCGGTGCCGAGCGTCTGCGCGCGGGCCAGGTCGAGGCCGTCGGCGTGGTGGTCCGGATCCGGCTCGACGGCGATCTCGTCGGCGAGGTCCTCCATGCTGTCCTCGGCGGTGTCGTCCGGTTCGATCGGCGGCTCAGTCACGCGTCACCTCGCCGCCGGCCACGTGGAAGGTGACACCCCGCAACTGGGGCGGTACGTCGGCCTCGACCGCAGCGGTGACGAGCACCTGCTCGGCACCGGCGACGAGCTCGGCCAGCTGGGTACGACGCTCCGCATCGAGCTCGGCGAACACGTCGTCGAGGACCAGGATCGGGTCGTCGCCGTCGGCCCTCAGCAGGTCGTACGACGCCAGCCGCAGCGCGAGCGCGAACGACCAGGACTCGCCGTGGCTGGCGTAGCCCCGCACGGGCAGCCGCTGCTCGTCACCGGGACCGAGGGTCAGCAGGATGTCGTCGCGGTGCGGGCCGACGAGCGTCACCCCGCGCCCGATCTCGTCGTGCTGGCGGCGCTCGAGCTCGGCGCGGAAGCTGTCGGTGAGGGGGTCTCGAGACGCTTGCAGAGCAAGCTCCTCGACCTCCGGGTCCGGCGGCGGGACGCTCGGCTGGTACTCCAGCCGCGCGTCATCGCGCGACGCCCCGCGGGCCACCGCCTCGTAGGCCTTCCCGAGGTACGGCGCCAGGTCGGTCGCGAGCGCCTGGCGGGCCCGGAGCAGCTCGGTGCCGGTGGCGACGAGGTGGTCGTCCCACACCGCCAGCGTCGCGAGCGCGCCGTCGCGCGACGAGCCGCGGGCGGCGTACATCGTCTTCAGCAGGGTGTTGCGCTGGCGCAGGACGCGTTCGTAGTCGGAGAGGACGCCCGCCATCCGCGGCGTGCGGAGCACGATCAGGTCATCGAGGAACCGGCGACGCTGGCTCGGGTCGCCCTTCACGAGGGCGAGGTCCTCGGGGCTGAACACGACGGTGCGCACGATCCCGGCGAGGTCGCGGGCGCGCGACAGCGGTGAGCGGTTGATGCGCGCGCGGTTGGCGCGACCGGGGTTGAGCTCGACCTCGAGGATCGCGGTGCGTCCCTCGCGGACGACCGCGGCCCGGATCACGGCCTGGTCGGTGCCGGCCCGGATCAACGGGGCATCGGTCGCCACCCGGTGGGACGAGAGCCGCGAGAGGTAGTCGATCGCCTCGACCAGGTTGGTCTTGCCCTGACCGTTGCGCCCCACGAACGCGGTGACCCCGGCGTCGAGCGCCACGTCGACGTCGGCGTAGGACCGGAAGTCGTGGAGGGTCAGATGCGAGACGTGCACAGCCCCATCATCCCCCTCGCCGACGACAAGTTTTACGTTGCCTCAAAGGACATCCTCCGGGGCAACATGTTTGAAGAAGGCCCCGGGGACCTAGGCTGCCTTCCATGACGCAACCTCCCCAGAACCCGCCCCCGGGCAACTACGGCTACGGCGCGCCCGCGCCCGTCCCCTCCGGCGGCCCCTTCTACGTGAACGTGCTCGGCCAGGAGCAGGGCCCGATCGACTTCAACACGCTCGCGCAGATGGCCGTCTCCGGCCAGATCAAGTCCGACGCCCCGGTGCGTTCGGCCGACAGCCAGCAGTACATCGCGGCCAAGGATGTCCCCGGCCTGTACTCCGAGAAGGAGTGGCTGACCGTTGTCCTGCTCTCCTGGCTGCTCGGCAGCTTCGGTGTCGACCGCTTCTACCTCGGCCAGACCGGCCTGGGCCTCGGCAAGCTGTTCACCTGCGGTGGCTGCGGCATCTGGGCGATCTACGACCTGATCATGTTCGCGCTGCGCAAGCAGCACGACGCCGACGGCCGCCCCTTCCGCTGATCCTCACCCCAGCAGCACACGCGTGACCACGACCCCACCCGCCACCGAGGAGCCCTCCACCAGGAGCCTCCTCCGACACGTCCGCCTCTCGAGCGCGGACGTCGTCGCGGCGGGTGGGGTCGCTGCCATCGGAGCGGCCTTCCTGCTGTCGCCCGACCACATCGAGGACGGGCCGGTCCTGTGCCCGTTCCGCGCCGTCACCGGACTCCCGTGTCCCGGCTGCGGCCTGACCCGGTCGTGGGTCTACGGCGCCCACGGTTGGTGGCCAGAATCGTTCTCCGCCAACCCGTTCGGCCTGGTCGCCCTCGCGGCCGTCGTGACGTTCGTGGTCCTGGTCGTCGTACGACGGGCGCGCCGACTGCCGCCGCCCTCGCTGGACAAGATGCTGCGGCACCCGGTGGCCATCGGCCTGGGTGCGATCTGGCTGGGCTACGGGCTGATCCGGCTAGCCCTCGCGATCTAGTCCTTCTTGATCGCGTGGCCGCCGAAGCCGGCGCGCATCGCTGAGATCGCCTTCATGGCGTGGTCCTCCGGCTGCCGCGACACGAACCGCGCGAACAGCGAGGCGGAGATCGCCGGCATCGGCACGGCGTTCTCGATCGCGGCCTCGACGGTCCAGCGGCCCTCGCCCGAGTCGTCGGCGTAGCCGCGGATCCCCTCGAGGTGCTCGTCGGCACGGAGCTGGTCGACCAGCAGGTCGAGCAGCCAGGACCGGACGACGGTGCCGGTGCGCCAGGAGGCGAAGATCTCGGGCACGTTCTCGACGATGTCGACCTTGTCGAGCAGCTCCCAGCCCTCGGCGTAGGCCTGCATCATCGCGTACTCGATGCCGTTGTGGACCATCTTGGCGAAGTGGCCGGCACCGGGCGTCGGGCCGCAGTGGACCAGTCCGTCCTCGGTGTCGGCAGGCTTCAGCGCCTCGAACGCGGGCATCACCTTGGCGGCGTCCTCGACGGAGCCGCCGTACATCAGGGCGTAGCCGTTCTGCAGGCCCCACACCCCACCCGAGGTGCCACAGTCGACGAAGCCGATGCCGTTCTCCGCGAGGGAGGCGGCGTTGATGGCGTCGTCGGTGTACTTCGAGTTGCCGCCGTCGACGACCACGTCCCCGGCACTGAGCAAGCCCTTGAGCTCGTCGATCGTGGAACGCGTCGGGTCACCGGCCGGCACCATCACCCAGACGACCTTGGGGGAGGGGAGTGCCTCGACCAGTGCGGCCAGGCTCTCCACATCAGCGAGCTCGGGGTTGCGGTCGTAGCCGACGACCGTGTGTCCAGCATTGCGCAACCGGGTGCGCATGTTGCCACCCATCTTGCCGAGTCCGACCAGTCCGATGTCCATGGGCGCAATCCTCCAACTGGCGACGAATGGGTGGCGACAAATGGGTGCTGCGGTGGTGCTAGCTCAGCAAGCGGCGCGGCATCAGCAGGTACCGGAAGGAGCCGCCGTCGGTGGGCGCACTCTCGTCACCGGTGCCGCTGATGACGACGGGCTTGGAGGCCTGGGTGAACGCGAGCTCCACGACCGGTTCGTCGATGGCGCCGAGGCCGTCGAGCAGGAACGCGGGGTTGAACCCGGTGACCAGGTCCTCGCCGTCGATCTGCGCAGGGACCGACTCCGATGCCTGGGCGTCATCGCCCGAGCCGGCGTCGAGCACGAGGGCCCCGTCGCGGAAGCTGAGCTGGACGGCGGTGTTGCGGTCCGCGACGAGCGAGACCCGCTTGACCGACTCGATCAGCTCGGCCCGGTCGATGCGCGCCACGGTCAGCTTCTCGCTCGGGAAGAGTGCCCGCACCTTGGGGAACTCACCGTCGAGCAGTCGGGTCGTCGTACGACGAACACCGCCGGGGCCGGTGCCCTCGAAACCGATGATGCCGTCGCCGGCACCCGATGCGGACAGGGCGATGGTGACCTCGGGGCCGGCGGTGAGGGACTTGGCGGTGTCGCCGAGGACCTTCGCGGGGACCAGGGCGGCCATCGTGACGTCGGGGGTACCGGGGTTCCAGGTCAGCTCGCGCTGCGAGAGCCGGAACCGGTCGGTGGCGAGCAGGGCGATCGTGTCGCCCTCGATCTCGACCCGGACACCGGTGAGGACGGGAAGCATGTCGTCGCGACCTGCGGCCGTGACGGCCTGGGCAACGGCGTGGGCGAACGCCTCGCTCGGGACGGTGCCCGTGGCGGTCGGCATGTCCGGGATCGAGGGGTAGTCCTCGACGGGCATCGTCTGCAACGAGAAGCGCGAGGAACCACAGGTCAGCGAGACGCGGGTGCCGTCGAGGGTGATGTCGACCGGCTTGTTCGGGAGGCTGCGGCAGATGTCGGCGAGCAGCCGGCCACTGACCAGCGCCTTGCCCTCGTCGCTGACCTCCGCGTTGAGCGTCGCGCGAGCCGACGTCTCGTAGTCGAACGTCGAGAGGATCAGGCCTTCGTCACTGGCCTCGATCAACAGGCCGGCAAGGACAGGGGCACTGGGGCGCACCGGAAGGCTGCGAGCAGCCCAGGCCACGGCGTCGGCGAGGACGTCACGGTCGACACGGAACTTCACGGCGTCGTACCTCATCACTAGTTCGAAGGAGCCGGGCCCAACTCGCTGCGGTGCGCCTGCCGGGGAATGACAGATCTGGAGTTCGTGCCCGTGTGGGGTTGCATCCTGCCATGTCATTCCCAACGACTGCACCCAGAACCTCGTCGAAGCCCCTCGGGGCTCCGTCCCGGTGCGCTGAGTGCACAGGGAAAGGGCCCGGAGAGGTGCTGCGCTTCGAAGTGTTGGAGTTCAAGAGGGAGTAGTCATAGGTGCGGTGGAAACTGTGGATGACCGACGTCTTCGCAGGTCAGGCGGCAGATGACCGGTGGATGACGGTTGTGGATGAAATCGGTACGAACGGGGTGACCCTGTGCACGAACCCGTGGTCGTACGACGAAGTCCAGGTGGTTCCACGGAATCCTCCCCGTGTAGTTCGCACAATTCGGGGTGGTTTCTCCACAGGCTGGAATCCCCAAAAGATTTCTGGGGACCACCCGCGTGATCAACCCTGGCGGGCCTGCATCTTCACGCGGTTGGTCAGTTCGCTGACCTGGTTGAAGACCGCACGACGCTCGCCGAGGAGCTGGTTGATCTTGCGCTCGGCGTACATCACGGTCGTGTGGTCACGGTTGCCGAACTGGGCACCGATCTTCGGCAGCGACAGGCCGGTGAGCTCGCGGCACAGGTACATGGCGATCTGACGGGCCATCACCAGGTGCCGGCCGCGGCTGGGGCCGGTGAGCTCCTCGATCGAGAGCCCGAAGTACGCCGCGGTCTGGGCGATGATGAGCGGCGCGGTGATCTCCGGCTCGCCGCCGTCGGGGATCAGGTCCTTGAGCACGATCTCGGCCAGCGTCATGTCGACGTCCTGGCGGTTGAGGTTCGCGAAGGCGGTGACCCGGATCAGGGCGCCCTCGAGCTCGCGGATGTTCGTCTGGATCTTGCTGGCGATGAACTCGAGGACGTCGGAGGGCGCGGTGAGGCGGTCCATGGCGGCCTTCTTGCGAAGGATCGCGATCCGGGTCTCGAGGTCGGGGGCCTGGACGTCGGTGATGAGGCCCCACTCGAAGCGGTTGCGCAGCCGGTCCTCCAGCGCCTCGAGCAGCTTGGGCGGCCGGTCGGAGGTCAGCACGATCTGCTTGTTCGCGTTGTGCAGCGTGTTGAAGGTGTGGAAGAACTCCTCCTGGGTCTGCGTCTTGCCCGCCAGGAACTGGATGTCGTCGATCAGCAGCACGTCCACCTCGCGGTACTTCCGCTTGAACCGGTCCTGCCGGTCGTCACGAATCGCGTTGATGAACTCGTTGGTGAACTCCTCGCTGGAGACGTAGCGCACCTTGGAGCCGGCATAGATCGTGCGGACGTAGTGGCCGATCGCGTGCAGCAGGTGGGTCTTGCCGAGCCCGGACTCCCCGTAGACCAGCAGCGGGTTGTAGCTCTTGCCCGGCGCCTCACTGACCGCGACGGCCGCGGCGTGGGGGAAGCGGTTGGACGAGCCGATGACGAACGTCTCGAAGGTGTACTTCGGGTTCAGGCGCGACTCACCGGTGCCGGTCGCCGAGGGGCCGGCCGCGTTGGCGGCGTTCAGGTCGGGCGGGGTGAACGTGGCGTCGTACCCGGGGGCGGCGACGACCGCCGCCGCGTCGTACGTCGACGAATCGGTTTGTGGCTTTGTCGACAAGTCGATCTGTGGTGCCGGGGCCGGCTGCTCGAACGCCGGCTGGTCGTAGCCGGGACCCTGGTCGTACGGCGCCGGGCCACCCTCGAACGGCACGTCGTGGCGCAGCGTGCTGTCGACGGTCACCGCCAGCTGGACCTCCTGGCCGAAGCGTTCGGTCAGGGCGTCCTCGAGCTGGCTGCGCAGTCGACCCTCGAGGCGTTTGCGCGTGAAGTCGTCCGGAACGGCCACGATCGCGGTGGTGCCGTGCAGGGTGACGGGTCGGCTGGCCTGGAGCCAGGCACGTTGATGGGCCTGGAGCTCACCGACGACAGCGGACCACTCGACGCCGAGACGGGCTGTTGCCGAGTCCTGGGCCGAGTCCTGGCTGGGGTCGTTCTGGGGCTGATCGGGGTTGCCGGTCACGCCTCACACCTCTCGCTGTTCGTCTTGTCCGGTCCGCCGATGGGCGGCCTTCGGGTGGTACCGGCCGAATTCAGGGGGCTGGCTCCACAAGTTTGTCCACAGGTTGTGAACATTTGCATCACTGGCGCGTGATGCGAAACCGAGGCCGCCTCGAATCGGCGCTCTGACCACTGTTTGCGCAGGTCAACGCCTTGTGGTGGGGGTTGATGGTGCTGCGCGTCACGGTGTCGACTGGCTGCTTCGAGGTCCGGCGGGGAAACCCGGATCCATCGAACCTAGACGCCGATCGGCCTGCGGATCAACCCGCTATCCACAGGTTTTCACCTTCATCTGTGCAAGGAGGGCGGGTGCGCCGTCGGTTTGACCCCGGATTGGGCCTGCGCGTACCGTTGATTGGTCAACCGGAGTCGACCGGTGCCGCATGTCCACGAGGCTCTTACCGCCTCGTGGCTGCGCGGTGCCGGCCGACACGTCCTGCGGCTCCTGACCGGAGCCTCTCCTGGGCTGCCGGCTGACCCTTCCCGACATTTGCACCTGAGAGGTCATCGTGAGCAAGCGCACGTACCAGCCGAACAACCGCCGCCGGCACAAGGTCCACGGCTTCCGCCTTCGTATGCGGACCCGCGCGGGTCGCTCGATTCTGGCGAACCGTCGCCGAAAGGGCCGTCAGAGCCTGTCCGTCTGAGGACGGCTCGTGTCCGCCCAGCGCATTCCGTGGGGCTGACCGTGCTCACCGCCGGTTCCCGGCTCACCGATCCCGACGGTTTTCGGGCGGCGAGTCGTCGCGGCCGTCGCGCCGGAAGCCGCTCCGTCGTCACGCACCTGCTGTCCCCTGAGGGCACGCAGGTCGTTGGCGTGTCCGGAGCAGATTCCGGGGCAGATTCAGCGCGCGTCGGATTCGTCGTCAGCAAGGCGGTGGGTACGGCGGTGGTCCGCAACCAGGTCAAGCGCCGGTTGCGCCACGCCATGCGCGAGCGCCTGGACGCGCTCCCCGCGGGCTCGTTGCTCGTGGTGCGGGCCCAGGCACCGGCTGCCACGGCGTCGTACCCGGAACTGGTGGCGGACCTCGACCGTTGTCTGCAACGCGTGGTCCCGTCCGGCGCCATGGCCGGGGAGGCGGGATGAAGTGGCTGCTGATCGGTCTGGTGCGTGGCTATCAGCTCCTGATCAGCCCGATGCTGGGTCCCACCTGCCGCTACTACCCCTCCTGTTCGGCGTACGCCGTCCAGGCGCTGCAGGTGCACGGAGCGTTCAAGGGCACCTGGCTGGCCGTACGACGCCTGCTGCGGTGCCACCCCTGGTCTCCCGGGGGCGTTGACCACGTCCCTGAGCGCACTCCGCGCTCCCCCGAACTCCGTACGGCGTCCGCCGGCGGACCTCACACTCAGCAAGGAGCCTGATCCGTGGGCATCTTCGGCGACATCGGCCACTTCATCATGGTGCCGCTCTACTACATCATCTCCGCGGTGCTCATCGGCTGGCACGAGCTGTTCAGCCTGCTGGGCCTGGATCCCGCTGGTGGTCTGTCGTGGGCACTGTCGATCATTGGTCTGACGCTCGTGATCCGGGCAGCGCTCATCCCGCTGTTCGTGAAGCAGATCAAGTCCAGCCGCAACATGCAGCTGCTGCAGCCCAAGGTCAAGGAACTGCAGAAGAAGTACGGCCACGACCGGCAGAAGCTGGCCGAAGAGACGATGAAGCTCTACAAGGACGCGGGGACCAACCCGTTCGCGTCCTGCCTGCCGATCCTGCTGCAGATGCCGATCTTCTTCGCCCTGTTCCGCCTGCTCGACCAGGCCGCCAAGAAGAACAAGGCCCACGGCTTCCTCGACGCCGACCGCGCCAAGCAGTTCGGGCAGTCCGAGGTCTTCGGCAAGATCCCGCTCGCTGACTCGTTCTGGGGCTCGCGTACCTGGGGCCCCGAGCCGCAGACGGCCGTCATGATCGTCGCGCTCATCCTCGTGCTCGCGATGACCGCCACCACGTTCTTCACGCAGCGTCAGCTGATGGCCAAGAACATGCCTGCCGAGGCGATGAGCGGCCCGTACGCCCAGCAGCAGAAGATGCTCCTCTACATCCTCCCCGTGGCGTTCGGCCTCGGTGGTGTCGCGTTCCCGATCGGCGTGCTCCTCTACTGGACCACCTCGAACCTCTGGACCATGGGTCAGCAGTTCTACGTCATCCGCAACAACCCCGCGCCCGGTACGCCGGCCGAGCAGGCCAAGAAGGAGCGCGACCGCGCCAAGGCGCTGAAGCACGGCAAGGTCGACCTGGTCGCCGAGGCGGAGGCCGCTGAGGCCGCCGCTGCCGAGGAGCGCCGTGCGGCCGCCGTACGGCAGCAGCCCAAGCGCCAGACGAAGGCCCAGCGCAAGAAGAACGCCGGAGGCGCCAGTAACAGCGCCCCCAACAAGACCAAGCCCACCACGAACCAGGGAGAACCCGAATGAGCGCCGACATCGAGACCGAAGCCGTGACCGAGAACGAGGTCGTGGAGACGGACGCGCCGGAGACGGACGCCGTGGACACCGACGCCACGGACGATGCCCCCGCCGCCCCGAAGACCGAGGCCGACCGGGTCGCCCGCCTCGAGCAGGAGGGCGACATCGCCGCCGACTACCTCGAGGAACTGCTCGACATCGCGGACCTCGACGGCGACCTGGACATCGACGTGGAAGCCGACCGGGCCGCCGTGTCGATCGTCGGCGCGGACCTCTCGCAGCTCGTGGGCTCCGACGGCAAGGTCCTCGAGGCCCTGCAGGAGCTGACCCGCCTCGCCGTCTACCGCGAGACCGGCGAGCGCTCGCGCCTGATGCTCGACATCTCCGGCTTCCGTGCGGACAAGCGCACCCGCCTCACCCAGCTCGGTGCGGAGACGGCCGCCCAGGTCATCGCCTCCGGCGAGCCGGTGTCGCTCGACGCGATGTCGCCGTTCGAGCGCAAGATCGTCCACGACGCCGTCGCTGCCGCCGGTCTCCGGTCGGAGTCGGCGGGCGTCGAGCCGCGTCGCTACGTCGTCGTACTCCCCGCGGACGCCTGAGCCTCCCCGGCCCAGTCGACGTTTCACGTGAAACAAGACGACTCCACCGCACCCCCGGTGTCTCCGGATCCGCAGGATCCGGCAGGCCCGGGGGTGCGGTCTTCTCAGGCGGGCGTGCCGGCCGCGGCCGCCGAGGTGTTCCCGGCCGACCGGTTGTCGCTGGCGGTCCGGTACGCCGAGCTGCTGGCCACCGAGGGAGTGATCCGCGGCCTGATCGGGCCGCGTGAAGCCCCACGTCTGTGGGACCGGCACCTGATCAACTGCGCGCTGCTGTCGCCCGCCCTCCCCCAGGGCGCCACGGTGGTCGACATCGGCTCCGGAGCCGGCCTGCCCGGCCTCGTGCTGGCCATTGCCCGCCCCGACCTCTCCATCACCCTGGTGGAGCCCCTGCTGCGTCGTACGACGTTCCTGGAGGAGGTCGTGGCGGAGCTGAAGCTGTCCAACGTCACGGTTGTCCGGGGTCGCGCCGACGTGTTGCACGGCAAGGCGACGTACGACGTGGTCACGTCCCGGGCGGTGGCTCCCCTGGAGCGCCTGCTCGGGTGGAGCATGCCGCTCGTCGCACCCCACGGAGCTCTCGTGGCCATGAAGGGCAGTTCGGCTGCCGACGAGGTCGCGGCCGCTGGTCCGACGCTGACGAAACTGCGGTGTGCTCCCCCCACCATCGACACCCTCGGCGCCGCGTTGGGCGCCCTGGAAGGTGTCGATCCGATTCAGGTCGTCCGGGTCACCTGGGCCGATCCATCACGCGTATCGTTGCCCCCTCGTGGCACCCGTGGTTCTCGCGAATCACGTCCCGGTACGTCGCGTTCCAAGAGGAGGAAGTCGTGAGCGACCCGTTCACCCCCGAAGGGTTTTCCACCGATGGGAGTACCGGTCCTGAGCGTGCCCATCCACAGACTGGCCCTGGTTATCCACAGGTAGCCATGTCGGGCGAGGTGGCGGCCAACGCCGATGTTTCACGTGAAACGGGACCCGCCGACGGTGCTGACGTTTCACGTGAAACGGCGACGTCGCCGCTCCCGCCGATGTCGGGCCAGGTCCGGACCGCGGCACAGTTGGCCGAGGCCGCAGCCGACTTCGACGACGACCTGACGCCCCTGGCGCGGGCTGCGCAGGCCACCGTCCTGGTGCGTGCCGGCATCCCGCAGGAGCACCTCGCCCGACCCTCCGAGACGCGGGTCTTCGTCGTGGCGAACCAGAAGGGCGGGGTCGGCAAGACCACCTCGACCGTCAACCTCGCCGCCGCGATGACCCAGCTCGGCCAGAAGGTCCTGGTCATCGACCTGGACCCCCAGGGCAACGCGTCGACCGCGCTGAACATCGATCACCACCAGGGCACCCCGTCGACCTACGAGCTCCTCGTCGACGGCCTCGCGATCGCTGACATCGCCCAGCCGTGCCCCGACGCGGCCGGCCTGTGGGTCGTCCCCGCGACGATCGACCTCGCCGGCGCCGAGATCGAACTGGTCAGCGTCGTCGCCCGGGAGCAGCGCCTGAAGAAGGCGATCGACGCCCACCCGCGGATCGGTTCCGCGGAGAAGGTGGGGGAGGACCGGTTCGACTACGTCTTCATCGACTGCCCGCCGTCGCTCGGCCTGCTCACCCTCAACGCGCTCGTCGCGGGCGCCGAGATGATGATCCCGATCCAGGCCGAGTACTACGCCCTGGAGGGCCTCGGCCAGCTGCTCAAGACCGTCGACATGGTCCGCGCCCACCTGAACCCGGACCTCGCGGTCTCCACCATCTTGTTGACGATGTACGACGCCCGGACCCGCCTGGCGGCCGGTGTGGCCCAGGAGGTCCGCGACCACTTCGGTGACCAGGTCGTGAAGACCGCCATCCCGCGCTCGGTGCGCGTCTCCGAAGCACCGTCGTACGGACAGACCGTGATGACCTACGATCCGGGTTCGCCGGGGGCCCTCAGCTACCTCGAAGCGGCCCGCGAAATCGTCACGAAGGGCAGCCTTCAGTGAACGCCGGAGCACCTCGTCGCGGCCTCGGTCGCGGCCTCGGATCGCTCATCCCGACGGCGCCCCCTGTCAACTCGACATTTCAGGATGCGGACCTTTCCGCAGGAGCCACTTCCAGCGTGTCCGTGGACCCCGGGTCCACCGAATCGGCGCGAGGCCCTCAGATCGAAGATTCGGGTCTGGCGCCCGTTGACGGGGCCTACTTCGCCGAATTGCCCGTCGACCAGATCAAGCCCAATGCGGTCAACCCGCGGACGGTCTTCGACGAGGACGCGATGGCCGAATTGGTCCACTCGATCCGCGAAATCGGCCTGCTCCAGCCCGTCGTCGTACGACGAAGCGGGCCGGACACCTTCGAGCTGGTCATGGGGGAGCGGCGTTGGCGCGCGACCCAGCAGGCCGGCCTCGCCACCATCCCGGCGATCGTCCGGGAGACCGACGACACCGCGATGCTCCGCGACGCGTTGCTGGAGAACCTGCACCGCAGCAACCTGAACCCGCTGGAAGAGGCAGCGGCCTACCAGCAGCTGCTCGAGGACTTCGCGTGCACCCACGAGGAGCTCGCGCAGCGGATCGGTCGCTCGCGTCCGCAGATCAGCAACACGATGCGCCTGCTCAAGCTCTCCCCGGCCGTCCAGCGCAGGGTCGCAGCGGGTGTCCTGTCCGCCGGTCACGCGCGGGCGCTGCTCGGCGTCTCCGAGGCCGACCTCCAGGACCGGCTGGCCCAGCGGGTCGTGGCCGAGGGCATCTCGGTGCGTGGCCTCGAGGAGATCGTCGCGGTCGGTGACGTCGGCGGCGCTGCTCCGCGGCCGCCCCGGGCCCGCCCGAAGGCCCCCGGCCTGGTCGAGCTCTCGGACCGCCTCGGCGACCGGCTCGAGACGCGGGTCAAGATCGACCTGGGCAAGGCCAAGGGCAAGATCAGCATCGAGTTCGCCAACACCGGCGACCTGCAGCGCATCGTCGACCTGATCGACCCGCGCAACCGG
>JAKFEI010000379.1:0-2174 GCA_036675765.1 Nocardioides sp. | reverse complement strand
CGAGCGAACCTCCTTCCACGAAGTCGTTCTGGACGTCGACGACGATGAGTGCGCGGTGGGTGGGCACGGCGGTCTCCGTTCTCTCGGTGGTGGTCAGGTACGACGGCCCGGCGGCCACGCCGCGCACATCGGCCGGCAACGTGGCCAGTGCCGCAGCTGCGAACGCCCGGATCTCGTCGAGGGTCGGTGCGTGCACGACCGCGCCGGCCCGGATGAGCGGCACCTGGACCGGGCGTGCGGCACCGGGGGCCGGGTCGCCGTCGCGGGTGACGAACTCGGCGACGAGGAGCCCCTTGTCGTCGTACTCACGGAAGGCGGTCTTGCGGCCGCCGACCGAGGCCTTGTCCTGCGACTTCTTGGCGACGGGCCGCATCGGTTCGCCCGGTGCGTCGGCGATGGCGACCAGCTTGTAGACCATGCTCGCGGTCGGGTGGCCCGAGCCGGTCGCGACGCGGGTGCCGACGCCGTACCCGTCGATCGGGGCGTCCGCGAGGGCGGCGATCACGAACTCGTCGAGGTCGCTGGTCACCACGATCCGGGTCTTGTGCGCGCCGAGCGAGTCGAGCAGGGCGCGTGCCTTGTGGGCCTCCTCGCTGAGGTCGCCCGAGTCGAGCCGCACGGCCCCGAGTCCGGTGCCCGCGACGTCGACCGCCGTCCGGATGCCCTCGGCGATGTCGTAGGTGTCGACCAGGAGGGTGGTGCCGACGCCGAGCGCCTCGACCTGGCTGCGGAACGCGTCGGCCTCGGTGTCGTGCGCGAGGGTGAAGGCGTGCGCGGCGGTGCCCGCGGTTGGTACTCCGAACTGCCGGCCCGCCGCAAGGTTGCTCGTCGAGCCGAACCCGGCGACGTACGCGGCCCGCGCGGTCGCGACCGCCGCTTGCTCGTGGGTACGACGCCCGCCCATCTCGATGATCGGCCGGCCCTGTGCGGCGTCGACCATCCGGGCGGCCGCGCTGGCGATCGCGGTGTCGTGGTTGAGGACGCTGAGCACCAGCGTCTCCAGTACGAGGCACTCGCCGAGGGTGCCGGTGGCGGTGAGGATCGGGCTTCCGGGGAAGTAGAGGTCGCCCTCGCGGAAGCCGTCGATGTCGCCGGTGAACCGGAAGTCGCGCAGGTACTCCACGGTCGCGTCGCCGATCACGGCCTGCTCCTGCAACCAGGCGAGGTCGTCGGCGTCGTAGGTGAAGTTCTCGATCAGGGTGAGGAGCCGGCCGAGGCCGGCGAGCATCCCGTAGCGACGGCCCTCGGGCAGGCGCCGCGAGAAGGCCTCGAACACCGCGGGGCGGCCGACCATCCCGTCGCGCACGAAGGAGTCGAGCATGGTGAGCTCGTAGCGATCGGTCAGCAGTCCGGTGCGGTCCATCTCGACTCCTCGATGTTGTAGTCATACTGACTATAACATGGTGACGGGAACGGGTTCGCTCACGACACTAGGCTGCGGCCGTGGCCGACCGGCGTCAGGACGCTGCAGCGATGTCTGCTGCCTACGAGCGCGAGCTCGCTGCTGACCGGCCGGACGATCGGCGCCGGCAGGGCGCGTTCTACACGCCACCGCACCTGGTGGCATGGGTGCTCGACCACGCGCTCCCGCAACAGGGAACGGTCCTCGACCCGGCCTGCGGGACCGGCCACTTCCTCGTCGCCGCCGCCCAGCGACTCGGCGTTCGCGCGGTCCATGGTTCCGACCTCGACCCCGAAGCGGTCCGGATCGCGCGCGAGCGCCTGCATGCCGAAGACCCGTCGGTGCCGGTCGACGACATCGCGCGGCAGGTCGTGGTCGCCGACGGGCTCACCGCCTGGGAGGGGCGCGTGTTCGACGCCGTCGTCGGCAACCCGCCCTTCCTTGGACAACTCAGGACGAGCACCGCCGGCCAGTCCGATCGCCGTGGCCTGGGCGCCTACACCGACACCAGTGCCGTCTTCCTGCATCGCGCGCTCGACCTGGTCGCCCCGGACGGGGTGGTCGCCCTCGTGCAGCCGCTGTCCGTGCTGGCCACCCGCGATGCCGGACCGGTCCGGGCGGCCGTCGCTGCCCGCGGAGCGGTCACCGACTTCTGGTGTTCGGACCAGCCGGTCTTCGACGGGACGCCGGTACTGACCTGCGTCCCGGTGGTGCGGATGGGCCATCCGTCGTCGCTCGGTCCCGACAACTGGGGGAGCCTCGCGGCGTCGTA
>JAKFEI010000139.1:0-2181 GCA_036675765.1 Nocardioides sp. | reverse complement strand
GGTCTACGCGGTCGTCGGCACCTCGCGCCTTCTCTCCGTCGGGCCCGAGTCCACCACCGCACTCATGGTCGGTGCCGTGATCGGATCCGTTCCGGCCGCGCGAGCCGATCCATCCAGCTTCGCAGCGACCCTGGCCCTCGTGGTCGCGGGCATCTGCCTGATCGGCTACTTCGCCCGCGTGGCGGTCGTGGCTGATCTCCTGTCCCGCCCTGTCCTGGTCGGCTACATGGCCGGCATCGCGGTGCTGATGGTCGTCTCGCAGTTGGGCACCTTGACAGGGTTGACGGTGACCGGTGACGGAATCGTGCCGGAAGTGCGCAGCTTCCTCGAGCAGCTGGGCGCGGTGCACGGACCGACTGTCGTCCTGGGAACGGTCACGGCGGCCGCCATGATCGTCGGGTCCCTCTTCTTTCCCCGAGCCCCGGTGTCGCTGCTGGGCTTGATCGCTGCGACTGCGGTGGTTGCTGCTGTCCGGCTCGACGAGCGTGGGGTGGTCCTCGTCGGGAGCATTCCCGCGGGCGTCCCGGTCCCGGGCATCCCGCATGTTGACGGGTCCGCGATCCTGGCGATGGTGCCGGTCGCGTTGGGTGTCGCCTTCGTCGGCTACACCGACAACGTGCTCACCTCTCGTGCATTCCCGGGCGACGCAGCCGAACCAGTCGACGCCAAGCGGGAGCTGCTTGCGCTGGGCGGCGCCAACCTCGGGGCCGGGCTGATGCAGGGGTTCCCGGTCAGCAGCAGCGGAAGCCGAACCGCGATCATCAATGCCGTCGGCGGCCGCACCCAGATGGCCGGTCTCACCGCGGTTGTGGCGACGCTCCTGGTCCTGGTCGCTCTCCGGCCGCTGCTGGAGATGATTCCTGCAGCAGCCCTGGGTGCCGTCGTCGTGTACGCCGCAACGAAGATCGTGTCGGTCGGCGAGTTCAGGCGCTTCGCCCGTTTCCGCACGAGCGAACTGGTCATCGCACTGGTGACCCTCGTGGCGGTGCTGGCAGTCGGCGTGCTCTGGGGTGTGCTCGTCGCAATCGGCCTGTCGGTGCTCGACCTGCTCCGCCGCGTCGCCCGCCCCCACGATGCGGTTGAGGGATTCGTCCCCGGTCTCGCGGGGATGCACGATGTCGATGACTACCCGCAGGCCGAGGTCGTCCCGGGGCTGATGATCTATCGCTATGACTCGCCGCTGTTCTTCGCGAACGCCGAGAACTTCAGGGTCCGGGCCCTGGCCGCGGTGTCGACCGCGGCGACCCCGGTCCGCTGGTTCGTCATCAACGCCGAGGCGATCGTCGAGGTGGACGTCACTGCTGTCGACGTCCTCGACAGCCTGGTCGAGGAGCTCGCCCGCAGGGGCGTCGTCGTAGCGATTGCGCGGATGAAGCAGGACCTCGCCCTTCAGCTCGACGTGGCCGGGGTGCTGGACCGGGTGGGTCACGACCGGTTGTTCCCGACCCTTCCCACCGCGGTCGCGGCATTCCGCGAGGCGAACCCGGAGAATGACTGAATGGAGACGGTCGAGGAGTTCTTCTCGCGCTCGGTGCGTTCGTGGCGTGCGGATCCGGCGGGTGGCGCCGATGCAGGTGATCCGGCCGTCTTGCAGGCGCTGTTCGCAGCCCAGCTGCAGAGTCGACACCTGGATTACGCGGCGCGCTGGCTGCAGGCGCAGGGGCGGGGCCACTACACGATCGGGTCCGCGGGGCACGAGAGCAACGCAGTTCTGGGGTTGACCACGCGCGTGGACGACCCGGCGCTGCTGCACTACCGCTCCGGCGGCTTCTACGCCGCCCGCGCGGGGCAGGCCGGAACGACCGACCCGATCCGGGACGTGCTGCTGAGCCTGACGTCCTCGGCGCGCGACCCGATGTCGGGTGGGCGGCACAAGGTCTGGGGCCATCGCGACCTCCACATCATTCCGCAGACCTCCACGATCAGCTCGCACCTGCCGCGCGCGGTGGGGCTGGCCTACGCGCTGGGTCTCGCGCGGTCAGTCGGCCGCGACACGCCCTGGCCACACGACGCGATCGTGGTCTGCAGCTTCGGTGATGCCTCCGCGAACCACTCGACGGCGGTGGGTGCCATCAACGCGGCGTCGTACCTCACCCAGCGAGAGGTGCCGTGCCCGATCCTCTTCGTGTGCGAGGACAACCGGATCGGCGTCAGCACCCGGTCCCCGGACGGCTGGCCCGG
>JAKFEI010000038.1:0-15000 GCA_036675765.1 Nocardioides sp. | reverse complement strand
TAGCGGTCGCCGTTCTCGCGGGTGAGTCCGCCGTTCTCCTTGAACCACGCGACGGTGTCGGCGTCGAGCAACTCGCTCCAGATGTAGGAGTAGTACGCCGACGCGTAGCCCGAGCTGAAGCTGTGGGCGAAGTACGACGTCGCGTACCGCGGCGGCACCGCGGCATTGTCCAGCCCGACAGCCGCCAGCGCCTGCTGTTCGAAGGTGAGCACCGCAGCGGGGTCGGTGGGCACGTCCTCGGGTGCGAGCTCGTGCCAGGCGAGGTCGAGGAGCGCCGCAGCGAGGTACTCGCTCGTCGCGAACCCCTCGTTGAACGTCTCCGCGGCCTCGATGCGGGCGACGAGGTCCGCCGGGATCGGCTCGCCCGTCTCGTGGTGCACGGCGTAGTTCGCGAGCACCTCGGGCCACAGGATCCACATCTCGTTGACCTGGGACGGGTACTCGACGAAGTCGCGGAACACGGCGGTGCCGGAGAACTTCGGATACGTGGCACGGGCCAGCAGGCCGTGGAGTGCGTGCCCGAACTCGTGGAACAGGGTCCGGGTCTCGTCCCAGGTGAGCAGCGTGGCCTCGCCCGCAGCCGGCTTCGGGACGTTGAGGTTGTTGACCACCACGGCGGTGTCGACGCCCAGGAGCTCGGACTGGCTGACGAAGCTGCTCATCCACGCCCCGCCCCGCTTGGAGTCACGGGTGTAGAGGTCGAGCAGGTAGAGGCCGATCGGGGCGCCGTCCTGGCTGACCTCGAACACCCGCACGTCGGGGTGGTAGCCCTGCAGGTCAGTGCGTTCGGCGAAGGTCAGTCCGTACAACCGTCCGGCCGCGAAGAAGACGCCGTCGTGCAGCACCCGTTCGACCTCGAACCACGGACGCAAGGCAGCCAGGTCGACGTCGTACTGCGCGGAACGCACCTTCTCGGCGTAGAACGCCCAGTCGGCTGCCTCGACCGGGAAGCCGGCCTCGGCGGAGAGGGCGTCCTGCTCGCTGCGTGCGTTGCGGGCGGCGGGCGCAGCCAGGCGTTCGAGGAGGGACCGCACGGCCTTGGGGGTGCCCGCCGTGTTGTCCGCGGTCACCACGGCGGCGTGGTTGTCGAACCCGAGCAGGCGTGCGCGCTCGGCGCGCAACCGGAGGATGTCGAGCGCGATCGAGCGGGTGTCGTGGGCGCCGCCCCGACTCCCCCGGGCCCGCTGTGCGTCGGACAGGCGGCGGCGGACGTCCCGGTCGGTGAGCGCCGACAGGTGCGGGTGGGCGGTCGGCAGGACCAGGGTCAGCAGGTACTTCCCGGTGAGCCCCCGTGACTCAGCGGCAGCAGCCGCCGCCGAGACCTCACCGGGGGTCAGGCCGTCGAGGTCGGCGACGTCGTCGATGACGACGGCCAGATCGTTGCTGTCGGCCTGGAGCGCGAGCTCGAAGGCCGTCTCCTTGCTGGAGATGTCCTCGTTCAGCGCACGCAGCCGCTGCTTCTCGTCCTCGCCCAGCGCAGCGCCCGCCAGCCGGAACTCGATGACGTAGCGCTCGACGAGGTACGACGCCTCGGGCTCCAGCGTGCTGCGCTGGCCATCCACGGCCTGCAGCCTGGCCCAGAGGTCCGCGTCGAGCAGGATCGCGTCACCGTGCGCCGCGAGACGCGGGGCGAACTCCGCACGCAGGGCGTCGACCGCAGGGCTGGAGTCGGCGCTGGCCTTGTTGGAGAAGATGCGGAGCACCCGGGTCAGGCCGGTCCCGCTGCGCTCGAGCGGCACGAGGGTGTTGTCGAAGGTCGGCGCCTCCGGGTTGCCCGTGATGGCTGCGATCGCCTGGAGCTGATCGGCCATCGCGACCTCGAGAGCAGGCCCGTAGTCAGCGTCCGCGATGTCAGCGAAGCGCGGCAGCTGGTGCGGGAGGTCACTGGTTCCGAGAAGTGCGTCCGAGGTCACGGACACACTCTAGATGGCTGGATCGAAGCCACCGGGCCTGTGACACGATCCCGACATGCACGCCGAGGATCAGCACGTCCGCTCGCGGAAGAACCTCAAGCACCAGAGGGTCTCCCGCGTCGAAGTCGAGGGGCCCGTCTGGTTCATGGCCCCGACGGTGACCAAGACCCCACTGCGGATCGGTGCGTTCAGCTATCTGGTCGGCGGAGTCATCGACTACTGCGCGGAAATCGGACGCTACTGCTCCCTCGCTGCGGGTGTGCGGATCGGCGAGCCCGACCACCCCACGGACTGGATGTCGACGTCCCCGTTCCAGTACGACGGGGGTCGCTTCGGCTGGCATCCCGACGCTGCCGAAGGTGTCCCGGTCAAGGCGCACGGATTCCCCCGCGGACCGGCTGCCATCGGCAACGACGTCTGGATCGGGGCCAATGCCGTGATCCTGCGCGGCGTCACCATCGGGGACGGAGCGGTCGTGGCGGCGGGCGCGGTCGTGACGAAGGACGTGCCGCCGTACGCCATC
Organism: Nocardioides sp.; assembly: GCA_036675765.1. GTDB lineage: Bacteria > Actinomycetota > Actinomycetes > Propionibacteriales > Nocardioidaceae > Nocardioides. The sequence continues at coordinate 12,564 of JAKFEI010000038.1, read as the reverse complement.
GTGGGCGGGGTACCCGCCCGGGTGCTGCGCCCGCGCTTCGACCAGGACCTGGTCGACGCACTGCTCGACGTCCAGTGGTGGCGGTTCAGCCCCAACCAGCTGGCCGGGCTGCCGTACGACGACCCGCGGGCGGCCGTCACCGAGTTGCGTCGACGCATCGCCGACGAGGGCCTGACGCCGTACGACGGCGAGTGGCGTGTCTACGAGGCCGACTCCGAACCGTCCCCGGCAGCAGCGCCGGCACCGCCACGACCGCCACGGCGGTGGCGGTCCGTCACCCGACGGGACTGATCAGGCAGTCGGCGCAGCGGCCTCAGTGGTGGGCTCCGTAGCCGGCTCCGGGCTCGGGGGCGGGGGCGGCGGGGGCGGGGGCTCCTCCGGCGCGGGCTCCCGTTCGGCAGCAGCCGTCTGCTGCGGCGCGGGCTCCGGTGCGGGTTCAGGCGCGGGCTCCGGCGCCGGCTCCGGTGCAGGCTCGGGTGCAGGCGGGGCGGCCGGTTCGGGCTCGGGTTCGGGCTCGGTGGACGGCACGGGATCGGTGGGCTCGTCCGACGGAGGATCCACGGGGTCGCCCGAGTCACTCGGGTCGATCGTCCCGCCCCCATCGGGGTCACCCGGGTCAACCACAGGCGGCGTGGCCTCCCCGCCCGGAGCATCGCCACCCGACGACACGGGCGGCGTCACCTCGCGCACGAGGGGCTCGGACTTCGGGCGCGCACAGTCACAGATCTCGGCGAGGTTGTCCGGAATCGGAATGGTGCCCGGGAGGGGCAGGAACACCGGCACGGTCGCCATCTCGTCGGCGTACACCGACGACAGCTCCAGGACGGTCGCCGCGAATCCCGGCGTGAGGTGGTACGCGGTCAATGCCGCCCGCAGGGTCTTCTCGTCGGCCAGGTCCCGGCCCCCGGCGCACAACACCACGGCCGCCGCCAATGACGCGTCGTCCACGTCCTGCGGATTGCGTACGTCGTCGCTGTCGGCATCGACCGCCACCGCAGCCCAGGTGGCCGGCATCAGTCCGAACGGCCCGACCGGCGCGTCCCACCGCAGGTCGTGGTCGATCGTGCCCGCGTCGGTGTCGTCGACCGTCCCGCGGCCGCCCTGGCCGTCGAGGGGCTTGCCCACGAGCGCCGGCGTGACCAGGCCGTTCACGTCGACCTTGTGCGTCGCGTCCTCGCCCAGTCCGTGGTTGGACTCGATGCGCGCAATGGCGGCGAGGGTCAGCCAGTCCAGGTGGCAGTCGGCGGTGAGATTGATGATCGCGGCGGCCCGCTGATACGCGGCCGACGTACCGAGGGGTGCATCCAGCAGGGCACCCGGGTAGCGCGCAGCGAGCGGCGCGCGTCGTACCAGGGCAACGGGTTCCACGAAGGCGGGAGCGGGCTCTGCGGCGGCCGCGATCGGGGCTTCTGCTGCGGGGGCCGAGGTCGTCGGGCCGGCCGGCGCAGCGACGGGAGAGGTGTCATCCGAGGTGATCCTGCTGACCAGACTGGTCTGCGAGGCCACGACCGCGAGCACAGTGACGAGAACGGCCGCCAGCACAGCGGTGGTCGTCAGACGACCCCACCGCGACGCGCGGTGCTTTCGCCGCTGGAAGAGCTTGGTGGCGACCCCCATAGTCACTCTCCTCGGTCCGGTCGGAGTTTCCCAGTGTTCGCCTGTCTGCTCCGTTGTGCACGCGAATCAGCGATATCTGCCCCTTCAAGCAGCGATCTTTACCCTTCGGTCCCCGGGGATCCCTGTCCCGGGCATCACCCGACCAGCTGTCCGCCGCCGGATGAGAGGATGCGCGCGTGGCTGAACTGACCTTCCGTACCGGAACCATGGACGCCGGGAAGTCGACGCTCGCGCTGCAGACCAACCACAACCACGCCGCCCGTGGGCGGATCGGTCGGCTGTTCACCTCCCACGACCGGGCAGGCGCCGCCAAGGTCTCCTCGCGGCTCGGCCTGACCGCTGACGCCCTCGAGGTGGAGCCGGCGTTCGACTTCTGGCGCTTCACCGTCGACGCGCTGACACAGGGCGCCCGGATCGACTACTTCATCTGCGACGAAGCGCAGTTCTACACCTCCGAACAGGTCGACCAGCTCGCGAAGATCGTCGACGAGCTGCAGATCGACGTCTTCTGCTTCGGCATCCTCACCGACTTCCGCACCCGGCTGTTCCCCGGATCGGCGCGCCTGGTCGAGATCGCCGACCGCACCGAGGTCCTGCAGGTCGAGGCCCTGTGCTGGTGCGGCCGCCGAGCAACCCACAACGCCCGCACCGAGAACGGCGTGATGGTCACCGAAGGTGAGGTCATCGTCGTCGGCGATGTCGACGGCGACACCCCGACGCACGTCCACGACGACCTGGACGTCGCCTACGAGGTGCTCTGCCGCCAGCACCACCGGCGCGGACTGACCGCTGCACGGGCGCGGGCCGTCAGCCTCTCCCCCGAGCCGCTGCCCTTCAAGCTCGTCGAGTAGCCGCGAGCGCCAGCGAGCCGCGTATCGAGATGCCTCAGTCCAGCAGGATCGGGATCAGCATCTCGTCGGGCGTGAGCGATCCGTGCATGCCGATCAGCTTCGCCTCGTAGGGGAACCCCTCGGTCGACAGCACGGCGAAGTCGTCCCGGCACGCGACGACCACGTCGCCGATGCGCGGCAGGACGGACGGATCAACCGGCCCGAACCAGCCCCGCGCGATCGCCTCGCCGCGCGTCATCACGTCCGCCCGTTCCCCCAGCACCGAGCGCCAGGTGTCGACGACGTCGGGGACGGCACCGCCCTTGCAGTACAGGTGGCGGAAGCGTGCCTCGCCGCCGACGAGAGCGACCCCGGAACGAAGGTCGTCGTCATGGTTCACGTCGATCCGCTCGGCGTCCGGGACGTCGACCATGCCGTGGTCGGCGATCACCAGGAGACGACGGTCGCGAGGAAGCGCGTCACGCAACTGCTCGGCCTCGTGGTCGATCATCGCCAACTGCTGGAGCCACTGGCTCGATGCGACGCCCCAGCGGTGGCCGGTCCAGTCGAGGTCGCCGTCGTACACATAGGTCAGGGCGGGCTGCCGCGGCGCGGGACGTGAGGCGGCCACCACGGCGGCGATCCGCTCGCCGACCCGGTCGACGCCGACGTAGTCCGCCCCGCGATGGGCAGCGACCGTCAGGCCGCTGCCGTTGAACTCGCGCTTGTTGACGACGGTGACCCGCACGCCGGCGTACTGCAGCGACGTGAACGCGGTCTGGTGCGGCTGCCACAGGGTCGGCTCGATGTCGGCGTCCCAGGTCAGGGCGTTGAGCAGCTCACTGGTTCCGGGGATCCGGGTGGTGAAGCCGACGAGGCCGTGTGCCCCCGGAGTCAGGCCGGTGCCCAGCGAGGTGAGGGACGTCGACGTCGTCGACGGGACCCCGGCGGTCGCAGGTGAGGATCCCGCCAGCAGCGAGGAGAGGTACGGCGCCGCATGGGCGTAGCGCTCAAGGAGTCGGGCGCCGAGCCCGTCGATGAGGAACACGACGTACGACGCGGCGTCCGGAAGGGTCAGCCCGGTCGGGGCCGGGCCGAGTGGGCTGCCGAGCGCCTGCGCCGCAGCAGGGACGACGTCGCCGAGCGAGCGGACGCCGTACGCGGGCTCGCAGAATCCGCTCACGCCGGTCTGTTCCACGACCACGTCGCTTCAGCCCCGGGTCAGGGCGGAGAGCGACGCGGCGAAGGACAGGAGTCCCCCGACCGCGTCCTTGCCGTCGGCGGCCGCGGACACCCGCAGCGAGAAGTCATCCGAGGAGAGGCTTCCGGTGTAGCCGTGGTCGGCGTCGCACTGCGGATCGGCACAGCCGGCCGGTTCCAGGTCGACGCGGCTCACCGCACCCCAGCCGATCGTGAGCACGGCCTCGGCCGGAGGCGTGGGGCCGGCGGTCGGGTTGGTCGTCATCCGGGTCACCACGACCGAGGCGACCGCGCGCAGGCTCACGGCCTCGGTGGAGGTCGACGTGTACGGCTCGGGCAACAGGTCGTCGCCGGCGTGCTCGTCGGTGTGCGCGAGGATCAGCCGGCTCGGGGTCAGGACGACGACCGTCTGGTGCCGGCGGACCTCGTCACGCTCGAACGTCGGCTCGTGGTGCACGTAGTACGACACCACCGCTTCGCCGCCCAGGGCACCGGTGACGGCGTCGGCGACCACCTCCGGGTAGTAGCCGGTGCGGTTGATCGCAGTCTGGAGGTCGGCGATCCGGTCGGGTTCGTCGCCACCGCGAAGACGTGCATTCGGCATGGACGCATCCTCGCACGGCAGCCCGAAAGCGCAGCGAGAGGCGTCGACGACTCAGTCCGGGATGGTGGATTCCAGGTCCGGCATCCGGCGCACGAGGGAATCGGGCCGCGGGTCCTTGATCGTCGCGACCCGGGCCGTGGCAGTGAGCGTCTGCGCGCCGTCGACCCCGGCCAGGACGAGGGTGAGCTCGAGGGAACTGACGTTCGGCAGGTCGTTCTTGAGGGCGGCGACGCGGGTGATCAGGTCCTCGACCGCGGTCACGTCGACGGCGTCGGCACCGCGGTACCCGAACAGCAGCGGCGAGCTCTTCACCTCGCGCACCATCGAGGCGACCTCGTGCTGCCCGAGCGGCGGAATCCGGTAGGACCAGTCGCCGAGCAGCTCGATGACCGGGCCGGAGATGCCGAAGGACACGACAGGACCGAACAGCGGGTCCTCGAAGGAACGGATGGCGACGGGCACGCCCGGAGGCGCACTGCGCTGGACCACGAACCGGCCCATCGCCGGGTCGATCAGCTGGGTCAGCGTCTCCCACGCGTCACGCATGTCCTCGGCGTCGCTGATGTTGCGCCACACGTGGGTCTGGTCCGGGCGCTCGCGAAGGGAGTCGAGAGTCGACTTGAGGACGACGTCCCAGCCGAGTTCCTCGCCGGCGGCGACGGCATCCTCGGCGTCGGCCACCGGGCGGGTGGGCCACAGGTCGATGCCGTAGTGGCCCAGCAACTCGGTGACCAGCGACTGGTCGAGCTCGATCTCGCGATCGCCCACCTCGCCCTCGGCCGACCGGAGGACCCGCTTGACGAGCTTCTTCGCAGCGGGCACGTCCACCTCGCCCGCGTCGGCGGCCGGGCCGTCGGGCGCGTGCAGCCAGACGGCGTACTCGACGACGCGCGCGAGGGCGCGGACCGCCGCTTCCACTGCCGGGTACGACGGAACCGAGCCTCGTCCGGCAGAGGAACCGGCGACGTCGGGCACGCGCAGCAGCTCGGGGATGCCCTCGGCGCCGAGGAACGAGGAGACCAGCGGCTTGTCGGACTGTTCGCCGACAGCGGCCAGGACGTTCGCAACCTCTTCGCCGGTGACGTCGAGCGGCGGGATGTAGACGGCGATGACCGAGTCGACGTCGGGGTCGTCGATCGCGTTGTCGAGGGCGTCCTCGAAGTCCTCCGCCGTGGCGTCGGCACCGAGGGCGACGGACCGGTTGACCACCAGGCCCACGGCGGACGCGGCATCGGCGGCGAGCAGGCCGAGCGCGTCGGAGTTGCCGACGATCGCGACCCGGCGTCCCCGCGGCAGCGGCTGGTGCGCGAGCAGTTGCGCCACGTCGAACATGTCGTCGAGGGTGTCCACCTGGATGACTCCGGCCTGGCGGAACATCGCATCGACCGCGGCCTGCGGCGCACCGATCCGGCGGACCGCGTGGCCCATCGGTACGCCCTGGGTCGTGCGACCCGACCGGACCGCGACGATCGGCTTGCGCTGCGAGACGCGGCGCGCGATCCGCGAGAACTTGCGCGGGTTACCGATCGACTCGAGGTACATCATCACGACCTCGGTGGCGTCGTCCTCCTCCCAGTACTGCAGGAGGTCGTTGCCCGAGACGTCGGCGCGGTTGCCCGCGCTGACGAAGGTCGAGATGCCGAGACCACGGTTCCTGACCTTCTCGAGGATCGCGGAGCCGAGTGCCCCCGACTGGCAGAAGAAGCCGGCACGACCGCGGGTCGGCATGACCGACGAGAGCGACGCGTTGACCTGGACGGTCGGGTCGGTGTTGATGACTCCGAGGCAGTTCGGGCCGATCAGGCGCAGGCCGTAGGAGCGGCAGAGTCCCGCGAGGTGGCGCTGGCGCTTGCGGCCCTCCTCCCCCGTCTCGGCGAAGCCGGAGGAGATCACGATCAGGCCGTGCACGCCCTTGTTGGCGCAGTCGAGGACGACGTCGGTGACCGAGTCGGCCGGGACGGCGACGATCGCGACGTCGACGTCGTCGGGGATGTCGTTGACGTTCTTGTAGGCCGGCATGCCCGAGACCGCCGGAGCGCTGGGGTTGACGACATAGACCCGGCCGGTGAAGTCGGCAGTGACCAGGTTGCGCACCAGCACCTGGCCGATCGTGTCCTGCCGGCGACTGGCGCCGATGATCGCGACCGACTTGGGATGGAAGAAGCGCTGGATCGACGCCGCCTCGGCCGCGTGCTCGCGGTCGCGCATGACCCCGATCGCGGTGTCGGTCGGGTCGATCGGGAACTCGAGGGTGATCACGCCGTCGTGGTAGCCGCTGGCCACGCGGTAGCCGGCGTCGCGGAAGGTGTGGATCATCCGGCTGTTGTCGGGCAGCACCTCGGCGGTGAAGCGTTCGACGCCGCGCTCGCGGCCCGCCTGGGCGAGGTGCTCGAGCAGGAGCTGCGCGATGCCGCGGCCCTGGTGCCCGTCCTCCACGAGGAAGGCGACCTCGGCCTCGTTGTCGGCCACGACGTCGTACCGACCGACGGCGATCATGCGTTCCTGCAGGATCATCACCAGCGCCACACGGTCGCGGTGGTCGACGTGGGTGAACCGCCGCACGTCGCGGTCCGACAGCACCGGCATCGGCGAGAAGAACCGGTAGTACTTCGACTCGTCGGAGACCCGCGCGTAGAACTCGACCATGAGTTCCTCGTCCTCGGGACGGATCGGGCGGATGTGCGCCGTACGCCCGTCACGGAGCAGTACGTCGCCCTCCCAGTGCGCGGGCGGTGCCTGAATCTCCTCGGTCGGGGTCGGGTCGCCAGCGCTCACACCGTAAATCTATCGGTACCGCTGGATTGCCGCTGGTCGAGGAGGTTGCGTAGCAACCGTCTCGAGACCCAACGGCGTGGCCGGTCACCGATGGTCAGGGCCGACCGGGACAATGACTCCCATGGCACGTCGCACGAAGCAGGAACCCCTTCCGGAGGACTTCGAGGAACACATCCTCGACACCGACATCGGTGACGAGATGCAGTCGTCCTTCCTGGAGTACGCCTACTCCGTCATCTACTCCCGGGCCCTGCCCGACGCACGCGACGGCCTCAAGCCGGTCCAGCGACGGATCTACTACACGATGAACGACATGGGCCTGCGGCCCGATCGTGGTCACTCGAAGTGCGCGCGCATCGTCGGTGAAGTGATGGGTCGACTGCACCCGCACGGCGACACCGCCATCTACGACGCCCTCGTCCGTACGGCGCAGCCGTGGTCGATGCGGTTGCCGATGGTCGACGGGCACGGCAACTTCGGTTCGCCCGGTGGCGAGGACCCGCCGGCCGCCATGCGGTACACCGAGGCCCGGATGGCGCCGGCTGCGGTGGCGATGACGGACTCGATCGACGAGGACACGGTCGACTTCAAGCCCAACTACGACAGTCGCGAGTACGAACCGACCGTCCTGCCCTCGGCCATCCCGAACCTCGTCGTCAACGGCACGACCGGCATCGCGGTCGGCATGGCGACCAACATGGCCCCGCACAACCTGATCGAGGTCGTGCAGGCGCTGCGCCACCTGATCGTGCACCCGAAGACCGACCTCGACGGGATCATGCGGTTCATCCCGGGTCCCGACCTGCCGACGGGCGGCAAGATCGTCGGGCTCGACGGCGTGCGCGACGCCTACGAGACCGGCCGCGGCGTCTTCAAGATGCGGGCCACCGCCCGGATCGAGACCATCGGCCGCCGCAAGGGCATCGTGGTGACCGAGTTGCCGTTCAACATCGGCACCGAGAAGGTCATGGAGCGGATCAAGATCCTGGTCCAGACCAAGAAGATCCAGGGCATCGCCGACATGAAGGACCTCACCGACCGGTCCCACGGCCTGCGCCTGGTCATCGAGGTCAAGAACGGCTTCGTCCCCGAGGCCTTGCTCGAGCAGCTCTACAAGCAGACGCCGATGGAGGAGTCCTTCGGCATCAACAACGTCGCCCTCGTCGACGGCCAGCCCCGCACGCTCGGCCTGAAGGAGCTGCTCGAGGTCTTCCTCGAGCACCGCTACGAGGTCGTCCGTCGGCGCTCACAGTTCCGGCGCAACAAGAAGGCCGCGCGCCTGCACCTGGTCGACGGCCTGCTGCTCGCGCTGATCGACATCGACGAGGTCATCCAGCTGATCCGCACCAGCGACGACGCCGCGACCGCCCGCGAGCGCCTGATGAGCGTCTTCGACCTCTCCGAGGCCCAGGCCGAGTACATCCTCGAGATGCAGCTGCGTCGACTCACCCGCTTCTCCCGGATCGACCTGGAGAAGGAGCAGTCGGAGCTGCGCAAGGAGATCGAGGAGCTCGACGCGATCCTCGCCGACGAGGGACTGCTGAAGAAGGTCGTCTCCAACGAGCTGGCCGAGATCGCCAAGACGTTCGGTACGCCGCGTCGTACGGTCCTGCTCGAGTCGGCCGGCTCGACCGCGATCACCGCGGCAGCCGCGCCACTGGAAGTGGCGGACGAGCCCTGCTTCGCCCTGCTCTCCTCCACCGGCCTGCTGGCCCGCACCACGAACGCCGAGGACATCGGCAGCGGTGGCGGGCGCGCGAACCACGACGTCGTCGTCTCCGCCATCCGTACGACGGCCCGCGCCGACGTGGGCGTCCTGACCTCGACTGGGCGGCTGCTCCGGCTGGGCGTCCTGGACCTGCCCGCGATCCCGCCCTCGGCCAACGAGCCCAACCTCTCGGGCGGCCTGCCGCTGACCGAGGTGCTCGACCTGGTGCCCGGCGAACGTGCACTGGCGCTGACCTCGTTGGCGACCGAGGGTCCCGGTCTGGCGCTCGGCACGAAGCAGGGCGTCGTGAAGCGGGTCAACCCCGAAGTCATCAGCAAGGACGAGTGGGACGTGATCCGCCTGGCCGACGGTGACGAGGTCATCGGTGCCGTCGAGCTGATCAGCGGCACCGAGGAGCTCTGCTTCATCACCACCGACGCCCAGCTCCTGCACTACGGCGCCGCGGGCGTCCGCCCGCAGGGGCGGTCCGGTGGCGGTATGGCCGGCGTGAAGCTGGCAGCCGGCGAGAGCGTCGCGTGGTTCGGCGTCCTCGACCTCGCCTCCCCCGCCGTCGTGGTCACGTCCTCCGGTTCGTCGACCGCACTGCCCGGCACCGAGCCGGGTGCGGTGAAGGTGACCGACTTCGCGGAGTACCCCGCCAAGGGCCGCGCCACCGGCGGTGTGCGCTGCCACCGGTTCCTCAAGGGCGAGGACACCCTGGTCTTCGCGTGGGCCGGTACGGCGCCCGCCCGGGCCGCCGCAGCGAGCGGCGCACCGATCGACCTGCCCGCAGCCACGGGACGCCGCGACGGATCGGGAGTGCCCGGGAGCCAGGCACTCGCCGCTGCCGCTGGCCCACTGTCCGCCAGCCTGACCGCCGGCCTGACCGCCGGCCCGACCTCCGATGTGTCAGGGTGATGTCATGACGATCGGACGCACCCGAGTGGCCGCCGCGCTGCTCACCGGCCTGTTTGCAGTGACCGGCCTCGCCGCCTGTTCAGGTGACGAACCCGAGGCTGGAGCGGACTGGTCCGACGCCGGCGTGAAGGCCAAGAAGTTCCTCGACGAGACCAGCGGCATCGAGTTGTCGATCTCGACCGGCGACGACCCCGGGGTCGACTACCTCTCGGCAGCCAGCGGCACGATCACCGCCGACCCGCCGGCGTTCGAGGGCTCGGCCAACGGCAACGTGTCGGGCATCCCGGTCACCGGCGTCCCCGTCATCTCGGTCGGCGGCACGATGTACATCAACCACGCCCTCCTCGGCGGCTGGAGCGACCGCTTCCAGCCCGAGGACCTCTGCGCACCCGACCCGGCGCTGCTCCTCGACCCCGACTCGGGCGTCTCCTCGGTGCTGACCAGCAGCGAGGACGTCTCCGCCGGCAAGACCGAGCGCGGCGGCAAGGACAACAAGGAGACCTTCAGCACCTACACCGGCACCGCGACGGGCGACTCGATCCGCGGGATCCTGCCCTGCGCCGAGGGCGACGCGTTCGACGCGACGTACCGCGTCGACGACAAGGGCTACCTGCGGTCCGCCCGCCTGACCGGGGTCTTCTTCCCTGACTCCGACGAGGTCACCTACACGATCGACGTGACCGAGTACGACGTCACCAAGGACATCTCCGCACCGGAATGACCGGCATGACCGGAATGAGCAGGGACCGGCTCCTCCTCACGTTCTGCGCCATCGCCGTCGCCTTCGCGGCGGTCGACACGTACGTGGTGGTGCTCGCACTGCCGGACATGATGGCCGGCGTCGGCATCCCCATCGACGAACTGCAGCGCGCCGCACCGATCGTCTCCGGCTTCCTGCTGGGGTACGTCGCCATGCTGCCGCTGATCGGCCGGATCGCCGACCTGCGGGGCCAGGTGCCCGTCCTGGCCATGTCGCTCGTGCTCTTCTCGATCGGCTCGCTGGTGACCGCTGTGTCCTACGACCTGCCGAGCATGGTCGCCGGCCGGTTCCTGCAAGGCGTCGGCGGAGGTGGCCTGGTGCCCGCGACCATGTCGCTGGTGGCCGCGCTCTACCCGGTCGAACGCCGCGGCCTGCCGCTCGGCCTGGTCTCCGCCGTCCAGGAGTTCGGCAGCGTGCTGGGCCCGTTGTTCGGCGCGCTGGTCCTGTCCTTCACGTCCTGGCGCGGGATCTTCGCGATCAACCTGGCCGGTGGGGTGCTGCTCGTCCTGGTCGTCGGCGCCCTTGCGCGCGGGCGTCTCGATGCGCCGAGCCTGGCCGCAAGTTCGTCGAGTGCCGGTCGCGAGGAACGAGCGACCGGTGTATCGAGACGCCATGCGACCAGAGCGCTCACCGCACTCCTGCTCGCCGCCACCCTCACCGCCGGTGTGATCACCTTCCTCGAACCCGCGTCGATCCAGCGTGACCTCACGTGGGGCCAGCTCTTCATCCCGTACGTCGACGGCGGCAGCCGGTGGGTCACCCCGATCGGCCTGATCACGATCGGCACCTCCGTCGCGTTCCTGCTCTGCTGCTGGTTCCTGCCGCGGCCCCTGGTCGACCTGCGTGGCTGGTTCCGGCACATGCTGGCCGCGGACCTGCTCGGCGCCACCCTGCTCGCCGCGGCCCTCGGCGGCATCGTCCTGGCGTTCGCCACGGCCGATCCAGAGGTGGCGGTGTTCTCCCCGCAGGGACCGTGGTTCCTCGTGGGCTCGGGGATCGCGGTCATCCTGCTGCTGGTGCACCTGCGTCGCGCCGATGACCCGATCGTGCCGCGCGGTGCGCTCCGGGCGACGCCTGCGTGGGGCGCCCTCGTCGTGAGCTTCCTCGTCGGCTGGGCGCTGATCGCCGCGCTGGTCGACATCCCGCTGTTCGCACGCACCACCACCCAGCCCGACTCACAACTGGGCGCGGCGCTGATCCTGCTCCGCTTCCTCGCCGCCCTGCCGTTCGGTGCCATCGTCGGCGGGTGGTTGCTGCGCCGCCTCAACGCCGGCGTGCTGACCGCGATCGGCATGGCTGCGGCGGGTGTGTCGTTCCTCGCGATGGCTCAGTGGGACGCCACGAGCCTCGACGGCTTCGGCTCGAACGTGCCCCTCGTGATCGGCGGCTTCGGCTTCGGCCTCGCCCTCGCGCCGGTCAACGCCGCGATCTTGGCCAACACCGACGACGACTCCCACGGGCTGGCCAGCGCCCTCGTGGTGGTCGCCCGGATGATCGGCATGCTGGTCGGCATCTCCGCGCTGACGACCATCGGCCTGCGCCGCCTCTACGCCACCCAGGCGGCCGACCCCTCGCTCGGCATCCGCGAGCTCGGCATCGTCCAGGAGCACGCCGTTTTCGTCGGCGCTGCCGTCGCGGCGTTCGCGGCCGCGGTACTCGCGTTGATCCTGTTCGCCCGGGCGGGTACCCGCGAAGTGGACACCGCGGAAGTGCTCCGAACTGCTGGATAGACTTCCACCATGGGTGAATTCGACGATCTGTTGAAGGCCAACCGCGAGTTCGCGGACCACTTCGAGTTCGGTGGTTTCGACGGCAAGGCCCATGCCGGTGTCGCGATCGTGACCTGCATGGACTCGCGGATCGACCCGCTGAAGATGCTCGGCCTGAAGCACGGCGACGCGAAGATCTTCCGCAACCCCGGCGGCCGCGTGACCGAGGCTGCGCTCGAGGCGCTGGTCCTGGGCGCGCACCTTCTCAACGTCGACCGGATCCTGGTCATCCCCCACACCCGCTGCGCCATGGCGTCCTCGTCCGAGGCCGACATCCAGGCCAAGATCGGTGAAGCGACCGGCCAGGACGTGTCGTGGCACCCGTTCCACGTCATCGCCAACCAGAAGACCGCGCTGGCCGAGGACATCCGTCGGGTCCGCTC
>JAKFEI010000501.1:0-2193 GCA_036675765.1 Nocardioides sp. | reverse complement strand
AGGTGGTCCAGGCTGCCGAACGGGTGCTCGAGGCTCTGGTCGGCCGCCGCCCCGAACCCGTCGACGGTGGTGGTGATGTCCGCGGTCACGATGCCCATGCCGAACCAGACCCGTGCGCCCGCGAAAACTCATCGTTCGGGTGACCCACCCCGTGGGAGGATCGGCCCGTGCTGGGCATCACCGACCTGTCGTCGTACCTCGTCGGACTGATCCTGATCATCCTGCTGCCCGGACCGAACTCGCTCTACGTCCTCTCGGTCGCCGCTCGGCGCGGGGTCCGCGACGGCTACTCGGCCGCGGCCGGCGTCTTCACCGGCGACGCCGTCCTGATGACGCTGTCGGCCGCCGGAGTCGCCTCCCTGCTGCAGGCCAACGACCTGGCCTTCTCGATCGTGAAGTGGGTCGGCGCCGGCTACCTCGGCTACCTCGCCTTCACCATGCTGCGCGGCGCGTTCCTCATGTGGCGCGCGCGGCACCGGGCGGTCCAGGCCGTCGCCGACGGGTCGCCGCCGATGGCGCCCGACGAGCGCCCGTACCGTCGGGCCCTGGTGATCAGCCTGCTCAACCCGAAGGCGATCTTGTTCTTCGTCGCCTTCTTCGTGCAGTTCGTTGATCCGGGCTACGCCCACCCGGCACTGTCGTTCCTGGTGCTCGGGATCTTCGCCCAGATCGCGAGCGTTGCCTACCTGTCCGCGCTGATCTTCGGCGGCACCCGCCTCGCCGAGGCCTTCCGGCGCCGCAAGTCGCTGTCCGCCGTCGGCACCTCAGCCGTCGGCGCGATCTTCCTCGGCTTCGCCCTCAAGCTCTCGCTCGCCCACGCCTGACCGCGACTTGGGGTTTGTCACGCGCGACTTGGGGTTTGTCACCGCCGTACCGGCGACAACTCACAACTCGACGGTGACAAACCCCAACTCGGCGTCAGGCTTTGGCGAGCCCGTCGTCGATCATCTGCTGGTAGTGCTCGGTGACGGTCTCGGCGACGGGGCGGAAGTCGATGCCGAGCTCGGCGGTGGTGCGGCTGCTGTCGTACGCGAGCCGGTGGCCGACGTTCTTCTCGACGTACTCACGGGTCAGGCCGGCGAACGGGGCGCTCAGCTTGACCGCCGCCTTGGGCGCGATCATCCGAGGGAACGTGAGCTTGTTGCCGAAGGACGCGGCCAGGATCCGTCCGATGCCGAGCATGCTGATCGTGTCGGCGTTCGTCAGGTAGCGCCCCTTGGCCTCCGGGGTGAAGCCGGCGGCAATGTGCGCCCGCGCGACATCGCGTACGTCGACCACGCCGAGGTAGAGCTTCGGGACACCGAGGGCCAGGGAGTAGTCGGTGAAGTGCTTCATCGTGTCCATCGAGCCGGAGACGCTCGAGGTGGTCAGCGCCGGGCCGAGCACGAGGCCGGGGTGGATGGTGACCAGGTCCCACCGCTCCTGGGCCCCCGCGATCGCCCAGGCGTCCTTCTCGGCGACGGTCTTGGAGTACGGGTAGGGCTGGTGCTCCAGGCTGCTGGTGGTGTTCCAGTCGGCCTCGGTGACGGGCCGCCCGACGACGTCGCAGTTGTCGCCGTGCAGGGCGACGACGCTGCTGGTGAGGACCACCCGCTTGACGCTCTCGGTGGCGTTGACGCTCGCCAGCACGTTGCGGGTGCCGTCGAGGGCGGGGTCGACGAGCTGCTTCTGCGGGTCCTTGACCTTGCCGAGCAGGAACGGCGACGCCGTGTGGATGACCAGCTCGACGCCCTCCATCGCGGCCGTGAAGCTGCCCTCGTCGAGCAGGTCGGCCTGATGGAGGGTCAGCCGGCCGGGGTGCGCGTCGGCGAGCGCATGCAGGTGCTCGAGACCCTTCGGCTTCTGCGGGTTGCGCACGGTGGCGCGGACGGTCCGTCCGTCCTCGAGCAGCTGGCGCACGATCCAGCTGGCGACGTACCCGCTTCCGCCGGTGACGAGGACGGGTGCGGCGAGATCTATCTGCGTCATGCGGTCACACTAGACGGCTCACCAGGTGACGGCGTCGCAGTCCGTGGAGCGGTGACCCTCGACCTGCAGGGTGGCGTGCTCGATCTGGAACCGGTCGCGCAAGAGCGCCTGGCCGGCCCGGAGCGCGTCGCCGCCGTCGGCGCCGTCGTCCAGCACGAGGTGGGCGGTGGCGACGTTCATGCCGGAGGTCAGGGTCCAGGCGTGCAGGTCGTGGACGTCGCGCAC
>JAKFEI010000243.1:0-2195 GCA_036675765.1 Nocardioides sp. | reverse complement strand
GTCCCGGCGGCCGGCCACGACCTCGAGCGGTTTCGGACGACCCCGACCCGGGGCAGGCTCGATTCCATGACCGACTCAGGAGCCCCGTACGCGCCGCCGCCACCGCCCGTTGCGTTCGCCCACACACCCCGCACGGGCCGCCAGTCGATGGCCCTCCGCCACCTCGCCAGCGTCGGCATCGCGCTGCTCGCGACGCCCGTCGGACTCCTGCTCTTCGACTACGGTGCCACCCGGTACCTCCGGGGGCAGGCCTACGGGGCGTCCCTGGACGAGGGCAGCGCCGGCCAGTTCGTGATCATGTTCGCCGGCGGCCTGGTGCTGACGGGGGTTGCTGCCACCGCCCGCATCTCCGGCCTGGGGCCGGTCCTGGCCGCACTCGTGTGGGCGCTGGTCCCGTTCCTCTGGTTCGTCATCGACACCACCGGCTACTACTCGACGATGACGGACCTGCCCTCGACGCACTTCTGGTTCTCGAACCCACCGATCCTCTTCGGCGCGGTCGGGGCGCTGCTCCTCGGGGGCGGGCTTGCCGGGCGGTGGCGGGGCGCGCGGAGGTAGGCCACCGGCCGCAGGGCGAAACCGGGCGGCGCCCCACCACCCACCCCGAATAGGCTTCACCCATGTCGGATCAGACCAGCACCAGCCTCACTGCCCGGGAAGCCATCACGGCCATCCAGGGGCACGAGGCGTGGGCGATCATCCGGCGCTCCACCCGGGCAGGTGATCGCGACACCGTCGGCGTGCTCGGCGGCACGCGCAGCACCGCCGAGTCGATCATGGACATCCCGCTCGAGACCGGCGTTCCCGAGGCCGGGCACATCTGCGACCGATTGGTCGCGGTGCCGTTCTGCCAGGTCACCGAGCGCGGGTTCGAGGCGCACGATGACGGCACCCCGCTGGTGGTCGTCGACGTCCAGGCCGAGCACGAGTTCTCCGTGGCCGACGTGATCGCTGCGATCGACGAGGTGCCGGTCGAGTTCACCGACCGCGGTGGCTTCGACACCAACGACGACGAGTACGCCAAGGTCGTCGAGTCGATCATCAGCGAGGAGATCGGCCAGGGCGAGGGCGCGAACCTCGTCATCGGCCGCAACTACCGCGCCGTGGTCGCCGACTGGAGCGCGGACGTCGCGCTCACCGTCTACCGTCGCCTGCTCGAGCGCGAGCGCGGCGCCTACTGGACGTTCCTCTTCTTCACCGGCGACCGCTACCTCGTCGGCGCCAGCCCCGAACGCCACGTCAGCGTGCACGGCGGCGACGTCCGGATGAACCCCATCTCCGGCACCTTCCACCTGCGCCCGCCCGCCGGCGAGACGCGCAGCACGGAGGAGCGCCTCGCCGAGTTCCTCAAGGACGAGAAGGAGATCTACGAGCTCTTCATGGTCGTCGACGAAGAGCTCAAGATGATGTGCGACATCTGCACCGAGGGCGGCCAGGTGCTCGGCCCGTTCCTCAAGCCGATGACCCACCTGATCCACACCGAGTACCTCCTTGCCGGGCGTACGTCGCGCGACGTGCGCGAGGTCCTGCGGGACACCATGTACGCCGCCACGGTCACCGGTTCGCCCGTGGAGAACGCGTGCCGGCTGATCAAGCAGTACGAGCCCGAGGGCCGCGGCTACTACGGCGCCGCGCTGGCGCTGTTCGGCCGCGACGCCGCCGGTGAGCCCGTCGTGGACAGCCCGATCGTGATCCGTACGGCCGACGTCTCGATCGACGGGGCGCTGAAGGTGACGGCGGGAGCGACCCTCGTGCGGGACTCCGTGCCGTCGTACGAAGTGGCGGAGACGCACGCCAAGGCCGGCGGCATCCTGTCCGCCTTCGGGCTCGTTCCACCCGCGCCGATCCCCACCACCGACGTCGCGACCCTCGTCGCCGACGAGGAGGTGCTGATCGCGCTCAACGGCCGCAACAACCGGCTCTCCAGCTTCTGGCTCGCCGACCAGGCCGGTACGCCCGTCGACCCGCGGCTGATCGGGAAGTCCGCCGTCATCCTCGACGGTGAGGACGACTTCGTGAACATGCTGCGCCACATGCTGACCCGGATGGGGATCAGCAGCCGGGTGGTGCGCCATGAGGCGTACGTCGACGGCGCACTCGACGGCGACGACCTGGTCATCGTCGGTCCGGGTCCCGGCGACCCCGGCGACGACAACGACCCCAAGATGCTGCGGATGCGGGCCGCGGTCGCGTGG
>JAKFEI010000009.1:0-2196 GCA_036675765.1 Nocardioides sp. | reverse complement strand
GTTGCGCGAGAGCAGGAAGTGACCGCGCAGGTGGACGGCGATGACCGCGTCCCACTCGTCGTCGGTCAGGTTGAAGAGCATCCGGTCGCGCGTCATGCCGGCGTTGTTGACGACGACGTCGAGCCCCCCGAAGCCGTCGACCGCTGCGGTCATCAAGGCGTCGGCCGTGCTGCGCTGGCTGATGTCACCCTCGACGACGACTGCCTCGCCACCGAGCGACCGGATCTCCTCGACCGCGTCGTCACCGGCTCCGGCGAGGTCGTTGACGACGACCCTCGCGCCGGCGGCGGCAAGGGCCAGCGCCTCGGCGCGACCCAGGCCAGCGCCCGCACCCGTGACGACAGCGACCTTGCCCTCGAGCGACGTACCGTCTGCCACGCTCACTCCTCCACCAGCGTGATGGCGGCGCGCGGGCAGGCAGCGACCGCCTGACGGACCTGCGCGATGTTCTCGTCGGTCGTCTGCTCGGTGTGGAGCTGGAGGAAGTCGTCGTCGTCCAGTTCGAACACCTCGGGCGCCATGGCCTCGCACAGCCCGTTGGACTCACACAGGTCGAAGTCGACCTTGATCTTCATGTCAGTCATGCCTTTCACGTCATCTTCCGGTGATCCCAGGAAGCGACCTTCTCGGGGTGGATGATCACGCCCACCCGCTTGGTCGCCTGTTTCTCGACGGTCTCGCGCCCGAAGTCCCCCAGCGCCTCGAAGGAATCCGCGCCCACCATCCGGGTGGCGACGGCCGCGCCGATCTCGAAGATCGTGTCGTAGTCGCGGACGATCTCCGCACGTCCCTCGATCGATACGCCGCGCAGCTCGAAGTAGTCGACGCCGTCCTCGACCAGCGCGGTCACCCGCGGGTCCCGCTCCAGGTTGACGATCTTCTGGCTGCGTCCGTAGGTCCAGAACGCGATCTTGCCCTCGCGCACGACGTAGAACAGCGTGGTGAGGTGCGGGAAGCCATCGTGCCCGTTGGCGGCCACCTGCACCTTGAGGTTCTCGCCCAGCAGCGCGGTGACCTCCTCGTCGGTGAGCTTGACCTTGTCGCGTCCTGCAGCACCCATGTCAGCTTCCTTCCGACGAGTGGCCCGGGAAGACGTGGGCACTCGGGTCAATGACGACGGCGGCGTTGTTGACCGCGGTGGCGGCCTCCCCGAAGCCCACGGCGATCAGGCGGACCTTGCCGTCGTACTCGGTGATGTCGCCGGCCGCGAAGACCCGCGGCAGGCTCGTGCGCATGGCCCCGTCGACCACGATGTGGCGACGGTGCGTCTCGAGACCCCACTGCTGGAGGGGGCCGAGATCGGCAACGAATCCGAGCGCCGCGACGACCGCCTGCGCCGGCCGTGTCTCCGGCACGCCGTCGACGGTGATCTCCACCTCGGCAAGTTCTCCGTCAGTGCCGCCTGCAGCGTCCCGCAGGGCGGTCACCTCAGCCTTGGTGACGAACTGGGTCGAGGACGCGCGGACCTGCTCGACGGTACGTTCGTGCGCGCGGAACGCGTCGCGGCGATGCACCAGCGTGACGGAGCGCGCGATCGGTTCGAGGTGCAGGGCCCAGTCGAAGGCACTGTCACCACCGCCGACGATGACGACGTCCTTGCCGGCGTACGGTGCGAAGCCCGGCACGAAGAACTCGACGCCGCGCCCGATCCACCCGGCAGCCGCCGGAAGCGGGCGCGGGCTGAACTTGCCGATGCCGGCGGTGATGATGAGGGCCTTGGCGTTCACGACGGTGCCCTCGTCGAGGGTCAGGCTGACGCCGGACTCCTCGTTGGCCACGAGCTCGAGCGCGGTCCTGCCCAGCAGCTGGATCGGCTCCGCGGTCAACGCCTGGGCCACCAGGCCGTCGACGAGCTCGCGACCCTTCACGGACGGGAAGCCCGCCACGTCCAGGATCGCCTTCTCGGGGTACATCGCGGTGATCTGGCCACCGAGTTCCGGCAACGAATCGATCAGCGCCACGCGCAGGCCACGGAAACCGGCGTAGTAGGTCGCGAACAGCCCCGTGGGTCCGGCGCCGACGATGACGACGTCGCACTCGACGCTCTCGGAGGTGGCCACCACAGAACTGTAACGTGTTCTAGTTGGTCTTGTCTCGCCGCTGATCCGTGTCGAGACCATCGACGAGCCAACCCTGGTCGGTGTGCACCATCGTGACCAGCACCTTGAAGGGCGTCACCACGGTCTCCGGCTTCCC
>JAKFEI010000212.1:0-15175 GCA_036675765.1 Nocardioides sp. | reverse complement strand
TATGCGCACGTCTGGGCGGACCAGTTCGTGATGGCGACCCTCGGCGGCCGCACGGTCCGTGAGGCCATCGACGCCGGCGAACAGCCCAAGCAGGTGTGGCGCGCGG
Organism: Nocardioides sp.; assembly: GCA_036675765.1. GTDB lineage: Bacteria > Actinomycetota > Actinomycetes > Propionibacteriales > Nocardioidaceae > Nocardioides. The sequence goes on along the minus strand of JAKFEI010000212.1, from coordinate 15,069 downwards.
TCTGGGAACAGCTCGAGTTGCCCGCGAGCGAACGGTGACCCTTCTCGATCCCACCCGGGACGTCGTCGCTGCGCAGCGCCGTACCGTCCGCGTCCTGGTCCTGACCCAGGCCGTCGGTGCCGTCGGCATCACCATCGGCATCGCCACTGCCTCCTTGCTCGCCCGCGACCTGTCGGGCTCCGAGGCGCAGTCCGGCCTCGCGCAGACCGCACAGGTGCTCGGTGCCGCGGTGATCTCGTTCCTGCTCGCACCGCTGATGGCGCGACGCGGACGACGGACCGGCCTGATGAGCGGCTATCTCATCGGCGCGTGCGGTGGTCTGCTCGCCGTCGTCGCCGGTGTCGTCGGGTCGATGGTGGTCCTGCTCGTCGGAGCCGTCCTCCTCGGCGCTGGTACGGCGGCCAACAGTGCCGCCCGCTACGCCGCCACCGACCTCGCGACCGATGAGACCCGCGCACGTTCGTTGTCGCTCGTCGTGTGGGCGACCACCATCGGCGCGGTCGCCGGCCCGAACCTCACCGGGCCCGCCGGGGCGTTCGCCGACCTCGTCGACATCCCCGAACTGACGGGACCGTTCGCGCTCGGCGCGATGGGAATGCTGCTCGCCGCGCTGGTCGTCGGCCTCCTGCTCCGGCCCGACCCGTTGCTGCTCGCCCAGCAGCTCGAAGGCGCGGCGGATGCTGCCGCGGGCCGTGCTCCGCGTGTTGCCGGCGGCCGCTCGTCGTGGGGACGTGCCATGAAGGCCATCGGCGACAACCCGATCCTCGGCTACGCGATCGCTGCTCTCGCCCTGGCCCACGCGACCATGGTCGGCGTCATGGTGATGACCCCGCTGCACATGGAGCACGGTGGCTCGGGCCTCGAGGTGATCGGCATCGTGATCAGCGTCCACGTCCTCGGCATGTTCGCCTTCTCGCCGCTGGTCGGGATGCTGGCCGACCGCGTCGGGCGGCCACCCGTGCTCGGTGCCGGGGGAGCGACGCTCCTGGTGGCGCTGCTGCTCTGCGCCTCGGCGCCCACCGGCATGTCGTGGCAGGTGACCGCCGGGCTGTTCCTCCTCGGGGTCGGATGGTCATTGGTGATGGTGTCCGCCTCCACCCTCGTGGCCGAGCACGCGCCGATCGAGGCACGCACCGATGTCCAGGGCACCTCCGACCTGGTGATGGGCCTGACCGCCGCGGTGACGGGTGCGCTGGCGGGGGTGATCGTCGACCTCGGCGACTACCCGACGCTGGCGCTCGCGAGCCTGGTGCTCGTCGTCGGCGTGCTCGGCGCATCGGCCCGCGCAGCAGTCGAGACGACACGCCGGACGGCCTGAGCGGGGTCCGCACGCCTGGTCGTGCAGGGCCGTCAGCGGGCGCGCACGCGGCGAACGGCGGTCCAGACGCGGTCGCCGAGCGGAGTCCGCCGGATCCGTCGCAGCAGGCGCACCGGGGCGCGGTCGCGCCCGGGCTGTTCCGGAGGCGCGGTGACCCGGATGTAGGTGGTGCCGGTGGCGGCCCGGACGGTGTCGGCCTCCAGGCGTTCCGCCGCAACCGCCAGCGCGGTGAACTGCTGCAGGACCCGCGGGTCCGGGCGACCGCCGAGCACCGCGCTGCGCAGGGCCTTCTCGACCGCAGGCTTGCGCATCAGCCCGGCGAGCGAGCCGTGGGAGGTGTCCAGCAGGTCGCTCACCACCGCCACGCCGTCGCCCTCCCACACCTGGGTGGCCGTGGACTGCCTGGCCGGGACCTTCACGAACGGCACGTCGGCCCACTCCGGTACCAGCCGGGCGATCAGGCCGGTGTGCAGGAGTTGGTCGCGTTTCTGCGCCGGGGTCAACGAGAAGGTGGTGGCGACGAACCCCGGTGCCAGGAACGGGGTGATCATGCCGGTGACGTAGGCGGAGGTGGCCCAGCGGCGCATTCGCTCCACCAGGTAGAGGTAGTCGATCAGGTGCAGGCCGTGGACGCCGGTGGCTTCGGCGTGCTGGAAGACGCCGTTGATCCGATCACTTTCGGCGGCCAGTACCGCCGGCACGATGGCGGCCTTGGGCGCGCCGCGGAACAGGCGATCCAGGCCCGCCCGGTGCGGCGTGACGGCCGGGCCGGCGTCGACGGCCGGGTACCAGTAGCCGATGGCCAGTTCGCCCGCTGCGCCGGTGTAGGTGGCGGGCCGGACCTGCCTGGACAGCGTCGCGGGGGTCGCCGGGCGGGCCATGTAGGTGGACGGGAACTGGTGGTCGTAGTGGTCGCGCAGCCCCCGCGCGCGTTCCAGCAGTCCGGTGTCCAGCACCTTCGCGGGCGCTCCGGCGAGCCGCACCACGTGCTCGGGGTGGAGGCCGCGCCGGTCCCGCAGCAGTTGCACGAGGCGACGGCTCGTCTCACCCTCGTCCGCGATGTCGTCGTTGGTGAGGAACCGCGGGGTCCGGTCGGCGGCGACCAGGGTGGCCGCGATGAGGCGGGAATCCTTGCCGCCGGACAGGCCGAGGGTGATCTCGTCGTCGTAGAGCCGGTGCACGCTCTCGGCGACCCGGGTCAGCGTGGCCGCGGCCCGGTCCAGCTGCTCGGCCACCGGGCGTCCCTGGTCGGCGAGCCCACTGGTCACGACGTCGTCGACGGCACACCGCAGTTCGCTGCCGACCTGCCAGCCGCCCTCGGGCAGGCGGCGACCCGTGGCGCGCTCTCCGGGACGCAGTTGGCGGGTCCCTGCCACCGGTGACAGGTCCCCGCCGAAGTGCCCGCAGACGGTGTACGACGTCCAGCCGGCCAGGTCCGGCCGCGCCGTCCCGTGCAGGAAGGTGGCGAGCAGCGTGGGTTGGGTGCAGAACGCGGTGACGCCGTCGGCGGTGCCGGTGAAGACCCGGGCCATCCCGAGCCAGTCCTGCTGCAGGGCGAACCGGTCGGTGTCCAGCGCCAGCAGGGCGAACGGTGGCACCCCTTCGCGGTGCACGTCCTCGCCGGCGAGCAGCCGCCCGGCCAGCGCCGTCGGTCCGGTTCCGGCGTCGATGCCCACCGGTAGCCCGATCGAGACCGCGGTGACGGGGCCTTCCCCAGCGACGACCGGCCACCGGTAGGCCCGCTGGTCGGCGGGATGCAGCACGATGACGCCCCAGTCGTCGCCGCCGAGGTCGTGGCGCTGCCAGGAGGCGGGCACGAGGTCACCGAGCGCATGGGCGAACCGGGCTGTGCGTGCCGACGTCTCCTCGGTCGCAACCGGACCATGGGCAAACCAGGACAGCACGATCTGCATGCGCCTACTCCCTTGTCGACGGCACGTTGGCGAACCTAGCCGACGGGGACCGGTCGGCGTACCCGAACCTGCGGAGGCAGCGACACGCCGGACCGCCTGAACTGTTTCGAACACCTGTTCGTCTAGGTTTGTTCCCACGGGACGCTGGCTCGACCGCCAACCGTCCACAGGTACGACGTACAGACGTGTTTGTCCACACCCACGACCCGGCTGATCAGGCTGTGTCGGGACCTCGTCATAGCGTCGCCGATGTACCGACCTCACCACGACACCAGGAGCGAACGACATGGCTGGCGATGACCGGATGAAGGCGCTCGACGCAGCGCTGCTCAGCATCGAGAAGAACTACGGCAAGGGCTCGGTGATGCGCCTCGGTGACGACACCCGTGCGCCCCTCGAAGTGATCCCGACCGGCGCGATCGCGCTGGACGTGGCCCTGGGCATCGGCGGGCTGCCGCGCGGCCGGGTCGTGGAGATCTACGGTCCCGAGTCCAGCGGTAAGACCACCGTTGCCCTGCACGCGGTGGCCAACGCCCAGGCCGCTGGCGGCATCGTGGCGTTCATCGACGCCGAGCACGCGCTCGACCCGGAGTACGCCAAGGCCCTCGGTGTCGACACCGACTCCCTGCTGGTCTCCCAGCCCGACTCCGGTGAGCAGGCGCTCGAGATCGCCGACATGCTGATCCGCTCCGGTGCGCTCGACCTGATCGTCATCGACTCGGTGGCCGCGCTCGTGCCGCGTGCCGAGATCGAGGGCGAGATGGGTGACAGCCACGTCGGCCTCCAGGCGCGACTGATGAGCCAGGCGCTGCGCAAGATGACCGGTGCGCTCAACAACTCCAACACCACGATGATCTTCATCAACCAGCTGCGCGAGAAGATCGGCGTCATGTTCGGCTCGCCCGAGACCACCACCGGTGGCCGGGCGCTGAAGTTCTACTCCTCGGTGCGTCTCGACGTCCGTCGGATCGAGACGCTCAAGGACGGCACCGACATGGTCGGCAACCGGACCCGCGTCAAGGTCGTGAAGAACAAGGTCGCCCCGCCGTTCAAGCAGGCCGAGTTCGACATCATGTACGGCAAGGGCATCAGTCGCGAGGGCGGTCTGATCGACGTCGGCGTCGAAGCGGGCCTCGTCCGCAAGGCCGGCGCCTGGTACACCTACGAGGGCGACCAGCTCGGCCAGGGCAAGGAGAACGCCCGGACCTTCCTCAAGGACAACCCGGACCTCGCCAACGAGCTGGAGAAGCGGATCCTCGAGACGCTGGGCGTGACGCCGACGGTCGACAACGACGCGCTCTCCGACGAGCCCATCGGCGTGGATTCCTTCTGATCGTTGGTTTCGAGGCTCGCTGCGCTCGCACCTCAACCAGCGGCACCGGTGGTTGAGGTGCGAGGAGCGCCAGCGACGAGCCTCGAAACCTCCGGGCTCATCTCACGGAGGTAGTCATGGCGAGTTGGCCGAACCGCAGAGCCGAGCCACCCGACGACCTGGGGTGGACCGAGGACGCCGACCCCGAGTCGGTCGCGCGCAAGATCCTGCTCGACCAGTTGAGCATCACGGCTCGCAGCCGCCATGAGCTGGAGGAGCGGCTGGCCCGCCGCAACGTCCCCGAGGACGTGGCGGGCCGGCTGCTCGACCGGTTCGAGGAGGTCGGTCTGATCAACGACGAGGCCTTCGCCCGCGCGTGGGTCGACAGTCGGCAACGCACCCGTGGGCTCGCGCGGACTGCGCTGGCGGCCGAGTTGCGTCGCAAGGGCATCGCCGACGACACCGCCCGCACGGTGCTGGCCGAGGTCGATCCCGGTGACGAGGAGGACGCGGCCGGCGTCCTGGTCCGCAAGAAGCTGCGCACGATGCGTGGGCTCGACCAGCAGGTCGCCACCCGGCGACTGGTCGGCATGCTGGCCCGCAAGGGGTACTCGCCCGGGCTGGCCTATGCCGTGGTCAAGCGCGAGCTCGGTACCCCAGAATGGTCGGGTGACGACGAGTGAGACGCCGCCCCCTGTCCGCGAGGTCCTGACCTACGAGCTGTTCGGCACCGCCGTCCGCGAGCTCGCTCAACAGGTCGTCGACGACGGCTTCGAGCCCGACATCGTGCTCGCGATCGCTCGCGGCGGCCTCGGCCTGGCCATGGGGCTGGGCTACGCGCTGGACGTGAAGAACCTGTCGGCGGTCAACGTCGAGTTCTACACCGGCGTCAATCAGCGCCTCGACGTGCCGATGATGCTTCCGCCCACCCCTGCGGCGATCGACCTGACCGGCATGAAGGTCCTGATCGCCGATGACGTCGCCGACACCGGCAAGACGCTCGAGGTGGTCCGCGACTTCTTCGCTGACCACGTGGCCGAAGCGCGCACCGCCGTCATCTACGAGAAGCCGTGGACCGTCATCAACGCGGAGTACGTCTGGCGTCGTACGGATGCCTGGATCGACTTCCCCTGGTCCTCGACCCCGCCGCTCGTCAATCGCCAGGGCGGCAAGGCCCATTAGGGTCATTCCATGAGTTCTCCGTTCCCCGTCTCGGACCTGACCTCCTCGCTGCGGGTTGCCCCGGGTGCGATCGATCTTGCCGCGATCGACACCGACGCCGCGCCCGGCTACGACGGCGACAAGGAGACCGGCGCCGAGGACCTTCTCGCAATGGGCCCGGAACTGGCCGATCTCCAGGAGCGCCTGTGGGCCGATGGCAAGGCTGGGGGCGAACGCAACATCCTGCTGGTGCTGCAGGGCATGGACACCTCGGGCAAGGGCGGGACGCTGCGATCCACCGTTGGTCTCGTCGACCCGCAGGGAGTCCGGATCACGTCGTTCAAGGCCCCGACCGAGGAGGAGCGAGCACACGACTTCCTGTGGCGGATCACCAACGCGCTGCCGCCCATCGGCGTGATCGGTGTCTTCGACCGGTCGCACTACGAGGACGTCCTGATCGCGCGGGTCCGTGCCTTCGCCGAGCCCGCCGAGATCGAGCGGCGCTACGACGCCATCAATGCATGGGAAGCGGACCTCGCTGCCCGCGGCACCACGATCATCAAGTGCATGCTCCACATCTCGGCCGAGGAGCAGAAGCAGCGACTGCTCGACCGGCTCGAGGATCCTGCCAAGCACTGGAAGTACAACCCCGGTGACCTCGATGAGCGCGCCCAGTGGCCGGCCTACCAGGAGGCCTACGAGATCGCGATCGAACGGACGAACACCGACGTCGCGCCCTGGCACGTGATCCCGGCCGACAAGAAGTGGTATCGCAACCTCGCCATCGGCACGCTCCTCCTGGACGCGCTCAAGTCCCTCGACCTCGACTGGCCGAAGGCGGACTTCGACGTCGCTGCCGAGAAGCAGCGCCTCGCCGACGAGTTGCCCCTGTGACCCTTCCGACCGTGCGGGTCACCCGCTACGTCACGCCGTTGCGTGAGGGCGGCAGCCTGCCCGGGATCGTCGAGGCCGAGGACCTCGGCACCTACGTGTGCAAGTTCCGCGGCGCCGGCCAGGGACCGCGCGTGCTCGTCGCGGAGGTGATCGTGGCCGGGCTCGCCCGCCGGCTCGAGATCCCGACGCCCGATCAGGTCGTGCTGGACCTCGATCCCGACATCGCGCGCTACGAGGCCGACGAAGAAGTGCAGGACCTGATCAACGCGAGCCCCGGGTTGAACCTCGGGATCGACTTCCTGCCCGGCTCGTTCGGGTACGACCCCGGCTCCGAACCCGATCGCGATCTCGCCGGTCGGGTGCTCTGGCTGGACGCGTTCACGGCGAACGTCGACCGCAGCTGGCGCAACCCGAACCTGCTGGTCTGGCGCGACGTCCTGTACGCCATCGATCACGGCGCCTCGCTCTACTTCCACCACTCGTGGTCAGGCGGCCCCGGTGATCCAGCCCGCTTCGCGGTCCAGGCGTACGACGCCTCGGAGCACATCCTGCGCGAGTACGCCCCCGAGGCACAGGCGCAGGACGCCGTACTTGCCGAGCGGTTGAGCGACGACGCGATTGACGCCGTGCTCGCGGACATCAGCGACGACTGGCTCGAGCCGACCCCGGGCGCCGACGACCCGGCAGCCGTGCGGGAGCACTACGCCGCCTTCCTCCGGGCCCGTCGCGACGGCGACCGTTCCTGGCGGCCGGGTGTGGGGGAGTCCGCATGAAGCCCTACCAGTACGTCACGCTGCGGTGCGTGCCTCGCGTCGAGCGCGAGGAGTTCGTCAACGTCGGCGTCATCGTCCACTGTCCGGCAGAGGACTTCCTCGGTGTACGGACCGCCGTCGACGACGCGCGCGTCCGTGCCCTCGACGCGGGGATCGATCTCGACTCCGTCCGCGCCGCGCTCGCCATGATCGACCGGGTCTGCCGCGGTGAGGCGCACACGGCCTTCGGTGTGGGCGTTCGTGCCACCGCGTACGGCGTCCGGGAGTCCCGCGACGACGCGAGCACCCGGTTCGGGTTCCTCAAGGCTCCGCGCAGCACGGTGATCCAGCCCGGGCCGGTCCACGGCGGGGTGACGGCCGACCCCGCCCGCACCCTCGAGCACCTGCTGGAGTCCCTGGTGTTGTAGCCACCCGTCGAGCGAAGTGGGAGCAAGAGGACCGTTGTTCCCACCTACGGTTGCTGGAGCGGAACAGTGGTCACGCCGTTCCCGCCGTCGTCAGAACCTTGGCCCGCGCACGATCGCGAGGTGCGCCCGTGGCAACAGCCGAGCAACGCGTGGGCGGAGCGACCAGTGCGGTGTACCGCGCGGTCGATGCGTTGGCCGAGGCGGGCGTGCTCCGGCCGCTGACGGACCGTCGACGGAACCAGGTGTGGGGCGTGGGTGACATGCTCGACGAGCTCGAAGACCTCAGCGTCCGGATCGGAGCCGCCGCGCGCGCCGATTGCTAGCAGGGCAGCGTCTCGCCGAGGAACTCCGTGATCTCGTTCTCGCCCCGCACCCAGAACCGGGAGGGGATGTCGCGGCGGTCGAGGAACTCCGTGGCCGCGCCGTCGGTCGTCACCCCGAAGGCACCCTGTTCGGCGGGACCGTCGAGGTCGAGCAGTTCCCGATGTCCTGCCAGCAGGAGTCGAAGCTTCGCACCTTCGGCCTTCGTCAGCCGCCAGGCGGGATTCGGGTTCCCGGACATGATGCTCCACTCGACGACGAAGCCTGATCCGTTCGCGGACACCTCGCGGGGAAACTCGCAGGTGGGTGACGGTTCCGGAGCGGTCGGAGTGGCACTCGGTGTCGCGCTCGGTGTCGCGCTGCTCTTGTCGGCGACACCCGTCGGCTTCGGGGTGGACGACGGAGCGTCCTCGCCGGCACAAGCAGTCAGGAGTACGGCGAACAGGGCACCGATGACGACGAGGCGCGAAGACACGAGGTCGACCCTTTCATCTACGCAGCCCCGTTCGGGGCGAAACCGCGAAGTCGGGTGACCGGCGGTCACCCCTGGTATGGCGGCGCGACACCCCAGCCCCATCGCGGTGTGGGCGCGTGCTCGACCGGTTCGGCCCCGGGCTGGGAGTTCTCCATCGCCAGGCGAGTGCCCACTCGAGGTAGCCGATGATGGCCGCACGGAGCTCCGGCTCGTCGACTCCACCCATGGCGACAGTTCACGGCACCCGCGGGACCGACGCACCTGTATTTCGGGATCAGACCGGAACGAGCTCGACCGCACCCACGGCGTAGCGGGCCAGGATGGTCCGGGCGATCTCCGGGTGGGCACCCAGCGGCTCGGAGACGGCAACCGCGCCGGCCTCGATCGCCAGTTCGGCAGCCCGGTCCTGCAGGCCACCGGGCGCCAGGAACAGCGATGCGACGGCGATGTGGCGGCGGCCCTCGGCCCGGAACTGACGGACCGCTTCACCAGTGGCGGGCGGCGCGCTCGACGCGAACGCGGCGGTCACGGGGAGCTTGTGGTGGGCGCCCCAGAGGCGAGCGAGGCGGGCGACGGCCTGGTTGGCCAGCGGGTCCGTGGATCCGGCTGCCGCGAGGACGAGTGCGTCGAGCTCGCGGACCCGAGCACCCTTGAGGGCCTCCCGCAGTCGCTCGTCGAGCACCTCGAGGAAGCGGGCTTCCAGACCGAGCACCTCGGTCGCACGGATCTGCAGGCCGGGGTGCCGGGCCGTGGCCTCGGCGATGACCGAGGGCACGTCGACCCGGGCGTGGAACGCCTCGACGAGGAGCAGTGGCACGACGACGATCTCTTCGAACCCGGCCTTGACCAGCCGGTCGACCACGGTGTGGAAGTTCGGCTTGGCCAGGTCGAGGAAGGCGCGTTCGATGCGCAGGTCAGGACGCAACGACTTCGTGGCGTCGACGAGCGCGGTGACGGTTGCGGCAGATCGCGGGTCGCGGCTGCCGTGGGCCAGGGCAATGAGGGCGGGAGCGGCCATCAGTTGATTCCCCTCTCGGCTGTCTTGAGTGCTGCCTTCATGAGTGAATGCCGCATTCGGTCTTGTTGGTGCCGGCCCAGCGCCCGCTGCGCGGGTCCTCGCCGGGCGCGACGCGTCGGGTGCAGGGGGCGCAACCGATGGACGGGTAGCCGTCGTACACGAGCGGGTTGACGAGCACGCCGTTCTCGGCGATGTAGCGCTCGACCTGCTCGTCGCTCCAGCGGGCCATGGGGGAGACCTTGACCTTGCCCTTCTTGGCGTCCCAGCCGATGACCGGTGCGATCACCCGGTTGTGGGTCTCGGCGCGGCGCAGGCCGGTCGCCCAGGCGTCGTACCCGGCCAGGGAGTCGGCGAGCGGCTTGACCTTGCGCAGGGCGCAGCACAGGTCGGGGTCGCGCTTGTAGAGCTCGGGGCCGTACTCGGCGTCCTGCTCGGCCACCGACTGCACAGGGGTGATCGAGAGCAGGTTGACGTTCATCGTCGCGGCGACCGCGTCGCGGGTGCCGATGGTCTCGACGAAGTGGTAGCCGGTGTCGAGGAAGACGACGTCGACGTTGGGGACCACCTTCTGGGCGAGGTGCGCGAGCACCGCGTCGCCCATCGAGGAGGTGATGCAGAACCGGTCCCCGAACGTTGCTGCGGCCCATTCGATGATGACCTCGGCAGGTGCGAGCTCGAGCTCAGCACCCCAGTGGGACACCAGTTCACGCAGTTGCTCGGGGGAGCGGCCCTCGGTGGAGGCGCCGCGGAAGGCCCGCGCGCTGGCGGTGGCCGGAGCGGTCATGAGGCACCTCCTTGAGGGGCAGTGGTGGAGGCCCGGCTGATCATGCCGAGCGAGGTGACAGAGAAAGCACGGAGGCAGCTGCGGCATTCCCAACCGGTGGGCTCGTGGGGCCACAGGTCGGTCTCGCTGCAGAACGGGCAGTGGTACGGCGTCCCTGCGCGGGCACCGCCTTCGCCCTCGGACTCCTGGCGGGTCACACCGACTCCAGCGTCCTGGCGTCGAGGGTCTTGTCGCCGCGCAGCAGGTCCTCGTCAGCGCGGTGCACCCACTCGACGAAGGCTTCGCCGGCGTTGCGGTCGGCCAGGAAGTTCTTGACCACGCTGGTGATGTAGTCGTCGAGCCCGGCGCTGGTCACCTTGTGGGCGCGCAGCTTGCGACCGAAGTTGGCGTGCAGGCCGGTGGCGCCACCGAGGTGCACCTGGAAGCCCTCGACCTGGTTGCCGTCGGCATCGGTCACCAGCTGGCCCTTGAGGCCGAAGTCGGCGACCTGCGTCCGGGCGCAGGCGTTGGGGCAGCCGTTGACGTTGACGGTGATCGGGGTGTCGAGGTCGGGGAACCGCTTCTCCAGCTCGGCGACCAGCAGGCGCGAGCGCTCCTTGGTGTCGACGATCGCGAGCTTGCAGAACTCGATGCCGGTGCAGGCCATCGTGTTCTGGCGCCAGTTCGACGGGCGGGCGGTCAGGCCGATCTCGTCGAGGTCGTCGAGCAGTACGTCGACCTTGTCGGCGTCGACGCCGATCAGCACGACCTTCTGGTACGCCGTGAGGCGGGCACCTTCGACGCCGTGCTTCACCATCAGCTCGGCGAGGTTGACCAGCATCGTCCCGGACACGCGGCCCACGACGGGGGCGAGGCCGACGTAACGGCGACCGTCCTTCTGCTCGTGCACACCGACGTGGTCGCGGTGGGCGACCGGTGTCTCGGGGGAGGCGTTGGTGACCAGCTTCTTCTCGAGGTACTCGTTCTCGAGGACCTCGCGGAACTTCTCGACGCCCCAGTCGGCGACGAGATACTTCAAGCGGGCGCGCGAGCGCAGGCGGCGGTAGCCGTAGTCGCGGAAGATTCCGGCGACGCCGGCCCACACGTCGGGGACCTCGTCGAGCGGGATCCAGACGCCGAGCTTCACGGCGAACATCGGGTTGGTCGAGAGGCCGCCGCCGACCCAGACGTCGAAGCCGGGGCCGTGCTCGGGGTGCACGGTGCCGACGAACGCGACGTCGTTGGTCTCCGGCGAGACGTCGTGGCTCGGGTGACCGGTCACGGCCGTCTTGAACTTGCGCGGGAAGTTCGAGAAGTCCTTGTTGCCGATGTAGCGGCGCTCGATCTCTTCCAGGGCGGGCGTGCCGTCGATGATCTCGTCGGCGGCGATGCCGGCGACCGGCGACCCGAGGAAGGGTCGGGGCGAGTCGCCGCAGGCCTCGGTGGAGTGCAGGCCGACGGCTTCGAGCCGCTCCCAGATCGCGGGCATGCTCTCGATCTCGATCCAGTGGTACTGGATGTTCTGCCGGTCGGTGATGTCGGCGGTGTCGCGGGCGAAGTCGATGCCGATGTTGCCGAGCGTGCGCACGGCGTCAGCTGACAGCAGCTTGCCGTCGGACCGGACCCGGAGCATGAAGAAGCGGTCGTCCAGCTCCTCCTCTTCCATCGAGCCCGTGCGGCCACCGTCGATGCCGGGGCGGCGCTGCGTGTAGAGGCCCATCCAGCGGAACCGTCCGCGCAGGTCGGCGGGGTCGATCGAGTCGAAGCCACGCTTGGAGTACGTGTAGAGGATCCGGTCCCGCACGTTGAGCGGGTCGTCGTCCTTCTTGGACTGTTCGTTCTTGTTCAGCGGCTCGGTGTAGCCGAATGCCCACTGGCCCTCCGCGCGGCGGGGGCGGGGCACGTCAGTGTGACGAGGAGGCTGGGACTGGAAGCGCAGGTCGGGCATGCGGAGAGGAGGTCCTTCGCTGATGGGCGCCCCGTGGTGAACGGGCGCGCGACTCGAGGGTGACGGGTGGCGTGATCAGCGGGGCCGACACATCATGCTGCCCATGCGCCCGAAGTCCACGTGGCGACGAACCACGAGGTGCGCGTGAGTTGCAGCAGAGACCATGTCAATGAGTCTCATCCCTCGGACGCGTTCCCACCAAATGTCTATCTCATAGTGTGGACCGAGGTCTCACGATGCGGAACGTTTGGAGGTTGAAGCCGCTGGTTTACCCGTGGACTGCGACGCAGGTCACACGAGGCGGTACCTGCCACCTCGCCAGCCATCGTGGTGCACCGGCCCTTGCGCCGGTCGTCGGAGTGCGGCACTAGTCTGTGCGCCATGAGCGACAACTCCGCCCAGGTCCCCAACATCATCGACGGGGCCGACCTCGTCAGCAGTGCCTACAGCCAGGCGCTGCAGGTCATCGCCGGTGTCGAGCCCCGCATTGCGGAGGCCACCCGCCAGGAGCTGGCTGACCAGCGGTCGTCGCTCAAGCTGATCGCGAGCGAGAACTACGCCTCGCCCGCCGTGCTCCTCACGATGGGCACCTGGTTCAGCGACAAGTACGCCGAGGGCACCGTCGGGCACCGCTTCTACGCCGCCTGCCAGAACGTCGACACCGTCGAGTCGATCGCAGCCGAGCACGCCCGCGAGCTGTTCGGTGCCGAGTACGCCTACGTCCAGCCGCACTCCGGCATCGACGCCAACCTGACGGCGTACTGGGCGATCCTCGCCCACCGCGTCGAGGGTCCGTGGCTCAAGGACGCCGGCGTCAAGAACATGAACGACCTCAGCGACGCCGACTGGGAGAAGCTGCGCCACGAGTTCGGCAACCAGCGCCTGCTCGGCATGAGCCTGGACGCCGGCGGCCACCTCACCCACGGCTTCCGCCCGAACATCAGCGGCAAGATGTTCCACCAGCAGCAGTACGGCACCAACCCCGAGACCGGGCTCATTGACTACGACGCCCTGCGCGCCAAGGCGAAGGAGTTCAAGCCGCTCATCCTGGTCGCCGGTTACTCCGCCTACCCGCGCCGCGTGAACTTCGCCAAGATGCGCGAGATCGCTGACGAGGTCGGCGCCACCCTGATGGTCGACATGGCGCACTTCGCCGGTCTGGTCGCAGGCAAGGTCTTCCAGGGCGAAGAGGACCCGGTTCCCTACGCCCATGTGGTCACCAGCACCTCGCACAAGTCGCTGCGCGGCCCGCGCGGTGGCTTCATCCTCGCGACCGAGGAGTACGCCCCCAGCGTCGACCGCGGTTGCCCGATGGTCCTCGGTGGCCCGCTCTCGCACGTCATGGCAGCCAAGGCTGTCGCCTTCGCCGAGGCCCGCACCCCCGAGTTCCAGACCTACTCGCAGAACGTCGCCGACAATGCCAAGTCTCTCGCCGAGGGCTTCCTGAGCCGCGACGCCAAGCTGGTCACCGGCGGCACGGACAACCACATCGTGCTGCTCGACGTCGCGAAGTACGGCCTCACCGGTCGCCAGGCCGAGTCGGCCCTGCTCGACGCCGGCGTCGTCACGAACCGCAACTCCGTGCCGAACGACCCGAACGGCGCCTGGTACACCACCGGCATCCGCTTCGGCACGCCCGCGCTGACCACCCGAGGCTTCGGGCACGACGAGTTCGACAAGGTGGCCGAGCTGGTCGTCGACGTCCTCAGCAACACCGAGGCCGGCGTCAACAAGGCCGGAGCCCCGTCGAAGGCGACCTATGAGCTGGCCGACGGTGTGGCCGACCGGGTCCGCAGCGAGTCGGCGAACCTGCTCGACAAGCACCCGCTGTACCCGGGCCTCAACCTCGCCTGACCCAGGCTCGGCGAGTAGCCGCGAGGTACGAGCGGCGTATCGAGATGCGTCAGCGCCAGGTGTAGACGACCTCGGGGCGTCCGCTTCCGCCGCCGTAGCGGGCATTGCGTTGGGCAAGGCCCTGGTCGGCCAGGTGCTCGAGGTACCGCCGCGCGGTGACCCGCGAGATGCCGACGGCTGCAGCGGCCGCGCTGGCGGAGAGGCCGGCGCTCGCGTCGCGTAGCGCCGAGGTCACTCCACGCAGGGTCTCGGTGCTCATGCCCTTGGGGAGTGGCGAGGTCGAGTTGGGACGCAGTGCCCCGAGCAGGCGGTCGACCTCGTCCTGGACCACCTCGTCGGGTGCGTCGGCCAGCTGGGCTCGGTAGGCGGCGTACTGCTCCAGCTTGGACCGGAAGGTCGCGAAGGTGAACGGCTTGAGCAGGTAGAGCACCACACCCTGGCCGACGGCCTGGCGCACGATCGCGGTGTCGCGGGCGGCGGTCACGGCGATCACGTCGCACTGGTGACCCGCCGTGCGCAGGCCCGCGAGCAGGGACAACCCGTGTCCATCGGGGAGGTTCATGTCGAGCAGGACCAGGTCGACGGGAGTTCCGGCAGCGCGCGCCGCATCGAGGGTGCGTACGGCGTCTCGGGCCGATCGCGCGACGCCGGCGAGCTCGAACCCGTCCAGCCGGGCGACGTACGACGCATGCGCCTCGGCGGCCAGGGCCTCGTCCTCCACGACGAGGACGCGCACGCTCATGCCGGGTCCGCGGGGTGCAGGACGACCGTGAACTCGGCGCCACCGAGCGCGGACCGCCCGACGTCGACCGTTCCGCCGTGGCGGCGGGCCACCTGGACGACGAGGGCGAGGCCCAGGCCACGCCCGGTGCCCGGCGCGGCCTTGGTGGTCCAGCCGCGTTCGAGCACGTG
>JAKFEI010000204.1:0-2221 GCA_036675765.1 Nocardioides sp. | reverse complement strand
CTGGCGCACACCGACGAGGTCGCCGGTCTGGCCCAGGCGGCGTACGACGCCTTCGGGCGCCTCGACATCGTCGTCAACAACGTGGGTGGCACGATCCCGAACGCCTTCCTCGACACCGACGTGGCCTACCTGGAGGAGTCCTTCCACTTCAACGTCGCCACGGCGCACGCGCTGAGTCGCGCGGCCGTCCCGCTGATGCTGGCCTCGGCCGGGGACGGACGACAGAAGTCGATCACCTCGATCAGTTCGATGATGGGCCGTACGGCGGCCCGCGGTTACCTCGCGTACGGCGTCGCCAAGGCCGCGCTCGCGCACTGGACGCGGCTGGCGGCGACCGACCTGTCCCCGAACATCCGCGTCAACGGTGTCTACGTCGGATCGGTGATGACCAGCGCCCTGGAGTTCGTTGCGGGCGTGCCCGCGATGAAGCAGCAGATGGAGGAGGCCACGCCGCTGGGCCGAATCGGTGAGGCCGAGGACATCGCGGCGGCGGTGCTCTACCTCTCCTCGCGTGCGGGCCAGTTCGTCACCGGCAAGCTGCTCGAGGTCGACGGCGGAATCCAGGAGCCCAACCTCGACCTGAACCTCCCCGATCTGGTCCCCACCGAACGACCTTCAGAGACCCCTTCCTAAGGTGGTCCCATGACCACGGGAGGCATTGCAACCGGCCACGCGTTCTCGCCGGACTCGGGCCGCTACTGGGCGGACGAGGGTGCCTGGCAGGTCGCCGACGGGATCTACCGGATCCCGCTGCCCCTCCCGATGGACGGCCTCAAGGCGATCAACGTGTACGTCGTCCAGTCCGATGACGGGCTGACCCTGATCGACGGCGGCTGGTCGATCCCGGTGGCGCGCGAGCTGCTCGACAAGAGCCTGCGCTCGATCGGCTCGGGGTTCGGTGACATCAAGCGCTTCCTGGTGACCCACGTGCATCGTGACCACTTCACGATGGCCACGGTCCTGGGCCAGGAGTTCGGCGCCGAGGTGGTGCTCGGCATCGACGAGAAGCCGGCGCTCGAGCTGTTGCACCGTGCCGCGGAGGACGAACTCGGTGAGAGCCCGTTCCTCGGCGTGCTCCGCACCGCGGGTGCCGCCGAGATCGCCGAACTGTGGGCGGCCGGCCATGACGGCGTCCTGCCCGACGCGGTCGACTGGGCCTTCCCCGACCTGTGGCTGGAGGGCGACCGTTCCTTCGAGGTCGGTCACCGGACCATCGACGCGGTGCACACGCCCGGTCACACGCCCGGCCACTACGTCTACGCCGACAAGGTCGAAGGAGTGCTGTTCGCCGGCGACCACGTGCTCCCCACGATCACCCCGTCGATCGGCTTCACGGTCCCTGCGGTCGAGCAGCCGCTGGGCGAGTTCATGTCCTCGCTGGCGCGGGTGCGCACCCTCCCCGACCTGCGCATCCTCCCGGCACACGGGCCGGTCGCGCCGTCGTCGTACGCCCGCGTCGACGAACTGCTCGCCCACCACGAGACCCGGCTCGACCAGAGCCTGGCCTCGCTGCGCGCCCGCGGCGACGTCACCTCGATCGTGGTCGCCCGTGACCTGGGCTGGACGCGTCACGAGCACGCCTTCGAGGACCTCGACATCTTCAGCCAGGGGATGGCGGCGATGGAGACCAAGGCGCACCTCGACCTGCTCGTCGCGCGGGGACAGGCCACTGCGACCGACCAGGCCGACGGGGTCGTCTACACCGCGACCTGAGGCGAACGTAGACTTCGAGGCACAGACAGGGGAGCACCGAAGGGTGCTGAGAGTGCGGATCCGCCGCAGACCCTCTGAACCTGCTCCGGTTAACACCGGCGAAGGGAGTCATCTTCATCATGCGTGCACGCATTCACTTCAACGGCCACCTCATCGGCATCGCGGCGGTGGCCCTGCTGGCCTCCGGTTGCTCCCTCGTCAGCAGTGAGAACGACGGCGAGCCCGAGGCCACGGACAAGAGCGTCACCCTGGTGACCCACGAGTCCTTCGCCCTGCCCGACGAACTCGTCGCGGCGTTCGAGAAGGAGTCCGGCTACACCCTCGAGATCAGCAAGCTCGAGGACGCCGGTGCGCTCACCAACCAGCTCGTCCTCACCAAGGACGACCCGGTCGGCGACGTCGTGTTCGGTGTCGACAACTCCTTCGCCACGCGCGCGGTCGACGAGGACGTCTTCGCGTCGTACGCGCCGAAGCTGCCTGCGGGCGCCGGGAAGTTCGAGCTCGAGGG
>JAKFEI010000166.1:0-2223 GCA_036675765.1 Nocardioides sp. | reverse complement strand
GCGGTGAGGTGCTGTTCGATCAGCCGGGCCATGGCGACGTACTGCGTGAAGACGAGGACGGCGCCGTCCTCGGCGAGGACCGTGGCGACGAGCTCGTCGAGCAGCTCGAACTTCTCCGACCGGCCCGCCAGGCGGGCGCCCGCACCCTGCTTGAGGAACTGGGCGGGGTGGTTGCAGATCTGCTTGAGGCCGGTGAGCAGGGCGAGCACGAGTCCGCGGCGGGTCTCCTCGTCGGCGCGCTCGATGCGCTCCATCGAGTCCTTCACGAAGGCTTCGTAGAGGACGACCTGTTCGCGGGTCAGGCCCAGGAGGTGGTCGGTCTCCGTCTTCGGCGGCAGCTCGGGCGCGATGCCCGGGTCGGACTTGCGGCGCCGCAACAGGAACGGGCCGATCAGGTCGGCGAACTGGCGCGCCTTCGTCGGCTCCGCGCCGGACTCGATCGGCGCCGCCCACACGCGTCGGAACGCCTGGCGGCTCCCGAGCAGGCCGGGGACGCACCAGTCGAGGATCGACCAGAGCTCGGTGAGGTCGTTCTCGACCGGCGTGCCGGTCAGCGCGACCCGCGCCCGGCTCGGCACCTGGCGCAGCGCGCGGGCCGTCGAGGTGCGGGAGTTCTTCACGTGCTGGGCCTCGTCCGCGACGACCAGGTCCCAGTCGATCGCGGCCAGGGTCGCCGGGTCGCGGCGGAGGGTGCCGTACGTCGTCAGCACGAACCCTGCGCCCTTCCCGCCCCCCTCCCCCGCGGTTCCCCAACCGAATTCGTCGTTCTCAACCCCTCCGGAGGACGAATTCGGTTGGTACGACGGCAACGACCGCGCGCCCCCGTGGAACCGTCGTACGGCCAGGCCGGGCGCGAACCGCTGGATCTCGCTCTCCCAGTTGCCGAGGAGGCTGGCCGGACACACGACGAGCGTCGGTCCACCGCCCGAGGCGCCGCTCTCGAGGCGGTGCAGGTGCAGGGAGATCAGGGTGATCGTCTTGCCGAGTCCCATGTCGTCGGCGAGGCAGGCACCCAGGCCCAGGCCGGTCAGGTCGGCGAGCCAGGTCAGGCCGTGGCGCTGGTAGTCGCGCAGGGTCGCGTCAAGGCCCTCCGGCGCGGCCAGCGGGTCGCGGGAGGCGGCCGCCAGCACCTGCTCGCGCACCTTGAGCAGCGAGGCGCCGACGATCACCTGCGCGGTCGCGGGCTCGGCATCCGGGGTCGCCGTGGCCTCGGTGGCGGGGAGTTCCGTGACGCCGGTGAGCGCGGCGGCCAGCGCCTGGGCGCCGGTGGCCTTGCGGATCAGCCGCTTGCGGGCGCGTTGCGCGGTCGTCGGATCGACCACCGTCCACGCCCCGCGGAGCTTGATGATCGGGCTCGCCGCGGCGGCCAGCTCCGCCATCTCGTCCTCGGTGAGCGGGTCGCCGTGCAGCGCGATCTGCCACGAGAACGAGAACAACCCCTCGGTCGAGAACGGGCTGTCCTGCAGGGGCAGCTCGGGGTTGCGCTCGGTCGCGCCGCCCTTGCCCCCCTTGCCTGCTGCGTCGGGACGGCGGTCGAGCACGGCGCGTGCGGTCAGCTCGGGACCGAGGGCGCGCGGCCAGTGGACGTCGACGCGGGCGTGGCGCAGCGGCCCGACGTGCTCGAGCAGGCTCGAGATCTCCTCGCCGTCGAGGGTCAGCTGGTCGGGCACCGACAGGGCGAGCAGCCGGTCCAGGGTCGGCCAGACATCGGCCGCCGCCCGGAGCGCGATGCTCGCGTGGATCCGCGCCCGGGCACCGAAGCCGTGCTCGGCAGCGCCGGTGGTCCACAGCAGTGCGGCGTCGGCGACGTGCAGCGGATCGCGTTCGTCGTGGACCTGCAGGACCACCCGCACCGCACCGGCGACGAGCTCCTCCTCGGCCGCCTCGACCCGCAACGAGATCCGCACCAGCTCGGGCAGCGGACGTCCTTCGTCGTCCAGTCCCGCGTCGGCGTTCGCGGTCCGCTGGCGTGCCGTGCGCTCGGCCAGCCGTTGCCGCACCCGCTCGGCAAAGGCCTCTGGCTCCCGCGGCGCGGCGTCACCCGGGGTCGACCGGACTCGTACGGCAGGAGCGGCGCGCGGCATCGTGTCGGCGACGGCATCGAGCACCTGGCGCACCAGCCCGACGGCGTCGGCGGGCGGCAGGTCGTCGTACGACCGGGCCTCGGCGAGGCGTCGTACGGCGTCGTGGTCGCGTTCGTCGAGGCCGTCGACCCGCCACCCG
>JAKFEI010000398.1:0-2225 GCA_036675765.1 Nocardioides sp. | reverse complement strand
CCCTGGATGGGGCCGGTGTGGACGACGCCGTCCTGGGTCCAGCGGGCGGTGCAGTACTGGGAGGCCTTCTTGTAGCCCACGTCGAGGTCGCAGCGGAGCACCTCGGCCTCGACCTTCTCCCCAAACTGTCGCTGCCCGAGCAGCCACAGTCCGGACCCCACCAGCACCAGCGGGATGATCATGATGAAGGCGACCAGGAGGTTCACGATGATCTTCATCGGGAGCGATTCAGGAGGGCGCTGCACCTCGGTCATGGATCGAGCATGGCACCGGCGCGGCGCACCGGGAATGGCGCGAACGGACTAGTTCCGAGGCGCTCGGACGCGGTCATCTAGCATGACGACGATCCCCATGACGACGTCTCCCTCGCCCTCGCGCCAGCGCAAGTTGCTGCTCGCCGTGGACGCGCCGTCGCTCCTGCACCGCAACCACCACGCGCGGGCGCACACCCGGCTCGCGGATCGTTCCGGTCGCCCCGCTTGGGCGCTGCACGGGATGTTGCGCCAGATCATCGAGTCCATCGATGCGTTCGCCCCGGACGCCGTGATCTTCGGTCTCGACGACCGCGCCGCCTCGCTGCGCCGCGACTTCTACCCCGACTACAAGGCCGGTCGCGCCGAGAAGGACGACCAGCTCGTCGACCAGCTCGACCGCGCCGGCGCGCTCCTCGATGCGCTCGGCCTGGCGACCCTCACTCCCCCGGGCCTCGAGGCCGACGACGTCAACGCGTCCGCTGCCACGTGGGCCGAGGAGAACGACTGGAACTGCGTCATCATCACGTCCGACCGGGACGCGTTCGCCCACATCAGCGACCGCACCTCGATCCTGCGGCTCATCGACGGCGGCATCAACGGCTCACCCCTGCTCACGCCCAGCCGGCTCAAGATCATGTACGGCGTCGCGGCGGAGAACTATCTCGAGTACGCCGCGCTGCGGGGTGATGCCAGCGACAACCTGCCCGGCGTCAACGGCATCGGCGAGAAGTCGGCGTCCGCGCTGCTCTCCCACATGGGCTCGATGAAGGCGGTGTGGGCCGACATCGAGCACAACAACGGCGACGCACTGCTCGCCGCCTTCGACAGCTGGGCCGAGGAGACGGGCGCGCGCCGGATCGGCGCCGGGATGCTCAAGCGCCTCACCGCTGAGGGCGCGCGGGAACGGTTCGAGTTCAACGTCCGGATCATGTCCGGGCGCACCGACCTGGACCTCGGCCTCACCCCGGACATCCCGGGTACGCCGGGCCTGCTGCCGCTCGACATCGACCGGGTCGCGCGGGTGGTCGGCCACCTCAACATGGAGGCGACCACCGAGCTCGCGCTGCGCGTGCTGACCGGCATCCCCGCGTCCGCTGGGCGATGATGGCCGGGTGACCGAGGACGCACCCGCGCAGGGACTCACGGAAGTGCTCGCGCGGCGCTTCCTCACCACCGACGCCGCCCGCAGCGAGAAGGTCGACCGCTGGCACGGTCGCGGACGTCGTACCGCCAGGGAGAACATCGCCGACCTGGTCGACGACGGATCGTTCGTCGAGTACGGCCGCTTCGTCACCCCCGCCCAGGAGTCGCGCCGGCCGCTCGCGGAACTGGTCGTCGAAGCGCCAGCCGACGGGATCATCGGGGGCACGGCGACGATCGACGGACACCCCTGCGCGGTCCTCTCCTACGACTACCTGGTGATGGCCGGGACCCAGGGCATGCGCGGACACCGGAAGTCGGACCGACTGATCGAGCTGATCGGCCGGATGGGGCTCCCGACGGTCTTCTTCACCGAAGGCGGGGGCGGTCGACCCGGCGACACCGACCTGCCTCTCGTCTCCGCGCTCGACGTCGGGTCGTTCGCACTGTGGGGTGAGCTCCAGGGTGTGGTTCCGAGGATCGCGGTCGTCTCCGGCCGATGCTTCGCCGGCAACGCCGTGCTCGCTGGATGCGCCGACCTGCGGATCGCCACCCCGGACGCGAATCTCGGCATGGCCGGGCCCGCGATGATCGCCGGAGGCGGCCTCGGCCAGTTCGCCGCCGAAGAGATCGGACCCGCCGACGAGCAGGCCGCCAACGGTGTGCTGGACGTGGTCGTGGAGGACGAGGCCGAAGCCGTTGACGTCGTACGACGACTGCTCTCGTGCCTGCGCGGCCCGACCACCGCCCCGGGCATCGAGGTGGTCGCCGACGACCAGGACGTCCTGCGCACGATGCTTCCGGAGAACGACCGCGAGGGCTTCGACGTCC
>JAKFEI010000096.1:0-2229 GCA_036675765.1 Nocardioides sp. | reverse complement strand
TCGAGGTCGACCAGGTTCGGGGGCGCCTGGATGCGCGCCTTCGGGCCGAGGACGAGACGGGTGACGGCGATGGCGGCGCGGTACTCGGCCAGGTCGAGGTCATCGACGTGGCGCATCGCGGTGTCGGGCTTGGCCCGGAAGTTCTGGACGATCACTTCCTGGACGGCGCCGTAGGCACGCATCGTGGCGCGCAGCGCGAAGATCGTCTCGGCCCGCTCGGTCAGGGTCTCGCCGATGCCGACCAGCAGGCCGGTGGTGAACGGGATGCCGTGGCGGCCGGCGTCCTCGAGGACACGCAGGCGGACTTCGGGGTCCTTGTCGGGGGAGCCGTAGTGGGCCTCGCCCTTGGTCTCGAACAGTCGACGCGAGGTGGTCTCGAGCATCATCCCCATCGAGGGGGAGACGGGCTTGAGGCGGTTCAGCTCCTCCCACGACATGACGCCGGGGTTGAGGTGGGGCAGCAGTCCGGTCTCCTCCAGCACCCGGATCGCCATCGCCCGGATGTAGGCCAGCGTCGAGTCGTAGCCCTGCTCGTCGAGCCAGGCCCGGGCCTCGGGCCAACGGTCCTCGGGCCGGTCGCCCAAGGTGAAGAGGGCCTCGAGGCAGCCGAGCTCGGCGCCCTGGCGGGCGATATCGAGGATCTCGTCAGGAGACAGGTACGGCGCCCGGCCCTCGCGTGCAGCCTGGGCGGGTGTCTCGACGAAGGTGCAGTAGTGGCACCGGTCCCGACACAACTTGGTGATCGGGATGAACACCTTGGGGGAGTACGTCACCACGCCCGGTCGGCCGGCGGTGACGAGGCCTGCGTCGCGCACCTTCGCGGCAGCCGCGGCGAGCCGATCGAGGTCCGCGCCGCTCGTCGCCAACAGCACCGTCGCCTCGTCGAGGTCGAGGGCGGCTCCGCGCTCGGCACGTGCGAGTGCTCGACGGATCTGTTGGGGGGTGGGGCCTTCGGTCATGACGAGACCTACGGTACCGGGTGGATACCCAAACTAGAACTCGTTCTACTCACTGGGTGGGCGGTCGGCTTCAGTTCCTGATCCGCGCCTTCAGCTTCCCGACCTTCGCGACGAATGCGCCGTCGTAGGACCCGGGGAAGCTCCAGGTGACCAGCCGGCCGCGCCCACCCGGGACGACGGTGACGGTGTCGGAGCACGATCCGCTGACGGCCAGGCAGTTGCCGCCGTTGCTGGTGTAGCGCGCGGTGATGCTGGCGAAGTCCTTGAAGCCCTCGTAGTGCAGTTCCCAGGCGACACATCCGGGGGCCGCGGTGCACTTCTTTGCCCGCTTCCACCAGATCCGCCTGGGTTGTGACTTCCCGCAGAACCTGGCCTGCGACTCCGACGTCGTTCCCCACGGATAGGTCGCGACCGCCTGCGCTTGCACGCAGGCCTGGCTGTCGCCCTGCTCGGTGTCGATCTCGACGCTGTTGCCGTTCAGTGGCGTCCAGCTTCCGGGGCCGCCGGTGTTGATGACGACTTTGCCATTCGCCGCGTCGGGCTGCTCGGCGAAGGTGAAGTCGACCGAGCGATAGGCGGCCGTTGCGGTGGCCTTCGGGACGGCTGGCGCCTCCACGTAGCAGGCGTCCAGCTCCTCGATCGCCTTCGCGTGGCCCTTCTCTGCGCTGTCGTCACTGTCCTTGTCCGACAGGGTGAGCGACTCCTGCGCGAGGTAGGCGCCCACGGTGTCGGTGCCGATGTCGTCGAGGCAGTCGGTGTCGTCGAGCTCCCAGGTCTTTCCGATCTGGTCGGCCCAGTCGTCGGAACAGTCCAGGAGCTTCTCGGAGTACGACGTCGCGTCCGCCACCTGCCACTCGCCGGTGTAGTTCCAGCCGCCGCCGGTGTCGCGGTCGATCAGGCCGCGTTCCTCGAGCTCACTCGAGCGCGACTCGTGGATCAGGTCGTCGACGGCGCACTCGACCTGGTCCCGATCCGCCCACTCCGGCACCTCGACACCGTCGACGATGGTCGACACGGCGTCCTTGTCGGAAGCGCTGAGCGGCCCGATGCCGAACCGGCCGGTGAAGTACAGCCAACCGGTGACAGCGACCCCGGCGACCAGCAGCAGGGCGAGCCCGAGGCCGAGGAAGAGGGGCCAGCGCTTCTTGCGTGGCGGGCGGCCGTACGACGGCGGGCCGCCGTAGCCACCCGGTGGCGGGCCGTACGGCGGCTGTCCGAACTGGGTCGGGGCGGAGGGCGGCTGCGCGTAGGGCGGAGGTCCCGCAGGCGG
>JAKFEI010000415.1:0-2230 GCA_036675765.1 Nocardioides sp. | reverse complement strand
CCACGACACCGATCAGCTTCTTGGTGTCCATGCGTGGGTGTCTCCATCCTGGTGTGGTTGTGCCCCCGAGGACACAGATCGACACATTGGTACCAAACGCCCCACCTGTCGCGCGGGAGGCGCGCCCAACACCGGCTGTCAGCGGTCAACTGGCAGTCAGGGACAGCCGCGCCGCAGCCCGTTCTCCACGGTTGCGGCCGGAGCCTGCGCGCCGCGCAGCCAGGCGTCGAAGAAGCCGTCGAGGTCGGCGCCGGTCCGCGCCTCGACGAACGCTTCGAACTGCACCACCGAGGCGTTCCCGTCACGGTGCGCGGTGGCCCACAGGCGCAGCACCCGCTGCATCTCGGCCGCGCCGATGCGGTTGCGCAGGGCCGCGAGCACCATCGCTCCCCGGTCGTACACGGCGCTGTCGAAGATGTGCGCCGCACCGGGGTTGTCGAGCTTCAGGGTCCAGAACGACGACCTCGGCGACTGGCAGGCATCGGCGTAGAACGCGTCGAGCCACGCCTCCACGCTCGGGCCACCGTGCGCGGCGTCGTACAGGACCTCGGCATAGGTGGCGAAGCCCTCGTTGAGCCAGATGTCGCGCCACTTGCGCACCGAGACGCTGTCGCCGAACCACTGGTGGGCAACCTCGTGGACGATCACGTCCGTGTCGATCCAGGAGCCGTACGTCGGCCGGGTCTGGTTCTCCAGCGCGAACCCGACGTCGAGATTGGTGACCACGCCACCGATGGACGAGAACGGGTAGGGGCCGAACTGGCCCTGGAGCCCTTCGGTGATGGCCGCCGTACGACGCAGGGCCCGCAGGGCACGGCGGCGCTCACCCGACGAGAGACGCGAGGAAACCGCGTTGTAGACGGGGATCCCCGACGTGGTTCGACTGGCCTCGAACACGAAGTCGCCTGCCGCCACGAGAGCGAGGTACGTCGCCATCGGGTCCGACATCCGCCAGTGGGTGACCGCGCGGGTACCGATCACCTTCCGCGAGACGCGGATCCCGTTGCTGATCACCCGCTTGGCCTTCGGCAGGTTCACGCGGATGTCGAACGTGGCCTTGTCGCTGGGGTGGTCGTTGGACGGGAACCACCACGGCGCCATGTGCGGCTGGTTCATCGTGACGAACTCGTGGCGGTCCGCCAGCCAGTTGCGCTCGCCGGCGTAGCCGACTCGGGACGGACGGCCCCGGTAGACGACCTCGACCTTGAAGGTCTTGCCGGCACCGATCGCACTTCGCGGGATGATCTTGAGCTCGTGGTGATTGGGCCGCGTGAACCGGGCATTCCAGCCGTTGACCTTGACCGCGCTGACCGGCAGCAACAGGTCGAGGGAGAAGCTGCTGAGCGCCCGGTTCGCCCGCATCGTGACGACGGTGCGCCCGCGCAGGATCCGCTCACCGAAGTTGTAGGCGATCCGCACGTCGTAGTGCAGTGCGTCGGTGCCGCCGTTGCCGTCGTAGGGCCAGTACGGGTCGGATCCCCTGATCCCGCCCGGAGCCGGCGCAGCGGTCAGCGTGGAGACCGTGGCCGACGCGCCCGCGACGGTGGCCCCGGCCCCCGAGAGACCCGGGAACAACAGGAGCAGGACCACCAGGAGAACGGGTCGCCAGCGCATCGGCCCAATGTACGTCAGCACATATTCGGTTGATTCCACCCACCGACGTGAGTCAGCCTTGGGTTTGCCTCCGCACATCCGCGGAGCCCGTCGAGAGGAGCGTGACATGTCCATGACTGTTGCCGGCCTGCCCGCAGACCGAATCCCCTCGACCCACAGGAGCACCCGACGTGTTTCCGGAGAACCTCTCCACACCTGACCTCACTGCAGATCTCGACCCTCGCTTCGTCTTCGACTTCCAGGCGTACGACGACCTCGGCCCCGGCCAGCGCTGGTCCACCTGGCTCGACATCGAGCCCCTGTCGCGCGGACCCGAGCCACGCCCCGACTGGGTCGTGACGTCCCAGGGCGCGATCGACACCGACCTCGGCATCCTCAAGACGGGCAAGGAGGCCGACGTCTTCCTGCTCGACCGCACCGACCCCCACGACCCCGCGCAGTCCGTCGTGATGGCCGCCAAGCGGTACCGCTCCCCCGAGCACCGCACCTTCCACCGCTCGGCCACCTACACGGAGGGCCGCAGCATGAAGCGGTCCCGCGACGAGCGCGCGCTCAAGCGCAAGAGCACCTTCGGTCGCGAGGTCGCTGCGGCCGAGTGGGCGATCTCCGAGTGGAG
>JAKFEI010000175.1:0-2231 GCA_036675765.1 Nocardioides sp. | reverse complement strand
CCCGAGCTCATCCGGGCGTCCACGGACGCATCGATGCTCGTCGTCGGCAGCACCGGTCACGGTCTGACGACCGGCACGCTGGCGGGTTCGGTCAGCCAGCACGTCGCACAGCATGCCGGCTGCCCGGTGGTCGTCGTACGGCCGCAACGGTCACCCCATGCGCGTCGCATCGTCGTCGGGGTCGACGGGTCGGCAGAGTCCGGGAGGGCACTGCGGTTCGCCTGCGAGAGGGCACTGACCACCGGCGATTCGGTCACTGCCATCCATGGCTACACCTCGCTCAGCACCCGCATGCTGAACCTCGACCCGGCCGGCACGGGATCGATCGCGCGGCGGGTGGCGCTGGCTGACACGTTCGTCGCCGACATCTGTTCCGACCTCGCCCTCGAGTACCCCGGCGTGGAGATCGAACCCGAGGCCATCGCGGTCCGGGCCGATCACGTGCTGGTCGACGCCAGCGCTGCGGCCTCCCTGGTGGTCGTGGGGACGCGCGGTCGCGACGCCTTCGCCGAGTTGCTCCTCGGCTCGGTCAGCCAGTACGTCCTGCACCACGCCCAGTGCCCGGTGGCCGTCGTCCGCTGACATCCCGCGTTGACCAGGTCAGGCGCGCGGGGCGGAAGGGCGTCGCGAACTCAGGACCGCATGTGCTCCGGCGAGAGGGTGCCGTCGAGGATCGACGCCGCGACATCACGCAGGGCGAGCTGGTTCTTCCGACTGTGGTCCCGCATCATGCGGAACGCCTCATCGACGTCCACGGATGACTTCGCCATCATCACGCCCTTGGCCTGCTCGATCAGGACGCGGCTGTTCAGCGCCGTCTGCAGCTGTTCGGCGAGCAGGTCCGCCTCCCGCACGGCGCGCTCCTGCAACAACCCGATGGTCGCCACGTCCGCCAGGGCCTGGGCGAGCGCGAGGTCATCCCGGCTGAGCTCACGCTGGTCGGTGCAGAACAGGTTCATGGCGCCGATCACCTGGTCGCGCAGGCGCAGGGGGACGGCGTGGGTCGACTGGTAACCCAGCTCCAGCGACGCGGCGCTGAAACGGGGCCACCGCGCCTGTGCCTCGACGAGGTCGACGTTGGCGACGACGTGACCGTTGTTGAAGCAGTCCAGGCACGGACCCTCTTCACTCTGGAGCTCGAAGAGCTCCAGGTCCTGGGCCCGGTTGCTGGTCGACGCCACCACCTGCAACCGACCGTGCTGGTCGCTGAGGATGACACCCGCAGCATCGGCGTGCAGGAGCTCGACACTGCGTTCGGTGAGCGTGCCGAGGAAGTCCAGGGCGTCGAACTCGGCGACGAGGGTGTCGGCCAGTTCGACGAAGATCTCGGCGAGCCGCTGTTCGGTCTTCACGATGGTTCCTGTCTGCCGTGCTGAGGCGCGGACACAGCAAGCGGCTGCTCACTCATCATCGTTGCTCAACGATCCGATGCGAAGGGTTCCTGCAAGTACTTCACGTGCGATCTGGAGAATGGGGCGCTCCGCGGCGTACGCGTGCGCCCGCAACAGCTGCAGGGCCTCGGCCAGGGTGACGGCCGCAACCACCGAGACGTAGCCCGTGGCCTGGTGCACCTCGGCCCGGTTCTCCATCGGAGGTGCCAACTGGGGATGGACTCCCCCGCCGGGTGACATCTGCGACTGCAGGTGCAGCACCACCTGAACGGCTGCATCGGCGTAGGTCAGCGCATCCGCGATGGCCTCGGGCGTCAGGCTCCCCGGCACGTCGCGATAGAGATCGAGGATCCCGATCCTGATCGCGCCGACCTGCAGCGGGAAGGCGAAGATCGCCGCGATGCCGACGTCGAGCGCTTCGGGACCGAAGGCGGGCCAGCGGGTGATCGCCGTACGGGCCAGGTCGGGTTGGAGGACCGGGCGACGGTGGCGTGATGCGTCGAGGCAGGGACCCTCGCCGAGCGAGAACTGGAGCTCCTCCATGGCGGCCGCCGGCCCGTCGGTGGCCGCAATCAGCCCTTGGTGTCCCGCGTCGTTGATCAGCGCGAGCCCGACGCCGGTGACGGGCAGGTCGCGTGCGCAGTCGTCACACAGACGCTTGAGCATCGTGTCCGATTCCTGGTCCGATGCCAGCAGGGACGCCAGGATCACGCGCGCGGTCTTCACCGCCGTGCCGGCAAGCGCTGGTTCCCTCGCACGTGCATGGGACCCCATCTCGAGAATCGAGGCCCCCGGGGTCTGGGGCGGCCGTGTGTCTCGACACTAGCCGGAACGACCCGT
>JAKFEI010000102.1:0-2234 GCA_036675765.1 Nocardioides sp. | reverse complement strand
CGTCGTACAACCGCCGATGGTGCGGGGCTGAGGCCACGGGCAACACCCGCGTGGCCCGACGCTCCGAACAGCACGGCGCGTCGCGTCGGGGACGTGTCGCAGGTGGCCTGTGGATGACCGAATACGCGTCCACGCAGTTCGGGCAGCCTTGCGGGGTGGATGCAGTCGAGGCGCTGGAGCGGTTGGGCGGGATCGCGTCCCTGCACGCCCTTCTCGACCTGACCACCCGGCGCTGGCTTCGCACGGCGGTCGAGAGTCAGGCGATCCGCAAGGCGGGCATGACCGCTACGCATTGCCTACAGCCGACCAGGCGCGCCGCACGGCTGTCGCGGGCAACGGCTGGGCAACCGACCCGCTGACGACCGTGCTGCAATGCGCGCGCGACCTTCCCTTCGCCGATGCGCTCGTCATCGCTGACTCCGCCCTGCGCCACGGGGATCTGACCTACGACGAGCTCCAACGAACGCGAACCACCAATCCGCAGGTCCGAGGAGTCCTGCAGTACGCCGACGGACGGGCTGCGAATCCGTTCGAGTCGACACTGCGGGCCATCGCCATCGAATGCGGTCTGCACGTCGTGCCGCAGTACGAGGTTCTGGCGTGCGGCCTGACCCTGCACCCCGACCTCGCCGATCCGGTGTGCGGCGTCATCCTCGAGGCCGAGTCCTGGGAGTTCCACGGCAAGGAGAAGCGCGCGTTCGGGTCCGACTGCGAGCGGTACAACGCGCTGGTGGTGACCGGCTGGTTCTGCGCTTCACGTGGACCGAGGTGATGCTCGAGCCGGACCACGTCCGCGCCTGCCTTCGCGAGCTGTACGCCGGCCTCGCCGCCTGAGGCCACCAGCAACACACACGAGACCACATCACGCCGCGTTCCCGGCGGGTCGCGCTTCGACGTATGACCCCATGGCCCTTTCTCAACCCAACGGTTGACAAAGAGCCGGGCTCAGGCGTTTACTCAACCCCATGGTTGAGTACGACGACAGGTTGTCGCGGGTCTTCTCGGCACTCGCCGACCCGACCCGTCGCGACATGGTCGCCCGCCTCGCAGCGGGTGACGCGACGGTGAGCGAGCTGGCGGCGCCGTACGACGTCTCCCTCCAGGCCGTCTCCAAGCACCTCAAGGTGCTCGAGGAGGCCGGGCTGGTGAGTCGCAGTCGCGACGCACAGCGGCGGCCGGTGCATCTGGATGCGGAGGTGTTCGACCTGATGACGAAGTGGATCGAGCGTTACCGGCAGCAGGCCGAGGAGCGCTACCAACGACTGGACGCGGTGCTGGCCCGCCTGCAGGGCAAGGCCTCCCCCGCCGACGAGCAACAGCGACAGCGAGAACAAGGAGCAGCAGGATGAACACGAGCACCACCACACCGGGCACGGAGATCGAGGCCGACCCGGACGTCCCGACCGTCAAGATCGTCCGCGAGTTCGACGCTCCCCGCGAGCTCGTCTGGCGTGCCCACGTCGACCCCGAACTCATCAAGCAGTGGCTCGGCCCGCACTCGATCGGCATGGACATCGAGGTCTGGGACATGCGCACCGGCGGCGAGTACCGCTACACCGCCACCCGCGAGGGCGAGGAGATCGCGCACTTCTACGGCTCGGTCCACCGGGTCACCGACAACGAGAGGATCGTGCAGACCTTCGGGTTCGAGGAGATGCCGGAGGCGGTCAGCCTCGACACGCTCACCCTGCACGACCTCCCCGACGGCCGCACCCGGCTGGAAATCCTGTCGGTCGTCTACGACTTCGAGTCCCGCGCCGGCATGCTCGCCAGCGGCATGGAGGTCGGCGTCAACGAGGGCTACGAAGCCCTCGACGCGCTGCTGGCCCGGCTGCAGGAGCAGGCGTGATCCCCGCCGAGCCCGCCGCCGAGCACGCGAGCATCGCCGGCACCTTCTCCGAGAAGGTGCGCGGCGTGGCTCCCGGCGGGTGGGACGTCGCGACACCCGTGCCGGAATGGACGGCGCGCGACGTCGTACGCCACCTGGTGGAGTGGTTCCCCGGTTTCCTCGCCGGTGGCTCGGACATCAAGCTCCCGGTAGGTCCGTCGGTTGACGACGACCCGGTCGCTGCGTGGGAGCACCATGCCGCCGCCGTCCAGGCAGTGCTGGACGACCCGGCCGCTGCCGACACGACGTTCGCCCACCCGCACCTCCCGGCGATGCCAGTCCCCCAGGCGGTCGCGCAGTTCTACACGAACGACATCTTCATGCACACCTGGGACCTCGCCCGCGC
>JAKFEI010000297.1:0-15283 GCA_036675765.1 Nocardioides sp. | reverse complement strand
CGTCTGGACGTCGGCGCCGGTCTGGAGCAGCGCGATCCCGCCGAGCTCGCTGCGCAGGTGCAGCGGCGCGAGGTGCGCGACGGCCGGCCGGAAGCCGGTGGCCCACAAGATCACGTCCACGGGTTCGAAGCCCCCGTCCGCCCAGCGCACTCCGTCGGCCTCGATCCGGGCGAACATCGGCCGACGACGGTCATAGGCGCCCAGCCGCGCGGCTTCCTGCTCCTGCGGGCGCAGGCCCAGGCCGGTCACGCTGACCACGCTGGCCGGCGGCAGGCCGGCGCGCACGCGCTCCTGGACCAGCTCGATCGCGTCGCGGCCGGTGCGCTCGTCGAAGTGGTCCCGCCACACGGGCGGGCGCCGGGTCACCCAGAGCACGTCGGTCCGTGGCGCGAGCTCGCCAATGAACTGCACCGCCGACGCGCCACCGCCGACCACGAGCACCCGCTTGCCGTCGAAGTGCTCGGGGCCGGGGTAGTCCGCCGTGTGCAGCTGCTCGCCGCGGAACGACTCCACGCCCGGGTAGTGCGGTACGAACGGCTGGGTCCACGTGCCGGTCGCGTTGATCAGGGTGCGGGTCCACCAGGTCCGGGCTCCCGCGTGCACCACCAGCAGGTCACCCTCGGACGTCACCCGGTCCACCCGGACGGGACGGACGACCGGCAGGCCCCGCTCCGCCTCGTAACGGGCGAACCAGTCCGGCAGGACGGCGTTCGCCCGTTCGGTCGAGCCGCGGGGCGCCGTCGCGTCGGGCAGGTCCGCGACGCCGTGGACGTCCTCCATGCTCAGTGAGTCCCAGCGGTGCTGCCAGGCGCCGCCGGGCCGCGCATTCGCGTCGAGCACGACGTGGTCGAGGCCCAGCCGGGTCAGGTGATACGACGCCGACAGGCCGGCCTGGCCGGCTCCGATCACCACGACGTCGTACACGTTCACGGTGGTGGAACAGCCAGATCCGTCGGTCTATGCCACCGGCCAGATGCCAGACCGGTTTCCCGGGCGTGACCTTCTATGGCTACCCTTCGTTAAATCTGCGGAAAGTACTCGGATTTCGGCAGGAACAGGCGGAGAGTGATCTCCATCGTCTGTAACTCAATACTTGCCACCAATGGGAATGGGGTCCCGTGAACGCGCGGAAGATTGTCTCTGGAGTCACCTTTGCCCTCATGGGCGTGGGCCTGACACTGACGCCTACGCCGGCGCAGGCCGCTGAGCCTGTTGTCTGGAGCTATGCAGCCGCCACCGGCGGTACGTACATCAAGGTCCAGGACGGCTTGGTCAACTCCGACCTCACGGCCCAGTCCTCGGTCACCGGAGGCGCGAAGTCGTCCTCCTCCAAGAACAGCACTGCTGCTGCGAACGTCGCTGGCCTGCTCTCGGTCGGCGCCATCGAGACCACCACCAGCGCGAACGTCAACACCGTCGCCAAGACCACGACGCTGAACTCGTGGGCGCGCACGGCCAAGGTGGACCTGCTCGGCGGCCTGATCCGGGTCGACGCCCTCACGACGACGATCTCCACGGTCGGTCGCTCGGACGGCACCGCGTCGCACACCGCCAACACGCAGTTCGCGGGGATCAAGATCGTCGGCGTCAACCTGCCGCTGAACATCCCGAAGAACTACGGCGTCACGATCCCGGGCGTTGCCAGCATCAGCCTCAACATGTCGATCCACGGCAAGGTCGACCGCACCGCCGGCACCATCGGCTGGGCGCTCGGCGTCACGCTGCTGCAGCCGACCGGTGGCTACCCGGCCGGCGTCACGATCCTGGTCAACCCGGTCAACCAGTACCTCTCCGAGGTCGACCCGTCCTCGGGCGCTGGCCTCTCCGGCACCGCCTACGGCACCCGTGTCCAGGCAGACGTCGGCGACCAGATCCAGGTCATCAGCGACCCGACCGCTCGCGTCGGCACGCCGTTCGGCTCCAGCAACGGCAAGACGCTGACCAACTCGACGCTCGGTGTGCGGATCCCCGGACTGCTCACCACCGGCGTGGTGACCTCGACGACGACGTCCACCAAGGACGCCTTCGGCAACGCAGAGATCACCAACACGAACCAGACGGCCGGTATCAACCTGCTCGGCGGCCTGATCAAGGCCAACGCCATCAAGGTGACGGCCTACGGCAAGATGCAGGACGGCGTGTGGACCAGCTCCATGAAGATGGACCTGGTCAACCTGGTGATCGCCGGCAAGACGATCCCGATCAACGTTTCACCGAACACCATCATCAACGTGGCGGGCCTCGGTGAAGTGGCGATCAACCTGCAGCGCAAGCACCCGGACGGCGCGGCCCTGAACCGCATCGACGGCGTGCGCATCACGCTCAGCACCGCACAGGCCGGTCTTCCGGTCGGTGCCGTGATCGAGCTCGGTGTGGCCAGCACGTCGATCACCCCGCCGGTGTCGGCGCCCTGATCGAAGCAGTGAACTGAGGGGCTGGGTCGCAATGCGACCCAGCCCCTCAGTCATTCCGGATCAGCGATATCCTCGGTAGTCGTGGCTGACGCAGAGTTCCGGTATTCCGACCTCCTCCCGACCGGCAAGGACGACACCCCCTACCGGTTGATCACGACCGAAGGTGTCTCGACGGTCGAGGGGCCCGATGGCCGTACGTTCCTCCAGGTCGATCCGGCCGCCATCCAGCGGCTCACCTCCGAGGCGATGCACGACATCAGCCACTACCTGCGCCCGGCGCACCTCAAGCAGCTGCGCAAGATCATCGACGACCCCGAGGCGTCCGGGAACGACCGCTTCGTGGCGCTCGACCTGCTCAAGAACGTCAACATCTCCGCCGGCGGCGTGCTGCCGATGTGCCAGGACACCGGCACCGCGATCGTGATGGGCAAGAAGTCCGAGGGTGTCCTCACCGGCGCCGATGACGGCGAGGCGATCAGCCGGGGCGTGTACGACGCCTACACGAAGCTGAACCTGCGCTACAGCCAGCTCGCCCCGCTGACGACGTACGACGAGAAGAACACCGGCACCAACCTGCCGGCCCAGATCGAGCTCTACTCGACG
The DNA here is from genome assembly GCA_036675765.1 of Nocardioides sp. Classification (GTDB taxonomy): domain Bacteria; phylum Actinomycetota; class Actinomycetes; order Propionibacteriales; family Nocardioidaceae; genus Nocardioides. Next base: position 12,266 of record JAKFEI010000297.1, on the reverse strand, counting down.
GCCCAGGGCGAGAAGGGACCGGAGTACAAGTTCCTCTTCATGGCCAAGGGTGGTGGCTCGGCCAACAAGTCCTTCCTGTTCCAGGAGACCAAGGCCGTCCTGAACCCCAAGCGGATGCTGGAGTTCCTGGACGAGAAGATCCGCTCGCTCGGCACGGCCGCCTGCCCGCCGTACCACCTGGCGGTCGTCATCGGCGGCACCAGCGCGGAGTTCGCGCTCAAGACCGCGAAGTACGCCTCGGCGCACTACCTCGACAACCTCCCCACCGAGGGCAGCATGAGCGCCCACGGCTTCCGCGACCTCGAGCTCGAGGAGGAGGTCTTCAAGCTCACCCAGGAGTTCGGGATCGGTGCACAGTTCGGCGGCAAGTACTTCTGCCACGACGTGCGCGTGGTCCGCCTCCCCCGCCACGGAGCTTCCTGTCCCGTGGCGATCGCGGTCTCCTGCTCGGCCGACCGCCAGGCGCTGGGCAAGATCACCGCGGACGGCGTGTTCCTGGAGCAGCTGGAGACCGACCCCGCGCAGTACATGCCCGACGCCGGCGTCGCCGAGGACATCTCCGGTGGCGAGGTGGTCCAGGTGGACCTCAACCGCCCGATGAGCGAGATCCTCGCCCAGCTCTCGCAGTACCCCGTCAAGACCCGCCTGTCCCTGAACGGTCCGCTGGTGGTCGCGCGCGACATCGCGCACGCCAAGATCCAGGAGCTGCTCGACGCGGGCCAGCCGATGCCGGAGTACCTCAAGAACCACCCCGTCTACTACGCGGGTCCGGCCAAGACGCCTGCCGGCATGGCGTCGGGATCCTTCGGCCCGACCACGGCCGGCCGGATGGACTCCTACGTGAAGGCCTTCCAGGCCGCGGGCGGCTCGATGGTGATGCTCGCCAAGGGCAACCGCAGCAAGCAGGTCACCGAGGCCTGCAACGAGTACGGCGGCTTCTACCTCGGCTCCATCGGCGGCCCCGCCGCCCGCCTGGCGCAGGACTGCATCAAGAGCCAGGAGGTGCTGGAGTACCCCGAGCTCGGCATGGAAGCGGTATGGAAGATCGAGGTCGAGGACTTCCCGGCCTTCATCGTGGTCGACGACAAGGGCAACGACTTCTTCACCGACCCCTCGGGCGCCGTCAACATCCCGCTCGGCGGTATCCGGGTGCGTTCGGCCGAGTAGGTCAGAGTCCCAGTCCGCCACCGATGCCGGGCATGCTGCCGAGGATGGCAGCCCACTGGGCAAGGTCGGCCTTGCGCTGCTGGAGGTCCTGACGGACCGCGGCGCCCAGGCCGATCCCGCGCGCGACGTCCAGGGTCAGCCGTACCGACGACTGGACCTCCTGCCGGCTCGGGTCCGCGTGCAGCAGCTCGATGGTCAGCGCCTCCATCTCGCTGCTGAACCGGCGCTCGATCGGGACCACCAGGGCCCGCAGGGCCGGGTCCGAGGCCGCGGCCACCCACAGGTTGAGCGCCGCCCGACCGACCACGTCGGTCCAGACGTTGGTCAACCGGGTCAGTACGTCGAGCACCGGGTTGTCGTCGTCCTGCTCGTCGACTGCTCGGGTACGCAACCGCTGGCCGAGTCCTTCGCTCACCCGCTCCACCGCCTCGCGCACCAGGTCGTCGCGGCTCGAGAAGTGGTGCTGGGCGGCGCCGCGGGAAACGCCCGCGCGCGCCGCCACCGCCACGACGGTGGTGCCGTGCCACCCGACTTCAGCCAGGCTCTCGATCGTTGCGTCGAGAAGGCTCTCCCGGGTGGCCCGGCTCCGGTCCTGCTGAGGTTCGCGCCCCATGCGCTGTGCTGCTTTCCGCTCAGGCGTAGAGCGCGTCGATCTGCGCCGAGTACTTCTCGGCGATCGGCTTCCGCTTGAGCTTGAGGGTCGGGGTGAGCTCGTCGCCACCGGGCATCCAGAACGACGGGACGACCTCGAACTTCTTGACCTGCTCCACCCGGGACAGCTTCGCGTTGCCGGCGTCGATGCCCTGCTGGACCAGCGCCAGCAGGCCGGGGTCCTTGGCGAGCACGGCCGGGTCGGCAGCGACACCGGCCTTCTCGGCGTACGCCGCCGCAGCGTCGGGGTCGAGGACGACCAGCGCGGTGTTGAAGGCCCGGGCGTCACCGATGCAGACGATCGCGGCAGCCAGCGGCGTGGTCACCTTGAGGGTGTTCTCGATGTTGGACGGCGACATGTTCTTGCCGGCGGCACTGATGATCAGCTCCTTCTTGCGGTCCACGATCGAGTAGTACCCGTCCTCGTCGACCGTGCCGATGTCACCGGTGTGGATCCAGCCGTCGGCGTCCAGGGCTTCGGCCGTCTTCTCGGGGTCCTTGCGGTAGCCGATCATGTTGCCCGGGCCGCGGACGAGGAGCTCGCCGTCCTCGGCCAGCTTGATCTCGACACCGGGGATCGCCGGGCCGACCGTGCCGAGCTTCTGCTTGCCGGGAGGGTTGAGGGTCGAGCCGCCACAGGTCTCGGACATGCCCCACAGTTCACAGACCTCGATACCGAGGCCGATGAAGAACTTCAGGGTCTCGGGCGAGATCGCAGCGGCACCCGACCAGGCCCAGACCAGTTCCTGCATGCCGAGGGCCTCGCGCATCTTCGACAGCACCAGCTTGTCGGCGACGGCGAACTTCACGGTGTCGATCGGGTTCAGGCCCTTGCCTGCCAGCCGGGCGTCGGCCTTCTTCTCTGCCATCCCCAGTGCGAACTGTGCGATCTTCCGCTTCTTGTCGTCGGGCTCGCTCGCGACCTTGGCCTCGACACCGGCCTTGATCTTCTCCCAGACGCGCGGAACGGCGAACCAGATCGTCGGCTTGCAGTCGGGCAGGGCGGCAGCGATCGTGCGTGGGTCTGCGATGTAGGTGACCTGGGTGCCGCGGGCGCACAGGCCGTACTGCGACGTCGCGCGGTCAGCGATGTGAGCCATCGGCAGGAACGAGGTGATCCGGCCACCGAACGGCATCGGGAAGTTGGCGGTCACCGACTCCAGGATGCTCATCAGGTTGCCGTGGGTCAGCTGCACGCCCTTCGGCGGGCCCGTCGTACCGGAGGTGTAGATGAGGGTGAGCAGGTCGTCGGGCGTGACGGCCTTCCAGGCGGCGTCGAAGTCGAAGTCAGGGTCACCGGCGGCTTCGAGCTCCTCCAGGGTCATCGTGGCGCCCTCGGGCTTCCCGTCGACCACGATGACGTGCTCGAGCGGCGCGCCCGACGCAAGGATGGTCGGCAGCAGGGCGGTCTCGGTGAAGACGACCGTGTTCTCGGCGTTGCTGAAGAGGTAGGCGACCTGCTCCGGCGCCGAAGTGTTGTAGATCGAGAAGGCGGTGGCGCCCAGGTGCATCGCACCGGCGTCGATCCAGGCTGACTCCGGCCGGTTCGTCACCATGATGGCGACGGTGTCACCGCGCTTCACGCCGAGGCTCGCGAGGCCCGCTGCGACCTTGCGGACGTGGTCGGACAGTTCGCGCCAGGTGACGGAGACCTTGTCTCCCGGGGTGCGGACGGCAACGGCGTCGGGGTTGACCTTGGCGGTCTGCTGGAAGGCCTGGCAGACGGTGCTGGACGAGCTCAATGTGTCTCCTCGGTGACGGGTTCGCGCAGAACGTAAGCCACGTCACACCGGCAAAGCAAGCACTTCTGCTTGTTTTGGGACCCTGGGGTGTGCCGGCAGGAACTGCGGGCAACCGCCGTCCGTTGACGCGGGTGTACCCCTTCGAAAGGAACCCTGCTGATGCGTTGCCCCGTCGACGAAACCACGCTCGTGATGAGCGAGCGGAGCGGAATCGAGATCGACTACTGCCCCCAGTGCCGCGGCGTCTGGCTGGACCGGGGTGAGCTCGACAAGATCATCGACCGCTCCGTCGAGACCGAGCAGCCCCGTGCCCAGGCGGCCCCTCCGCAGCGTCAGTCCGAGTACGACGGCTACCAGGCGCCCCGCCAGCAGTACGCCCCGCAACAGCAGCACGGCTACAACAAGAAGCGGAAGAAGGAGTCCTGGCTCAGCGAACTCTTCGACTGAGTCGCCGTAGCCCGTTCGGGCCACTTCTCCTGGGTCCTTGTTCCCCAGTTCCGGCGAAATGCGACTGACCCTGCCGCCGGGGCCGATCTGGGGACTGTCGCGACAAGACCGTCGCGACGAGTCACCCAAGGACCGTCATGCTCGAACAGCCATGGGGCCGCTGGACTGCTCCCCACAACGCGCGTGTGCTCGCGGTGGCTCCCCGCCGGCCCAGGCCATGGCTCGCGCTCTACATGCTGGTCGCGGTTCCGCTGTACGTGTCGTACGTCGCGCTGCCTGACGCACCGCGCTACCTGTGGACCGCCATCGGACTGCTGTCGCTGACCGGGCTGGTCGTCGGCACCGTCGTGAACCGGCCGCGCCGGCGCCTGCCGTGGTGGCTGGCGACCCTGGGCGTGTCCGCCCTCATGGCTGGAGACGCGACGTACGACCTGTTGACGAGCGTGTTCGACCAGGTCAACCCGTACCCGTCCGCTGCCGACGGGTTCTATCTCGCGATGTACCCGCTGGTTGCGGGCGGGCTGCTCGTGCTGGTCCGGGTGATCAAGCCGCTCGGCGACAAGCATGCCGCCATCGATGCCAGCATCGTCACCGTCGCTCTGGGACTGCTGGTCTGGGTCTACCTTGTCGAGCCCCACACGCAGGACGCGACGCTGACCTGGGGCCAGAAGGCGGTGTCGATCAGCTACCCGCTCGGAGACGTCCTGATCCTCGCCGTCCTGGTGCGACTCCTCATCGGCACCGAGCGGCGACCGTTCTCGCTGTGGTTGCTCAGCATCGGCACCGTCGGTCTGCTCGTGTCCGACACCGTCTACGGGCTGATCCAGCTGAACGGCACCTGGTCCACCGGCAGCCTCGTCGACCTCGGCTGGATGGTGTTCTACGGAGCCTGGGGCGCGGCGGCCCTGTCACCGGACATGGCGCGGCTCACCGAGCCGGTGCGGCCGACGCCACAGCAGATCTCGAGCCGACGCCTGCTCCTCTTCACCCTGGTCCCGCTCGCCGCTCCCGGCCTGTTGCTGTGGGAGTTCTCGCGCGGCCGTTCTGGCCACGTTCTCGAGACCGCCGCGACCGCAGCGGTGCTCTTCCTCCTGGTGTCGCTGCGCCTCAAGGGCCTGGTCAACGCTGCCCGCCAAGCGACCCACCGTGAGTACGCCATGCGCCGCACCGGCGAGGCCCTGGTCGCTGCCTCGGCCCCGGACACCGTGTACCGCGTCGGCCTCGCAGCCCTGGCCGACGTCACCTGCCACTCGACCCGCCTCCTCGTCGCGACCGGCCTTCCCCTCCGGGTGGTGTTCGACTCCAGCGCCAGGCACCGGAACAGGACCGACGAGGACCTCGATCCACTCCTTCGGCGCCACGAGGACGAACTGCTCAGCCAGCAGTTCGTCCTCACCACGGCCGTGATGTGCGGTCCCGCCCTCGCTGCCGCCATCGGCGCAGATGAGACCGTCCTGCTGGCCGCGATGGTGCGTGACGGACGGATCAGCGGACTACTCGTGGTCCATGGGCCCGGCGTCGACCGGCCCGAGAGCATCGACCCCATCTGCAGCCTGGCGTCCCAGATGATGCTGGCACTCGACAGCATCGAGCTCACGGCGCAGGTCGCCGAGCGGAGGAGCGAGGCGCACTTCCGGTCGTTGTTCCAGCACGCAGCCGACATCATCCTCGTGTTCGACGAGCAGCTCAGGCTCCGGTTCAACACGCCGTCCGCGCAGACCGTGCTGGGATGGGAACCAGCGGGACCACGTGGCCGGACCGTGGAGTCGATGGTGATCCCGGGCGACGCCGCCAGGGCCCGGCTGCTCCTCGACCGGGTCCTGGTCGGCGAGCGTCGCTCGGGGCGCGGACCGAGCGACGAGTGGCGGATCGTGGACGGCGATGGCCGGGTACGCCTGTTCGAGGTCTCCTGCCGGAACCTTGTGGACGACCCGAGCGTCAGCGGCGTGGTCGTCACGCTCCACGACATCACCGAGCGTCGCCAGCTCGAGAGCGATCTGGCGTACCAAGCGTTCCATGACGCCCTGACCCAGCTGCCCAACAGGGCGATGTTCCTCGACCGTGTCGAGCGCGCCCTCGCGTGCAGCGGTCCCGAGCGCCAGCAGATCGCCGTCCTCCTGATCGACCTGGACAACTTCAAGGTCATCAACGACACCCGTGGCCACGCCGCAGGTGACGCGCTGCTCGCCAGCGTCGGACAGCGCCTGCAGGCCGCCCTGCGGCCGTCGGACTCGTGCGCGCGGCTGGGCGGCGACGAGTTCGCGGTCCTCATCGATGGCGTGTCGAGCGACGAGGAGGCCCGCCAGCTCGCCTCGCGTCTGCTCGAGCACCTCCGGCCGCCGTTCGACATCGGCGGGGAGAGCGTTCACGCAGGGGCCAGCTTCGGCGTCACGACCAGCACCTACGGCCAGCAGGCGGCAGAGCTGCTGCTTCAGGCGGACCTCGCGATGTACGCCGCGAAGGACGCCGGAAAGGGCGGTGTGCAGTTCTTCCGGCCCGCCCTGATCGATGTGATGCAGCTTCGCGCACGAACCGCCAGCGAGCTGGACGTCGCCCTGGAGCAGGACCAGTTCGTGCTCCACTACCAACCCATCATCGCGCTCGACGCCTCCGTCGTGGTCGGATTCGAGGCCCTGATCCGCTGGCAGCATCCGGAGCGTGGACTGCTTGCTCCCGCCGACTTCATCGACATCGTCGAGGACAGCGACCTCGCCATCGCCGTGGGCGCATGGGTGATCGACAGGGCGGTCGAGCAGGCCGCCCAGTGGCAGGGCACCGGGCCCGACAGCGGATTGCTGAAGATCGGCGTGAACGTGACGCCGCACGAGTTCGCCCATCCGGGATTCGTCGACGTCGTCATCTCCGCGCTGGAGCGCCACGGCCTGCCGCACGAGGCCCTCGTACTGGAGATCACCGAGCGCATCCTCGCTGGCAGGGACCCCCGGATCGTCCGGGCAATGACCCAGTTGCACGAAGTCGGCGTTCACCTGGCCATCGACGACTTCGGGACCGGCTACTCGGCGCTCGGCTACCTTCGGCGGTTCCCCGTGAGCATCCTGAAGATCGATCGGAGCTTCGTGGACGGCGTCGGCACCTCAGGTGATGATCAGGCGCTTGTCGAGGCCATCGTCCGACTCGGCGAGACGTTCGGTCTCGACGTCGTCGCCGAGGGGGTGGAGACAGAGCAGCAGCGCAACGAACTGGTCCGGCTCGGCTGCCACTTCGCGCAGGGGTACCACTACTCACGGCCACTGCCCGCGGCGCAGGCCACGAAGTTCGTCCACGAGTGGTCGGCACCCCGACTGACGACCACACCCGCCTCCGCGACTGGCTGACTCCGCCGCCCATGGCCGTGGCATGGCCTGCCGAGTAGCGTCGTGGGCGTGACGAGCGACGACGCCAGCTTCCGGACCGAGCACGACTCCATGGGCGAGGTGCGGGTCCCGGCCGCCGCCCTGTGGCAGGCCCAGACGCAGCGGGCCGTGGAGAACTTCCCGATCAGCGGCACGCCCATCGAGCCGGCGCTGATCCACGCGCTCGGCGAGGTCAAGGCCGCCGCCGCCCACGCCAACGGCGAGCTGGGCGTGCTGGCGGCCGACCTCGCCGCCGCCATCGAGGCGGCCGCCCGCCAGGTGGCCGAGGGCCGGTACGACGACCAGTTCCCGATCGATGTCTTCCAGACCGGATCGGGCACCAGTTCCAACATGAACGCCAACGAGGTGGTCGCCACCCTCGCCGCACAGTCCGGTGTCGCGGTGCACCCGAACGACCACGTGAACGCCAGCCAGTCGAGCAACGACACCTTCCCCACGGCCATTCACGTGGCCGCCAGCCTGGCCGTCGTCCGCGACCTCGTGCCGGCGCTCGACGTACTCGCCGGATCGCTCGAGGCCAAGGCGACCCAGTTCGCCTCGCTGGTGAAGTCGGGCCGCACCCACTTGATGGACGCCACACCCGTCACCCTCGGCCAGGAGTTCGGCGGGTACGCCGCGACCGTGCGTTACGGCGTCGAGCGCCTGGAAGCCGTCCTCCCTCGCGTCCGCGAACTGCCCCTGGGCGGCACCGCAGTCGGGACGGGCATCAATACGCCGCGGGGCTTCGCCGCGGCCGCCATCGGGGCGCTGAGCGCCGCCACGGGAGAGCCGTTCACCGAGGCCCGCAATCACTTCGAGGCGCAGGGCACCCGGGACTCGCTCGTGGAGCTCAGCGGTGTGCTGCGCACGATCGCGGTCGGCCTGACCAAGATCTGCAACGACCTGCGCTGGATGGGCTCGGGACCGACCACCGGCCTGGCCGAGATCCACCTCCCCGACCTGCAGCCGGGGTCCTCGATCATGCCGGGCAAGGTGAACCCGGTCCTGCCGGAGGCCACCCTGATGGTCTGCATGCAGGTGATCGGCAACGATGCGGCGGTCACGGCTGCCGGGGCGAGCGGTTCCTTCGAGCTCAACGTCGCGATGCCGGTGATGGCGCGCAACGTGCTGGAGTCGATCCGCCTGCTCTCGACGGCGACCACGACCCTCGCACAGCGCTGCATCGACGGGATCACTGCGGACGAGCAGCGGATGCGGCGGTACGCGGCGTCATCACCGTCCGTCGTGACGCCGCTGAACAAGCACCTCGGCTACGAAGCCGCCGCCAAGGTTGCCAAGCAGTCGCTGGCCACCGGGAGCACCATCCGCGAGACCGTCCTCGCGATGGGGTACGTCGACCGGGGTGACCTGACGCTCGAGGAGCTCGACGCCGCGCTCGACCTGGATGCGATGACCCGCCCCTGATCGGAGCGGGTCACCGCCTCGGTCAGACTCCGGACTTGCTGCGGCCGGTGATCGCAGCCGCCGCGATCACGGCGACCGCCGCGACGGCGATCTGCCAGACGTGGCGCAGCCAGTCGATTCCGTTGGTCACGTTGTCGGCCGTGGCCTCGTGTCCGTCGAAGCCCGGGTTGTTGTTGCCCGCGACGGCCCAGTAGAGGTAGCTGCCGGCGAGCATGCCGATGATGCCGCAGACCGTGGTCAGCCAGAGCGGGATCTTGTCGCGGTCACCCGGCGCCACGGCCTTGGCGATCAGTCCGATGATCGTGCCGCCGACGAGGGTGACGATGATGGTCCAGAGCATGCGAGTGCCCTTCCGTCGCGCGGGACACCGATGTCCCGCGATGAGGGCATCATGCACCCGCTCACGCCTTTACCTGCGTAGGCGCGGCGTGACCGGCTCAGTACCAGTTGTGCGACTCGGAGTGCGCCCAGGCGCCGCAGGGGCTGCCGTAGCGGTTCTGGATGTAGCCCAGGCCCCAGCGGATCTGGGTGGCCGGGTTGGTCTTCCAGTCGGCGCCGGCCGAGGCCATCTTGGAGCCGGGGAGGGACTGCGGGATGCCGTAGGCGCTCGACGAGGGGTTGTCGGCGTTCCAGCGCCAGCCGGACTCACGGGTCCACAGCGAGTCGAGGCAGCCGAACTGGTCGGCCGAGAAGCCGAACTCGCCGAGGAGTGCCCGGGCGATGTCCCTGGGGTCCGACTCGGAGAGCTTGCGCTCATCGGTCAGGGCGGCCGGACCCGACTCGTCGAGGCCGGCGGCCTTCGCGGGGTCGGCCTCGGGACGGCGGTCGTCGCGGGAGATCACTTCGCGCCGCTCGGTCGCGACGGAGACGTCGGCGGTACCGGCAGCGGTGAGGGCGTCGAGATCAGCGCTCGCGGCGGGCGGGGCAGCGTCCTGGCCGAGAACTCCGGCGGCGACAGAGACACCCGTGACGGCGACGGCCACCGACGACAGAACGACCACGTTGCGGGCAGCCTTGCGAGGCGCCTGGGCAAGGTGAGCGTGCTTCGGTGCTCCACGGTGCTTCGGTGAAGGGTTCGCGTGCTTCGACAAGTGCTCGAATCTCGGGCTCGACAGCAGGACCTGATCACCGCCCGATCGGGCCCGACTCCATTGTCATCACCGCCGGCGACCAGCGACCACCATGCCTGAGTGATCTCGCTCAGGCAAACCGAAGCGCCCGTTTCGGTCGCATCTTTCAGCCCCTTGCGTCACGGTGGTCACGTAGGTCCCACTTGTCCCACCGGGGTGATGCGGCGGCCCCGGGTTGCCCGGGGACGTCATACGAACCGTGGGCGAGAGCCCTCGCAACGTATGACGTCCCGGGAACCCCGCGCTCGGGGACCCCACCAGTCCCGCGACAGACCGGTGGGAACGCACAGGGTCTGGAGCACGGGAGCGCTCTCCACAGGATCGGGTGCTTCGCGCCGCTCCGGTCACATGCGCGGCGGAGTCTGCCGCCATGACGACTCCTTCGACCCACACCCGCCGACTCGTCGGTGGCGCCGGCGACGCCCGTGCCCGAGCAGTGGCCCGGCTGGCAACGGAGCAGGGCTTCGTCCTGTCCCGTCCGCAGCTCTATGCCCTCGGGGTCACCCGCTGGGAGGTCCGCGCGCACGTGCGCGCGGACCGGTGGCAACGGATCGGCGACCAGTCGATCGCCGTTCACGCTGGTCCGCTCTCGCAGTCCGGCCACTTCTGGGCAGCGCTGTTCCAGGGCGGTCCGCGCGCACAGCTCGACGGAGCGGCCAGCCTGGTCGCCCACGGCCTCGACCGCTTCGATCTCGAACGAATTCGGGTGTCCGTTCCGCGCGGCGCCCGGATTCGTCGTACACGGGCCTACGACATCCGCCAGACTCGTCGATGGTCGGCATCAGACCTGGCGCCGTCCGGAATCCCTCGGACGAACGTCGCTGTCGCCGCTGTGCGAGCCGCCCTGTGGGCGAGCAGCAACCGGCAGGCCGCCTACCTGCTCACCCTCACCGTCCAACAGGGCCTCGCGACGCCCTCGCAGCTGGGCAATGAGGCCCTGAGGATCAGGCGCGATCGCCGTCGCACGCTGCTGTACGCCGTCATCAACGACCTTCTCGACGGTGCCCGCGCGCTCGGCGAGCTCGACATCGCGCGCGAGCTACGCCGACGAGGACTCCCCCAACCCGAACGCCAGGTGCTGCGCAAGGACCGGCGCGGACGCTACTACCTCGATCTCTACTGGCCGGCGCACCGCCTGGTCGTCGAGATCGACGGCATCCATCACACCTGGGCAGAGAACGTGACCGCCGATGCACTGCGGCAGAACGCACTCGTGCTCGACGGTGACCGCGTGCTCCGGCTACCGCTGCTGGGGCTTCGACTGCAACCAGATGACTTCTTCGCCCAGATCGCAGCCGCACTGAATCCCCAGCGGGCAGCTGCCTGACGAGGCTCTGGACCGGGACGTCATACGAATCGTGGGCGAGAGCCCTCGCAACGTATGACGTCCCGGCGTCAGCCGGTACGGACTACACGACGACGTTCTCCAGCATCTCGGTGACCAGCGCGGCGATCGGCGAGCGCTCCGAGCGGGTCAGCGTCACGTGGGCGAAGAGGGGGTGGCCCTTGAGCTTCTCCACCACTGCCACGACACCGTCGTGACGTCCGACGCGCAGGTTGTCACGCTGGGCGACGTCGTGGGTGAGCACCACCTTGGAGTTCGCGCCGATCCGCGACAGGACGGTCAGCAGGACGTTGCGCTCGAGGGACTGCGCCTCGTCGACGATCACGAACGAGTCGTGCAGCGACCGGCCCCGGATGTGGGTCAGCGGGAGGACCTCCAGCATGCCGCGGTCGAGGATCTCGTCCACGACGTCCTTCGACGTGAGGGCGCCGAGGGTGTCGAACACGGCCTGGCCCCAGGGCGACATCTTCTCCGACTCCGAGCCGGGCAGGTAGCCGAGCTCCTGGCCACCGACGGCGAAGAGCGGGCGGAACACCACGACCTTCTTGTGCTGCTGGCGCTCCATCACCGCCTCGAGGCCGGCACACAGGGCCAGCGCCGACTTGCCGGTACCGGCGCGCCCACCGAGGGACACGATGCCGACCTCGGGGTCCAGCAGGATGTCGAGCGCGACCCGCTGCTCGGCGCTGCGGCCGTGCAGGCCGAAGGCCTCGCGGTCGCCCTTGACGAGGTGCACCTGCTTGTCCGGTCCCACCCGCCCGAGGGCAGAGCCGCGTTCGGACAGCATGACCAGACCGACGTGGCAGGGCATCTCGCGCGCCTCGGCGAGATCGAGGGTCCCGTCGTCGTACAACTCGTCGAGGGCTTCAGCGGAGACCTCGATCTCGGCCATCCCGGAGTAGCCGGTGTCGGAGTCACCCAGTGTCTCCCCGCGGTACTCCTGGGCGTCCAGCCCGACCGCCGAGGCCTTGATCCGCATGGGCAGGTCCTTGGAGACCAGGATGAC
>JAKFEI010000295.1:0-15314 GCA_036675765.1 Nocardioides sp. | reverse complement strand
ACGAGGACGGCGACCTGCTTGCCGTCCTGCACCGCCTTGAACGCAGCCCGTACGGCGATCTCGGTCTTGCCGTAGCCGACGTCGCCGCAGACCAACCGGTCCATCGGCACCGTCCGCTCCATGTCGCCCTTGACCTCGTCGACGGTGGTCAACTGGTCCGGCGTCTCGTGGAACGGGAAGGCGTCCTCGAGCTCACGCTGCCACGGGGTGTCCGGTCCGAACGCGTGGCCCTTGGTGGCCTGCCGGGCGGCGTACAGCTTGATCAGCTCCGCGGCGATCTCGCGGACCGCCTTGCGTGCGCGGTTCTTCCGCTTGGTCCAGTCGCCGCCACCGAGCCGGTCGAGGCTGGGCTGCTCGCCACCGACGTACCGGGTGATCTGGTCGAGGGTGTCGGCGGGGACGTAGAGCCGGTCCGGCGGGCCGCCGCGCTTCGAGGGCCCGTACTCGAGCAGCAGGTACTCACGGACAGCGCCGTGCACCTCGCGCTGTTTCATCTCCACGAAGCGTCCGACGCCGTGCTGCTCGTGGACGACGTAGTCGCCGGCCTTCAGCTCGAGCGGATCGATCTGCTTCTTGCGGCGCACCGGCATCGCGCCCTTGTCGCGCATGGAGGCCTTGCTGCCGACGATGTCCTCGCCGGTGAGGACGACCAGCCGACGGCCCTCGTCGACGAGCCCGTGGCCGAGCGCGCCACAGGTGACGGTCACGACGGCGGCGTCGAGCGCGTCCCCGGCGTCGATGTCCTCGACGAAACGGGCCGGGACGTCGCGCTCCCCCAGCGCCTCGACCATCCGGTGGGCAGGGCCGTGTCCGGCGTGGACGACGACCACGTGCTGGCCGTCGGCGTGCCAGCGGGCGATGTCGACGAACGCCTTCTCCACGTCGCCGCGGTACGACGGCGCGGACTGCGCACCCAACCGGGCAGGGTCATCGGGCAGCTGCAGGTTGGTCGAGTAGTCCTCGCGAGGAACGAGCGAGGACGTATCGAGACCCCCGTCGAGCCCGAACGGGCTGAACGTCCACCAGCTCTGGCCGAGTCCCCGCGCGTGCGTGCGCACGTCACCCAGCGACTGGTACGACGCCGCCTGCAGGTCGATCGGCGCCTGGCCGCCGACAGCAGCAGTCGCCCACGAGGCCGCGAGGAACTCCTCGCTGGTGGCCACCAAGTCATGCGCACGGGCGCGGGCACGCTCGGGGTCGAGCACGAGGATCTGGGTGTTGGCGGGCAGCAGGTCGACCAGGAGCTCGAGCTCGTCGACGAGCACCGGGATCAGGGCCTCCATGCCCTCGACGGCCATGCCCTGCGCGATCTTGTCGGTGATCTCGAGGAGCTGCGGGTGCTTGCGGCCGAGCTCGGCGGCGCGGGCACGCACGTCGTCGGTGAGCAGCAGCTCGCGGCACGGCGGCGCCCAGAGCCGCTCCACGGCGGCGATCGTGCGCTGGTCGGCGACCGCGAAGGAACGGATCTCCTCGACCTCCTCGCCCCAGAACTCCACGCGCAGCGGGTGCTCCTCGGTGGGCGGGAAGACGTCGACGATGCCGCCACGCACGGCGAACTCGCCGCGCTTCTCGACCAGGTCGACCCGGGAGTACGCAGCGCCGAGCAGGCCGGCCACGACCTCGTCGAGATCGGCGGTGCCACCGACCGCGAGCTCCACCGGCGTCAGGTCGCCGAGGCCCTTGACCTGCGGCTGGAGCATCGAACGCACGGGCGCGACGATCACGTTGACCGGACCGGTCGCCGCATCCGTGCCCGGGTGGCAGAGCCGGCGCAGCACGGCGAGCCGGCGGCCGACGGTGTCGCTGCGCGGGCTCAACCGCTCGTGCGGGAGGGTCTCCCAGCTCGGGTAGTAGGCGACGCCGGTCGGGTCGAGCAGGTCGCCCAGCTCGGCGACGAGCTGCTCAGCCTCGCGGGTGGTGGCCGTGACCACGAGGAGCGGACGGCCGGCACGCGCCAGTCCCGCGGCCAGGAACGGCCGCAGGGCCTCCGGACCAGTGAGTTCACCGGTGGGCGAAGTCGCCCCCGCGGCCTCGGCGAGGGTCGAGGCGAGGGGCGGATCGGCAAGGACGGCGTCGGCGAGGCCGGCGAGACGCATGGGGGCACGCTTTCGTGGAAGGCAACACAAGCGCCCCCGGTCAGGATCGACAGGGGGTGATGGGCGCCAGCCTACGGCCCCGCGCCGACACCCCGGAGGTCGAGGAGGTTGCGCAGCAACCGTCTCGAGACCCCTCGTCGACCAACGGGCCTACGACGGATCGACGACCCGACCGACGAACAACGGGGCGTTGTGGTCGAGGTCGTGGATCACGAAGAGGAACGGCCGGTCGACGGTGAACGTCTCGGTGACCACGGCCGACTCGGTCCGCATCACGACCGCCGTGGCCGCCGCTGCCTCGGTGCCTTCCTCGTCGACCGCGATGAAGCCCTGGTGCAGCACGGCCGCGATGTGCAGCGGCAGGTCCTCGTCGGTCATCGGGGTGAAGTCGGCCTGACCGTCGATGAAGGCCGTCGGCATCCCGATCTCCTTGAGCAGGTCGCCCAGCGGCGCGTTGGTGCGGAACTTCCACTTGGGGAGGGTCAGGTTGATCGCGGCCGGAGCCCCGCCGGGCGTCAGCACGCCGAGGCCGTCCTTGACGACGCTCGCCTCGACCGCCGCCAGTTCACCCGCGTCGGGCAGGACGACGGTCATCGCCAGTCGCGACCCGGCGTAGGGCAGGATCGCGCCGCGCCAACCGGTGCCGGAGACCAGACCACCGGACAGGTCCGGCTTGTTCATCATGTCGACGTCGACGCTCGAGCCGTCGTCCTTGGTGAACACCCCCTTCTTGGTGAACGACTTCTCGAACGGCTGCTCCCAGGGCGCCTTGAGGTAGATCGCGTTGACCAGCACGAGCCGGGTCAGGTCGTCGAGAACTCCCTCCGGGATCAGGTCCACGATCCGGTCGCGGGTCTGGTCCTCGACCCAGGCGTTGATCAGCGCACGAGCCTCCTCGGCCGCGGTCTTGAAGTCCACCGCGCGCAGGCCGGCGCCGTACTCCTTCGCGATCAGGTCCAGGAACTCCGCCTCCCAGCCGACGTCCTTCTGCCCGAACAACTGGTTGGCCGTGGCGAGGGCCAGCTCGGCGTCCGAGCCGTCCACCCGCTTCTGCTTGCCGGCCAGCCCGTCGACGTACGACGTCAACGCGTTCACGCCCTTGTGCCAGCGGTCGCCGAGGTCCCCGACTCCGAGCACGTCATTCATCTCCTCGGCCGTCCTGCCGGCGGCGCCGACGACGGTCATGCCGAGGGCGACCAGGACGGAGTACGGCGAGAAGACCAGGTTGCCCGGCTTCTCCGCGATGCCGCCGTACAACTGGCCAGCGAGGGTCCGGAGGCCAGTGACCACCTCGGGCACGACGGTGGTGTCGCCGGAGGCTCGCTTGACGTCCGAGGACAGGAGCTCCAGTCCCCCGGGCTCGCCCGTGCCTTTCAGGCCGGGTGTCTGGTCGGCTGCACAGGCAGCCAGGGCGCCGGCACCGCCGACGAGGGCGAGGCCGAGCAGGCCGAACCGGAGGGTGTCGCGTCGCGCAATGCTGAGCTGGCTCATGGTCGTACGACGCTAGCGCTGCACGACCGGTTCCGTCAGGAACCCGGCGGACCCACGACCAGCGCGACGCCAGTGAGCGCGGCGACCGCGACAAGGCCGACGGCGGCACCGCGCAACGGGTTGCGCAGCACCCAGGCCACGACCCGGTCGGGCAGCGACGACCCGGCGCCTGCGGGCAGCCGCCAGGAGTCGCCGAGCCAGCCCTTGCGGATGGCCCACCACTCGAGCGGCAGCGTCGCCAGCGGCGGTACGGCGGCGACCAGGGCGAGCAGGCCACGTCCCGCCGACCAGCGGCGGTCGACCCACACGACCAGCGTCACGACGCCGTACGCAATGAAGACGACGCCGTGGACCATGCCGAAGATCCGGACGCCGGTCTCGTTGTCGGCGGGACCGTACTTGAGGAACATGCCGAACAACAGGCCCGTCCAGGTGATCGCCTCGGCGATCGCCACGGTGCGGAACAAGCGGGTGGGACTCATGCCTGACTCTCCTCGGCGCGGGCGAGCTCGGCCTTCCACTCCCGGAAGGCCTCCTCGGTGCGGCCCTGTCGCCAGTAGCCGGAAATGGACACGTCGGCACGCGGCACGGCCCGTTCCTTGAGCAGGTACGGCCGGATCTCGTGCATCACCGCCTGGGCCTCACCGTGCACGAACGCGTGCACGCGGCCCTCGCGCCACGGCAGGGCACGGACGGCGTCGGCCAGGCCGGGGTGGCCCGGGTCGGCGCGGTGCAGCCAGGTCAGTACGACGCCCGCGGGCGTCGCCACCTCCTGCTGGTACGACGGCCCGTCGACCTGCAGCACGACGTACCCCTGTGCGTCGTCCGGCAGGGCCGCGAGGGACTGCCGGATCGCGGGGATCGCGGCCTCGTCGCCGGCGAACAGGTGCCAGTCCGCGGTCGGATCGGGGTTGTAGGCGCCATTGGGTCCACGGACGTTGATGGTGTCGCCGGGCTGGGCAGCCGTGGCCCACGGACCCGCGACGCCCTCGTCGCCGTGGACCACGAAGTCGACGGACAGGGTGCCGGCGGCCACGTCGGGGGCGATGACGCTGTAGGTCCGCATCGTCGGGCGCTGCCCCTGCGCGAGCAGGGCCGGACCATCCTGACCGGGAGGGGCGAAGATGAACTTCATGTAGCGGTCGGTCCAGTCGCTGCCCGCGAACCCGGCGAGGTCGCCGCTGAACCGGATCCGGACCATGCCGGGGCTGAGCTGTTCCTTGCCCTCGACGGTCAGCAGGGTGACCGGCTGCGGTGCCTTGGCGGGCTTCTCCGGTGGGGCAGGGGGCGTGGTGCTCACGCCGGCGAGCCTAACGACCGCGTGGTCGCTCGGGCCGGGCCGGTCGAGCCGGGCCCTCAGGTGCCGTGGCGCCGGTCACGCAGCGCGTAGGCCCGGATGGCGCGGAGGAAGTCGACGCGACGGAAGTCGGGCCAGTACGCCTCACAGAAGTAGAACTCCGACTTGGCGCTCTGCCAGAGCAGGAAGCCGCCGAGGCGCTGCTCCCCGGACGTGCGGATCACGAGGTCCGGGTCCGGCTGGCCCTTCGTGTAGAGGTGTTCCTCGATGTGCTCGATGTCGATCATCTGGGCCAGCTCGTCGAGCGGGGTGCCCTTGGCTGCGTGCTCGGTCAGCAGGGAGCGGACGGCGTCGGCGATCTCGCGGCGCCCGCCGTACGCGACGGCGACGTTGACGATCATGCCGTCGACGTCGGCGGTGGCAGCGGCGGCGGCCTTGAGCCGCTCCGCGGTCGAGGCCGGGAGGAGGTCGAGCGCGCCGACCGGGTGGAGGCGCCAGCGGCGCTGGTCGGCGAGAGAGTCGACCGCGTCGGAGATGATCTCCAGGAGCGGCTCGAGCTCCCGCGCCGGACGGTTCAGGTTGTCGGTGGAGAGCAGCCAGAGGGTGACCACCTCGATGCCGACCTCGTCGCACCACGTCAGCAGCGGCTCGATGTTGGCCGCCCCGACCCGGTGGCCGTGCGCGGTGTCCCGGCCCACGGCCTTGGCCCAGCGACGGTTGCCGTCGAGCATCACGCCGACGTGCTTGGGCAGGTTTCCGGGCATCCGGCGAAGCATGCGTGCCTCGTAAGCGGGGTAGAGCACCCTGCGCACGCCACGCTTCCAATCCGCCACAAACCGATCGTAGGCCACCCCGGCCCTCTCTCGGGACCACCGGATCGCGTGGCCGGGCCTTTCGGGTCAACCCACCGGCTGACACGATGGGCAGGACGGGGTGGGAGCAACTCGGCTCCACGCCCCGAACATCGAGAGGGCTCCACGCCCTGGAACTTCGAGAGAGGGACGACGACGATGACCGCAGCTGCCTGGCATCCGGACCCCACCGGTCGCCACGAGCTCCGCTACTGGGATGGCTCCCAGTGGACTGACCACGTGTCCGACCAGGGAGTGCAGTCGACCTCACCGGTCAACGCCCCCGCCGACGCCGGAGCCGCCATGGGCGATTCCTCCGACAGCGGTTCCGCCTCGTCGGAGTCGATGGGCGAGTCGATGTCCGCCGAGCCCGTGGCGGAGGAGCCCGCCGCCGACCAGTGGGCAGCGCAGCCCACGCAGTCCGCCGAGCCGGCGGCCGAGCACCCGATGGCGACCCAGCAGATGGCCGCCCAGCCCGACCCCGCCCAGCAGTGGGCGGCCCAGCAGGCCCAGCCGGTGCAGCAGGCCCAGCCCGTCGGCCAGCCCGGTGGCCAGCCCGGTGGCCAGCCGTACGGCGACGCGTTCGCCGGCATCACCGGCGAACTGATCGACGGCCGGTTCAGCGAGAAGGACGGCGTCGGCGCCAGCCTGCAGAACAAGCGGATGCTGCGCGTCCGCGTGGTCGAACCCTTCATGGCCAAGCAGGGCGCGATGGTCGCCTACCAGGGCAACGTCGGCTTCAACTACCAGGGCGGCGGCGCCGCCAAGTTCCTGAAGAAGGCCTTCACCGGTGAGGGCCTGTCCCTCATGCGCGTCGAGGGCCAGGGTGACGTCTTCCTCGCCGACGGCGGCCACGAGGTGCACATCCTGCACCTCAACAACAGCGGCCTGTCCGTCAGCGGCACCAACGTGCTGGCGTTCTCCGCGTCGCTCGACTGGAACGTCGAGCGGGTCAAGGGCGGCAGCATCGCCGCGGGCGGCCTGTTCAACACCACCCTGCGCGGCACCGGCTGGGTGGCCATCACGACCGACGGCCAGCCGGTCGTGCTGAACGCTGCCGAGGCGCCCACGTTCGCCGACGCCCAGGCCCTCGTGGCCTGGTCGGTGCACCTGCAGACGTCGATCAAGTCCTCCTTCACCGCCGGCGCCCTGATCGGCCGCGGCTCGGGCGAGGCCTTCCAGGTCGCGTTCAGCGGCCAGGGCTTCGTGATCGTGCAGCCGTCGGAGGGCGGCGTCGTACCACCGCACACGCACTGAGAACATCCTCCGACCGGAGGATCCGCGGCGGCCGGATGAGCGTGAGATCACGTTCGCCCGGCCGCCGTTGCGGTAGGGATCCGTGGGTACTCTCGTACACATGACCCAGGCCTCCGATCACACCGGCGGCAAGGTCCGTGCTCGTCTGGACGACATCGGCGAGCAGATCAGCGAAACCCTCGCAGAGGTCAAGCCGAAGTTGCGCGGCTGGATCCATCTCGCGTCGACTCCCCTGGTCCTCGCGGCGGGCATCGTCCTGATCTGCCTGTCGCCGACCGCATCGACGCGCGTCGGGTCGGTGTTCTTCGTGTCCTCCGCGCTGCTGCTGTTCGGCATCTCGTCGCTCTACCACCGCGGCACCTGGTCGCCGAAGGTGTGGAAGATCCTCAACCGGATCGACCACTCGAACATCTTCCTGTTCATCGCCGGCTCGTACACGCCGTTCGCGCTCATCCTTCTCGACGGGTCTGCCCAGGTCATCCTGCTCACCACCGCGTGGACCAGCGCGGTGCTCGGGATCGCGTTCAAGGTCCTGTGGCCGTCCGCGCCCCGCTGGATGTCGGCACCGATCTACATCGCGATGGGCTGGGCCGCACTCTTCTTCCTGCCCGCGTTCTACGACGGCGCGACCGCCCTCGGCCTCGGCGTCGGCATCACGATCTTCGTGCTCATCGCATCCGGAGGCGCCCTCTACACCCTGGGCGGCCTGGTCTACGGCTTCCAGTGGCCGAACCCGTCACCGCGCGTGTTCGGTTTCCACGAGGTCTTCCACGGCTTCACCATCGCCGCGTTCGTGACGCACTACGTCGGCATCTCGCTGGCCACCTACTCGCTGCGCTGAAGCAGCACCAGCACTTCGGACAGCGGCGTCTGCGGGAACATGTCGAGCAGGCGACCCTTCACCAGCTGGTACGACGTCAGGTCGGCCAGGTCGCGCGCGAGCGTCTCGGGGTTGCAGCTGGAGTAGAGGATGTGGCGCGCGCCCGACTCCTCGAGCCGGCGGGACAGGTCCGCGCCGAGGCCACGCCGCGGTGGATTCACCACCACCAGGTCGGCTCCCGCGAGCAGGGCGGCGTGTTCGGGTGCCGTGGCGTCACCCACCTCGAAGCGCACGGTGCCGGGAAGTCCCGCTTCGTCGCGTGAGCGCTCGGCACTGGCGATCGCGTCGGCGCTGATCTCGATGCCGGTGACGTCCCGACCGTCCGCCGCGAGGTGCAGCGCGAAGCCGCCGACACCGCAGTACAGGTCGATGACGCGCGCCGGGGCGAGCGATGCCACCCACGACTGTGCCTGCCGGTAGAGCGCCGCCGCGACGTCGGTGTTGGTCTGGAAGAAGCTCCGCGGGCGCAGGTGCAGCGTCACGTCGTTGAGGCGCATGGGCAGGGTGTCGGCGTCGGTCAGCACGACCTCGCGCTCGCCCTCGAGGACCGCCCGGTGGTCGGGCTGGACGTTGAGCGTCGCCACCCGCAACGCGGGCAGCCGCTCCCGGAGCCACGGCAGGTGCTTGCGGATCCGGGCCTCGGTGCTGGTGGAGCGCGCCACGAAGCGCACCATCAGCTCACCGTCGGGTGACTCGGTCACCAGCAGGTGCTTGAGCTCGCCCCGTTGCGCCACGGGCAGGTCGGAGGACACGTCGTAGGGCGGCAATCCGGCGCGCGTCACGAACGCGGCGAGGTGTGGCAGCGCCGCGACGATCCCCGGGGCGTGCAGCGCACAGTCGCGCAGGTCGACCCCGGTCCCGGTCGGGTCGAGGATGCCGAGCGTCGGCGCCTCCGCGGTGCCGGCGACGACCATCTTGGCCTTGTTGCGGAAGCCGTCCGGGCGGCTGGCCACGGGCGGGTCCCAGACGAGTCCTGTGGTGACCGGGGAGGCACCGAGCAGTGACTGGACTGCGTGGTCCTTCGCGGCCAGCTGGTCGTCGTACTCACGACCGAGCCAGGTGCACGAACGGCACTCCCCCGCCGTGAAGTGTGCACAGTCGAGCACGGCGAGACCCATGGCGTCATCGTAGGCTGCGGCGCGTGGGTCACTCGTACGAGAAGGTGCAGGCCGAACCGGTCCTCGACACGGTGCGCCGCCTGGAGCAGCGCATCGACGCGCGGTTCCACGGACGCGGGCTGCACGGCTTGGCCGGGGAGCTCGCCACCCTCGTTGCCGACGTGCGGACGTCGACCAGGAACGTGCGGGGCCGCCGGTCCTGGCTGCGGCCGCTGTCGCGCGTCGGGATCCTCGCCGTCATCGCCGTCGCGGTCACCGTCATGGTGCTGGCCGTGCGCTCGGCAGCCCTGGACGCGCCCGACTCCGGACTCGAGTGGCTGCCGGTCCTCGAGAGCGCCGTCAACGACGTGGTGTTCGCAGCGTTCGCGATCTGGTTCCTCTACTCCGTTCCCGAGCGCCTGCAGCGCGAGAGCCTGCTCGAACTGCTGCACCGACTCCGTTCGCTCGCGCACATCGTCGACATGCACCAGCTGACCAAGGACCCCGAGCGACTGCGGGCGTCGTTCCGCAGCACCGAGGCCAGCGTCGAGATGGACCTGACTCCCGAACAGCTCGAGCACTACCTGGACTACTGCTCGGAGCTGCTCAGCCTGATCGGCAAGGCGGCGGCCCTGTGCGCGGAGGAGTCGCGCGACCCGGTCGTGCTGGACACGGTCAGCACCATCGAGACCCTGACGGTGTCCCTGGAGCGCAAGATCTGGCAGAAGATCGCGGTGTTGAACGCCGATCGACCCGACAGCCGGCCCGGCGGCCGACCCCACGGCCGGCCCGGCGGCGGGCGCGACTAGGCCGACGGCCGCTGGGCAGCGAGCATCCGCGCAATCGTCCTGACGGCATCCGGATAGCCCGCCGGGTCCGGGCCGATGAAGGTGAGCCGGACGTGCGGGCCGGACGGCTCGGCCGGGAACCACTCCTCGCCGGACGAGATCCACACGCCCTCGGTGGCGCAGTCGCGGACCAGTCGGTCGACGTCGGTGCCCTCGGGCAGCCGGCACCACAGGTGCAGCCCGCCCGGCGGCACCAGGTCGAGCTGCAGGTCCGGCGCGTGGGCGCGCAGGCTGTCGACCAGCAGGTCGCGGCGGTCGCGCAGCTGCTGGCGCAGGCGTCGCAGGTGGGTACGCCAGCCCGGGTCGGAGACGATCTCGAGGGCGGCCTGCTGCAGCAGCCCACTGACGTACATCGACTCCGCGGCACGGTCGGCGAGGATCCGGTCGCGCGCGGGACCGCGGGCGATGACGGCCGCGACCCGGATCGTCGGCGAGACGCTCTTGGTCAGCGACCGGATGTAGACGACGTGGCCGCCGTCGTCGAGCGCGGCGACCGGGCGCGGGTCGGTGTCGATGCCGAAGTCGTGGGCCCAGTCGTCGTCGACCAGGAAGGCGCCGTGTGAGCGGACGACCTCGAGGATCTCCTCGGCCCGACGGACGCTCCACTGCGCACCGGTCGGGTTGGCGTAGGTGGGCTGCGCATAGAAGGCGCGGGCCCCGGTCTCACGGAAGGTCCGGTCCAGTTCGTCGGGGTCCGGACCGCTGCCGTCACTGGGCACCGGCACCGGTTCGACCCCGGCCTGGTGGGCCGCCTGAATGGCGCCCCAGTACGTCGGTGACTCGATGAGCAGGGCCTGCCCCGGCGCGACGAGGGAACGGAAGATCGAGGACAGGGCGCTCTGGCTGCCCGGCGCGATGATCACGTCGTTGGCCGTCACGGGCGCGAGGTCCTGGCGGGTCGCGTCCGCGAGCTCCGCGGCGAACCACGCACGCAGCTCCTGGAGTCCCGCGGCCGGCGGGCGGGACGTCGCGGCGGCACCACGGGACGCACGCACGAGCGCCGAGCGGACCAGACGTTCGGGGAGCAGGTCCGGGCCGGGGTAGCCGGCGTGCAGCGCCTGCGCGTCGGGCGGCGCAGTCTGCAGCGGGCCCGCGAGACGCGGGATCACCGACCGCGGCGTACGCAGGGCGGCGGTCTGCCAGCCGAAGTCCGGACCCCGGCTCGGACGCACCGTCCGGACGAACGTACCGACGCCCGGACGCGTCTCGAGCAGCCCCTCGGCACCCAGCCGGCGCAGTGCCTTCTGGACGGTGACCGGGCTGGCGGCGTACTCGGCAACGAGCTGGCGGGTCGAGGGCAACCGGGCTCCGGCGGGCGCACCCCTGATCCAGGTACGAATGTCCGCCACCATGCGGGAGGTGCTATCGTCATTCATGTCAGTACAGAGTAGCGCTATCGTCCCGCAGCGCAAGGTGCTATCGGCAACGCCGGCCGGTCTCGGCTGGGGCTTCCTGGGTGTCCTCGCCTTCTCCTTCACGCTTCCGCTCACCCGGATCGCGCTCGACGGCCTGTCGCCGCTGTTCATCGGCGCCGGCCGCGCCGTGGTCGCCGCCCTCCTGGCCGCGACCGTCCTCACCGTGACCCGGCAGGCCCTCCCCCGCGGCCGCCAGTGGCTGCAGCTGCTCGTCGTCGCAGGCGGTGTCGTGGCAGGGTTCCCGCTGCTGACGTCGTACGCCCTGACCGAGGTGCCCGCGTCGCACGGTGCCGTGGTGATCGCCCTGCTGCCGGCCGCCACCGCGGTGATGGCGGTGCTGCGGACCGGCGAGCGCCCGGTCCGCGCGTTCTGGATCTTCTCGGCCGGTGGCGCGGCCGCCGCGATCGCGTTCGCGGTGGCGCAGGGCGGCGGAGTGAGCCACATCCAGCGCGCCGACGTGCTGCTGTTCGTCGCGGTGTTCCTGTGCGCCGCGGGGTACGCCGAAGGCGCCCTGCTCACCAAGGAGCTCGGCCCCTGGCAGACCATCTCGTGGGGCCTCGTCGTGGCGCTCCCCGCGATGGCCGTGCTGGCCGTCGTCAGCATCGCGCAGCAGCCGCCGACCGGATCGATCAGCGTGTGGGCGTGCTTCGCCTACCTCTCGGTGATCAGCATGTATCTCGGCTTCTTCGCCTGGTACCACGGCCTCGCCCTCGGCCCGATGGCGCAAGTCAGTCAGGTCCAGCTGATCCAGCCGGTGCTGAGCATCGCCTGGGCCGCACTCCTGCTCGCCGAGCAGATCACCTGGTTCACCTTCGCCGGTGGCCTGGCGGTGATCCTGTTCGCGCGAGGGGCTACTTCTTCCCGCGCCCGTACAGCTTCTGCACGATCGTGACGAGCTGCTTCTCCGCCTTGTCCGTACGACGGAAGGACGTCAGCTCGATCGCCGGCCGGAACCGCTGACGGGCGATCGCGTGCGGGTAGGTGAACTCGCGCAGGCCGTCGGCGCCGTGGATGCGTCCGAAGCCGGACTGACCGACGCCTCCGAACGGGAGGGTCGGGATGCCGGCGAAGGAGATCACGCTGTTGATGGCAGTCATGCCAGCGCGGAGCTGCTCGGCGATCTCCATGCCCTTGTCCTTGGAGAACACCGTCGAGCCAAGGGCGAACGACGTGCCGTTGGCCAGCTTGATCGCCTCGTCCATGTTCCGGACCTTGGTGACCGTGACGGTCGGCCCGAAGGTCTCCTCCTGGATGGCTGCGGAGTCCTCGGGCACGTCGACGAGCACGGTGGGCTGCACGTAGCGGGCACCCTCGGGCACCGGGCCGCCGACGACCGCGCGACCGCCTCGCGCGAGGGCGTCATCGATGTGGCGGCGGATGATCTCGACCTGGGACGGCATGGTGATCGGGCCGAGCTGGCCGCCCGGCTCCGCCTTGACCTCCTTGGCTGCAGTGACCAGCTGGTCGAGGAAGGTGCCGTAGACCTGTTCGTGGACGTAGACCCGCTCCACGCCGGCGCAGGTCTGGCCCGCGTTGCCGCACGCACCCCACAGGGCGGAGGCCACGGCCTCCTCGATGTCGGCGTCGGAGTCGACGATCATGGCGTCCTTGCCGCCGGCCTCGATCACGACGGGCGTCAGGCTCGCCGCGGCAGCAGCCATGACGCGCTTGCCGGTCGCGGTCGACCCGGTGAAGGCCACCTTGTCGACGCCGGACGTCGTCAGTGCGGCACCGGTCTCGCCGTACCCGGTCACGACCTGGAACACGCCGAGACCGACGGCCTCCTTGAAGGTCGCGGCCAGCCATTCGCCGATGCCGGGCGTGAACTCGGACGGCTTGAAGACCACGCCGTTGCCCGCGGCGAGCGCGTAGGCGATGGAGCCCATCGGGGTGAAGACGGGGTAGTTCCACGGACCGATGACACCGATGACGCCGAGCGGCCGGTACTCGATCGTGGCGGCCTGGTTGACCATCAGCAGGCCCGGCGACACCATCCGGCGCTTGAGCACCTTCTCGGCGTGGCTGCCGGCCCAGGCGAGGTGGTCAATGGCGAGCGATGCCTCGAGCAGGGCGTCACCGTGGGGCTTGCCGTTCTCGCGGGACATCAGGGTCGCGAGCTCGTCGAGGCGACGGGCAATCACCTTGCGCCAGGCGGCGAGGGCCTTCTTGCGCCCGTCGAACCCCAACGCGCGCCACCGCTCCGCTTCCTTGCGCACGCTCTCCACGGTTGCCTGCACGTGCGCGGCGTCGTGGATGGGATGCGTTCCGACGACCTCCCCGTTGGCGGGGTTGAGCGACGTGAAGGTCGCAGCGGTTGTCTCTGCGGGAGCGGTTTCGATGCTGGTCACTCTTCGAATCTACTGCCGTTCCAGATACGAAGGAACGGCCGCTGGAACAAAAGCAGGAGCACCACGTGTGCTGCGACCACAACTCCCGCGTCAGGCGCAGCGCCCCTGTCCGAGCCGGACCAGTCCGTTGAGGTCACCCCGACCGAAGTCGCGCTGCCCGACGTTGTCCTCGAACATCAGCTCGGCCGGAGAGTCGACGTGGTCCAGGCCGACGAGGTGCCCGAGCTCGTGCAACAGGATCGCCCGCTGGTAGGCCTCGCCGTCCCGTACGTCCTCGAGGTCCTCGAAGGAATCGCTGTCGAGCGTGACGCCGCCCGTGACGTAGCGCAAGCGTCCGTCGGCACCCTCGCGGGCGGCAGCCCCGCCGAGGCCGGCGACGTTGCCCTTGAGCTCGTCGACCTCCGAGGCGGTTGCCCACGAGATGAGGACCGGCTCGCGCCTGCCACCGAGGGGCACGAACGCGCCTTCCCACTGCGGACGGCGATCCGTACGGCCGTCGTACACGAAGCGCAGGCCGGTGACTCCGGAGACCTCGGCGACCGCGGCCTCCACGAAGGCCACCGTGTCGCCGGCACCGTCCGGGGCTCCGGCGGGGTTGATCTCGTAGTGGATCTCCCTGCACGGATCCCACGCGACCGGATCGTCGGACTGCCCGCGCTGGTGCGCCAGGAACGCGTACACCCCACCCTCGGGGACATCGGCCGGCGTGCCGAGCGGGTCATCACCGATCCCGATCAGCCGGCGGAACGCGCTGTTCTCGCTCCCGGGCGCGAACAGGACGATGCCGACGAAGATCACGGCACTGATCACCAGCACCAGGCCTGATCGCCACCGCTCACGCATGCGTCCAGCCTGACACCCACCTCCCAGCCGCCTCGACCGGCAGGCGTCGATCAGCGGCCGGTCCAGCGCGGCTCGCGCCGCTCGAAGAACGCGGCGACGCCCTCGGCCACGTCGGCTGAGGCGATCAGTCGCGCCAGCGCTGCATGGCTGGCCTCCCAGACCGCCGCTTCGTCCCCGTGGATCTCGGAACGCGCGAGCGCCAGGGCTTCGCGAGCGGCCAGCGGTGCGTTGCCACAGATCGTCGCGGCCAGGCCGAGCGCGATGTCGAACGCGAGACCCGGCTCGACGAGCCGGTTGACGAACCCCAGTCGCTCGGCTCGCTCGGCCTCGAGGGACTCACCGGTGAGCAGCATCTCGAGGGCGACGTTCGGCGGCAGCAGCCGCGGCGCCCGGAAGACCCCGCCGAAGTCGGCGAGCAGGCCACGCTTCACCTCGGGGAACCCGAACGTCGCCGTACGCGAGGCCACGACGAGGTCGCAGCTCAGCACCAGTTCGAACCCACCACCGAGGGCGTACCCCTCCACCGCGGCGATCAGCGGCTTGGTGCGCTCCCGCGAGGTGAGCCCGGCGTAGCCACCGCGCTCGGTCGGCTCCCCCGGCCCCTCCGCGAGGTCGGCACCGGCACAGAAGACGGCTGGCCCACCGGTGAGGACGCCGCACCACAGGTCGTCGTCGTCCTCGAGCAGGTTGAGCGCCTCGTCGAGGCCCTGGGTCAGCTCGGCGTTGATCGCATT
Source organism: Nocardioides sp. (assembly GCA_036675765.1). Classification (GTDB taxonomy): domain Bacteria; phylum Actinomycetota; class Actinomycetes; order Propionibacteriales; family Nocardioidaceae; genus Nocardioides. The sequence continues at coordinate 157 of JAKFEI010000295.1, read as the reverse complement.
GCGCTTGTCGGGCCGGTTGAGGCCGATCACGAGGGTCCGCTCGACGCGGAGCGTCTGGACGGCGGGGGCGTTGTCCGGCTCGGTCACCCCGTCAACCTAGACGGTTGATCCCCAGCATCGGCACGAGGAAACGGCGCGCGACGTCGCCGAGCTGCCG
>JAKFEI010000424.1:0-2241 GCA_036675765.1 Nocardioides sp. | reverse complement strand
CGCAGGTCGAGGGCGCCACCGGGCACCGGCTCGCCGCCGACCGGCTCGGCCTCGACACCGAGCAGCTGGCGCAGCCGCAGCACCGCGCCGAGCCCGGCCTGGATGTCGGGCAGCTGGTGGGCGAGCTGGTTGATCTGGCCGACGAAGATCGTGGTGACCAGGAACAGGGTGACCAGCCGGGCCAGGCCGAGGTCGCCGTGGCTGACCAGGGCGACGCCCGAGACAGCGACGGCGACCAACAGCCCGTGGAGCAGCAGCCCGACCTTGATGGCGAGTCCGGCCTCGACCATCAACACCCGCCGGAACTTCTCGTGCACGTCCGCCGACAGCTCCGCCAGGCGTCGTACGGCGAAGGCCTGGCCACGGCTCGTCCGCAGGTCGTCGCGCCCGGCAATGCCCTCCTCGAGTGCGGCGGCGTGGTCGGTCCACGCGGCCTCCTCGATCACCTTCAGCCGGGAGATCTGGATCAGGGAGGGCCGCATCACCCACACGGTCACGGCGCCGACCACGGGGAACAGGATGGCCGCCGGCCACCAGGTCACCCCGGCGACGACCCACATCGGCACGGCACCGAACGCGGTGCGCATCGCCATCCAGATCTGCTGGCGCAGCAGGGTGCCGACTTCGTGGGTGTCGTCGTCGACCCGGTCCAGCACTTCACCGACGGCCTGCTCGGTGAGGTGCTCCAGGGGTTGCTGCAGCGCGGCGCTCAGGAGGTCACCGCGCAGGCGTCCCTCGGCGCGGTCGACCACCCCGGCCCAGACGATCCGCCCGGACGTGTCGATCAGCGCGGCGCCGACCACCAGGGCAGCGAGCCACGCGACGAGCGTGCCGGTCGGGTGATCGGCGAGCCTTCCCGCGACCACGGTGCCGAGCGCCTGGGCGAGGGCACCGATGCCAACCGCAGCGACGGCGTACCCGGCGGCGCGGCCGCGCATCCGGCGCCAGTCGACCCGGCGTGCGGGATCGGCGCTGACGTCCGCGGCGGGCGCAGCGGCCCGGGTCAACGTCGTCGTCACTGGATCGAGAGTAGTTGGCGGTACCGACAACCGCCTCCGAATATCTTCCGGCGAAAAGCACAGCGCCCGGGGTGATTTCCCACCCCGGGCGCCGTGACGTACGTGTCGGTCAGAAGGCGGCAAGCGCCTCGTTGAAGGTCGCGCTCGGACGCATCACGGCGGAGGTCTTCTCCGCGTCCGGGTGGTAGTAGCCACCGATGTCGGCCGGCGAGCCCTGGACCGCGATCAGCTCGGCCGCGATCTTGTCCTCGTTCGCACGAAGCGTCTCGGCGAGGGTCTTGAACAGGGCAGCCAGGTCAGCATCCTCGGTCTGCGCCGCGATCTCCTCGGCCCAGTAGAGGGCCAGGTAGAAGTGCGAGCCGCGGTTGTCCGTGGTGCCGAGCTTGCGACCCGGCGAGCGGTCCTCGTCGAGGAACGTGCCCGTGGCCCGGTCGAGGGCGTCGGCCAGGATCTGCGCAGCCGGGGCGCCGGCCTGCTCGGCGTACTTCTCCAGCGAGGGGACGAGGGCGAAGAACTCACCGAGCGAGTCCCAGCGCAGGTAGTTCTCGTTGACGAGCTGCTCGACGTGCTTGGGCGCCGAACCGCCGGCTCCGGTCTCGAACAGGCCACCGCCCGCGATCAGCGGGACGACCGACAGCATCTTGGCCGAGGTGCCGAGCTCGAGGATCGGGAACAGGTCGGTGTTGTAGTCACGCAGCACGTTGCCGGTCACCGAGATCGTGTCCTCGCCCTTGCGCAGGCGCTCGAGGGAGTAGGTGCACGCGAGCTCGGGCGAGAGGATCTGGATCTCGAGGCCGTCGGTGTCCCCCACGAGAGCAGGGTCAGCGAGGTAGGTGCGGACCTTCTTGATGATCTCGGCGTCGTGGGCGCGCGACTCGTTGAGCCAGAAGATCGCCGGCGTCGCGGACGCACGGGCACGGGTGACCGCGAGCTTCACCCAGTCCTGGACCGGGATGTCCTTGGTCTGGCAGGCACGCCAGATGTCGCCGGCCTCGACGTCGTGCTCGATCAGCACGTCGCCGTTCGACGCCAGCACGCGGACGGTGCCGTTCTGGGCGATCTCGAAGGTCTTGTCGTGCGAGCCGTACTCCTCGGCCGCCTGGGCCATCAGGCCGACGTTGGGGACGGTGCCGATGGTGGCCGGGTCGAGCGGGCCGTTGCGCTTCACGTCGTCGAGGACGGCCTGGTAGACGCCGGCGTACGACGAGTCCGGGATGACCGC
>JAKFEI010000147.1:0-15340 GCA_036675765.1 Nocardioides sp. | reverse complement strand
CCATCAGGCCGCCGGTTTCAGGACGTAGCCGGCACCCCGCATGGTGTGGATCATCGGCTCCCGGCCGGCGTCGATCTTCTTGCGCAGGTAGGAGATGTAGAGCTCGACGACGTTGGCCTGCCCGCCGAAGTCGTAGTTCCAGACGCGATCGAGGATCTGCGCCTTGCTCAGCACCCGGCGCGGGTTGCGCATCAGGTAGCGCAGCAGCTCGAACTCGGTCGCCGTCAGCGAGATCTGTTCACCGGCGCGGGTGACCTCGCGGCTGTCCTCGTCCATCAGCAGGTCGCCGACGACCAGCGTGGAGCGGTCCTGTTCGACGGCCGCCCCCGCCCGTCGCACCAGCGCGCGCAGGCGCGCCACCAGTTCCTCGAGCGAGAACGGCTTGGTGACGTAGTCGTCGCCGCCGGCGGTCAGGCCGGCCACGCGGTCCTCGACGGCGTCGCGCGCGGTCAGGAACAGCACGGGCACCGACGGGTCGTCCGCCCGGATCCGCCGCAACACCTCCATGCCGTCGAAGTCCGGCAGCATCATGTCGAGTACGACGACGTCGGGGCTCTGTCCACGCACGGCCGCCACGGCCTCGCCACCGGTGTGAGCGGTCTCGACGGCCCAGCCCTCGTAGCGCAACGCCATCGCCACGAGCTCGGCGATGTTGATCTCGTCATCGACGACCAGGGCACGCAGCGGGGTGCCATCGGGGCGGGTGGCGGTTTCGGTCATGGCACCAGACTGTGCCACCAGCCTGTGTCTTTCCTGTGAGGGTCGTGTGCGATCCACAAGGATCGCATCGCCACCTCATCGGGTCATCACAGTCGACCCACAGCAGCGACGCCCACGGTGAGGGCATGGACAACGACAACACCCCGGACCAGCCCGACCCGACGCCCGATCCCGCGCCGATCGCACCTCCCGCGGCACCCGCGGCACCCGCGGCACACCCGGTACCCCCGGCTCCCCCGCAGATGCGCTGGCGAGACCGCGCGTTCCGATTCCGGGCGGTGCTGGCCGTCGCCCTCGCGTCGGTCATCCTCGGCGCTGGAGCCGGCGTGCTCGGCTCGCTCGCCTTCGGCCACGACCAGGACGGACCCGATCGCCAGCACCGGATCGAAGGTCCGGGCCGCGGCGACTTCCCCGGCCAGCGGGGCCCGGGAGGAGGTCAGAACATGCCTCAGCCCGGGACCGACCAGCTGCCGCCGGGCACCGCGCCCCAGCAGGACGAGAGTGAACCGTCGGCCCAGGACGACGCCACGTCGGCGAGTTGAGCTACTCCCAGCCGTAGGCGGCGAGGATCTCGTCCCAGTACGTCGTGGTGTTCGTGGCGTTCCGCTTCGGGTTGGCCGCGAGGAGCGGAGCCAGGTCCGGCGAGCAGGCCTTCCCGCGGCAGTCCTTGATCCGCGGCCACAGCTCATCCAGAGCGGCCTGCACGTCGGCGTACTCGGGATCTCCGGCGACGTTCCGGTCCTCGCGCGGGTCCTCGACGAGGTCGTAGAGCTCGGTGTTGCCGTCGTTGTAGCGCGTGTAGGAGTACCGACTGACCCGGATGCCGATCGTGCTGCGCAGATCGGTGAAGGCTGGATCGTGGCCGCGAGAGGTGAAGACCGCCTCGGTCACGACGGGGACGGTCCAGCCCTGGTCACCCTTCACCAGCGTCCGGACCCGACTCACGCCGTCCGGCTTGTGCGGGGGCCTCGCGTCGGCCAGGTCCAGGATCGTCGCGGTCAGGTCCACCGTCGAGATCGGGTCGTACCGCTTCTGCTTCGTGCGCAGGCCGGGGCCGGTGACCAGCATCGGAACCCGCAGGGACGGCTCGTGTGCGCGCACCTTGGTCATCCCGAGTCCGTGCTCGCCGAGGATCATCCCGTTGTCGGACGTGAAGGCGAAGACGGTGTTCTCCCACTCGCCGGACCGCTGGAGCTCGGCCACCAGACGGGCGATGTTGCGGTCCATCACGTAGACGGCCTCCGCGCGGCGCCGCGTGGCGTACCGGAGGGCGTCCTTCGCCTCGTCGCCCAATGGCTGGATCCGGTGGCGGAGGGCGGGCGGCTTGTCGCTGAAGTCCGTCTCGATCTGCTCACCGGTGGCCGCGACGCCCGATGCCCGGTCGATCCGGTCGTCGAACTTGCCGCGCACCCAGTCAGGGACACCGGGCGTCACGACGTTGACCTCGTGACCGTCCCCGTCGCGCACGTCCTTCGGCTCGTCGGCCGCGTTCGGTCCACCGTGGTGCGGGGCGACGTAGTTGACGTAGAAGAAGAACGGGTCCTTCTTCTCCGCGAACTTGCGGGCCATGTCCACGGACATGTCTCCGATGACGTCGCTCTGGTAGACGCCGCGGTAGTCGTTGTCGATCGTGCCGTTCACGTTGAACGGTGTGTCCATGTAGTCGTAGGTCTGGCCGTGCACCTCGGAGTCGGCCGGTGGTTCGACCGCCGCTCGCCAGTCGTCCCAGCCGTTGGGGACGTACGTGAGCGACGGCTCGCCGGTGACCTTCGAGGTGGCGAGTCCGTAACGGTTGAGGTACTTCCCCAGGTACCCCGTGCGGTACCCGGCGGCCTGCAGCGAAGTGGCGATCGTCTTCGAGTCGTCGAAGGCGCCGTAGCCGTAGGGCGGGTCGTGCCAGTACACCCTGTGGTTGTGCGCGTACTGCCCCGTCAGGAAGGACGCGCGACTCGGGCAGCACAACGGGAACGGCGCGAACGAGTTCTCGAAGGTGACGCCGTGGTCGGCAATCAGCTTGCGCAGGTTGGGGGCGAAGGCGAGGTCATCGACCCGCATGTCATCGGCCATGACCAGGACGACATTGGGCTGACGAGGAAGCTTCACGGGGAGGGCCGACCCGTCGGCGACCGCGGCGGTGGCCACCGGCCCGTCCACGACCGGCTCGGCGGCCCGGTCCTTGCCGGCACCATTGCCCGCCGAGTGAGTCAGCGCCACGACCACGAGGCTGCCGACGAGGGCAATGGCGAGAGCGACGCCGACGATCCTGGTCCACGCCTTCACGATCGACGTCTCCACGCGCGCTCTCCCTGGTTCCGCGCCTCCGAGACGCACTCCGACTGAATCTGCACTAACTTTATCATCTTTATGGATGACGTTAGTTTCAGCCATCAGCAGGCGTGTCATACCGCGGCCGCAGGACGACGAAACCCGTCGGCATCACGTGCCGACGGGTTCCCCTGGCTCCCCCGATTGGACTCGAACCAATAACCCTGCGATTAACAGTCGCATGCTCTGCCAGTTGAGCTACGGGGGATCACATCTGCGCGCGCACCCCAAGGTGCTGTGCAGCGGGGAAACACTAGCAAGCCCGTGCCCGCGCCAGAAATCGAGACCCCGTCAGTGGCCCACGTCGCTGCGCGCAGCAGCCAGCGCCTCCTGGACGACGGCGTCGACTCGCGGGTCGGACGGGTCCAGCCCTTCGTCGTACTCGACGAACCAGGCCAGGTCGCCACGGGCACCCGGAGCCCGGCGCGCGAGGACCCGGACCGACTTGCGGCCCTCGACCGCGACGTGGCGCTGGACGGCGATGCTGGCCGTGACCCGCTCCCGCACGAGCTGGAGGAGCCGACCGGCATCGTCCAGGCGTACGACGTGCACGGGACTGGGTTGACCGAACCGGCCCACCTCCACGACGCGCAGGGTCGACTCCTGCTGGTCCCAGTCCGCGCTCGCGACCTGTTCCCAGGGCAGGCGGCCGGGCAGATAGAGGGCGTCGCGGGTGCCGCCGACGGCTGTGGGCCCGCCGGGCATCGGATGGGGCACCGCGGCCCAGGCCAGCAGCCGCTCCCCCGTACCGACCTCGATCGAGGGTCGGCGGGACCGCAACGGCGGCAGGGGCGGGAACCTCACGCGCCGGCGCTCACGATCTTCTCGCGCAGCATCCGGCGATGCTGCTCAAGAGCCGCCAGCTCGCCGAACATCTTGTTGTACTCGGCCGCCTGCTCCACCGGGTTCGTGCGCTGGAGGCGGCTCTTGACCTCATCGATACGGCGCAGCGCGGTGAGCTCCTGCAACCGGTGCACGTGGTGGGCGACGTAGCCCGCATCGACCTCACGGGTCGCGGGAATCGGCTCCACCGCAAGCGCGCTCACGGCCGACGACACCGCCGGGTCGGCGGATGCCTCGCGGATGTGCGCCACCCAGGCCGGATCACCCTGTCCAGCGACGGTGCCACCGGCACCGGCGATGAGTTCCCACACCGCGCGGTACGTCGGGTGGCTGAAGTCGTTGGCACCGATGTCGGCCGTCGTACGACCGATCGCGATCGGGTGCTGCAGCACCAGCTTGAGGGTCTCCCGCTCAATGTTGAACCGGGGGTCGCGAAGGTCCGGGTACGCGGCGCGGGGCGGCGGTGTCGACTCGGGCGTCGGCTGGACACCGCTGCGTTCGCGGGGAGCGGTGGGCTCGGGCCCGCGTGCGGCCGCGCGGCGCACTTCGGCCAGCACCCGGTTGGTGTCGACCTCGGAACCGATCATCCGCGACACCTCCTGCGCGAATGCGGTGACCTTCGACTGGTCCCGGACCGAGGCGACCAGCTTGGCGGCTGCACGGACCGCATCGATCCGGCCGTCGGCGCGGTCGAGGTCGTAGCGGCTGACGACGTTCTCGAGGACGAAGCGGTACAGCGGGCGCCGCGTCGCGATCAGTTCGCGGACGGCGGCGTCACCGTGCTTGATCCGGAGGTCACAGGGATCCATGCCCTCGGGCGCCACGGCGACGTACGTCTGGGACACGAAGCGCTGGTCGCCGGCGAACGTCTTCAGCGCGGCCTTCTGGCCGGCCTCGTCACCGTCGAACGTGAACACGACCTCACTGCGGAACTGCTCGTGGTCGTCGAGGAACCTGCGCAGGACACGGGCGTGGTCGTCGCCGAACGCCGTACCGCAGGTCGCGACGGCGGTGCCGACGCCGGCGAGGTGGCAGGCCATCACGTCGGTGTAGCCCTCGACGATCACGGCCTGCGAGGTGCGGGCGATCTCGCGACGGGCAAGGTCAATGCCGTAGAGCACGTGGCTCTTCTTGTAGATCGCGGTCTCGCCGGTGTTGAGGTACTTCGCCTCGATCCGGTCGTCCTCGAAGATCCGGCGCGCACCGAAGCCGATGGTGTCGCCCGTCGATTCGCGGATGGGCCACAGCAACCGGCCGCGGAACTTGTCGTAGAGCGAGCGACCCATTGCCACGAGCCCCGCGGCGATCGCCTCCTCGGCAGTGAACTTGCGCCCGCTGAGGTGACGCCACAACGCCTCGCCGTCGCGCGGCGCGAAGCCGACGCCGAAGGTGAGGGCCGAGGCCTGGTCGAAGCCACGCTGGTCCAGGAACTGACGAGCAGCGATCGCGTCCGGGGTGGCGAGCTGCTCGGCGTAGAACTCCGCGGCCACGGCGTGGGCCTCGATCAGGCGACGACGCTGTGGCCCCTTGGGCCGGTCATCGGTTCCCGAGTCGTCGCGGCGGAGCTGGACGCCGTACTTGTCCGCCATCCGCTCGACGGCCTCGCTGAAGCTCAGGCCGTCGATCTTCATCAGGAACGTGAAGACGTCGCCGCCCTCCTGGCAGCCGAAGCAGTGGAAGAAGTTCCGGCTGGGCGTGACGTGGAAGGAAGGGGACTTCTCGTCGTGGAACGGACACAGCCCCTTCTGCGACCCGCCACCCGCATTGCGGAGGGTGACGTAGGAGGACACCACTTCGTCGATCCGCGCTCGTTCACGGACCGCGGCGATGTCCTCGTCACGAATCCGTCCCACCATGGGGCGATCCTACTGACGGGCGGTGGAGCCCGTGACGTCCATCCACAGGTACGCCCTCCGAACCAGTGAAGGTTCGGCTATTCTCCCGTGCGTGACCTCGGTCGCACATTGCTCGTTGTCCCGGGGGGAAGGGAACCGCGAGTAGGGGTTGTGGGATGAAGAATCGGGGAGGGACCGACGATGGGGCAGTCGCCTGCGCGCTCTGGCGCGTCCTGGCCGGTTCCGTTGATCGTCGTCGTCCTCGTGATCTCGGCGTACCTCGCCTTCGGCCAGGACGACGAGAAGTCGCCGCCGAAGAAGCCGAGCGCGGCACCGGTGGCGCAGGTCGACCTGAAGAAGCTTCCCCTCAGTTCCACGAAGACCACGATCAAGGCCGCTCCGAAGGACCCGCGCCCGCAGGGCATCCCCAAGGGGACCGTCGTCCACCCCAAGCGCGTGGTGGCCTTGTACGACGCCCCGGACGGCAAGCCGTTCGCGAAGATCGGCCCACGCCAGTTCGGCGACACCTGGCTTCCGGTCATCACCCGCAACCGCGACTGGGTGCAGGTGATGTTGCCGTCGAAGCCGAACGACTCGACCGGATGGATCCGCTCCTCGGAGCTGACCGAGGCCCACAGCCGTTTCCTGATCAAGGTGCACCTCGGCAACCGCTCGCTCGAGGTCTTCGAGGACAACGAGCTGGTCGACACCTGGCCGGTGGCCATCGGTGCCGACGCGACGCCGACACCGACGGGTCGCACTTTCGTCCTCGGCCAGATCATCGACGACAAGCAGCCGTTCTCGCCCGTGATCCTGCCGCTCGGCAGCCACAGTGCGACGCTCGACTCCTATGGCGGCGGACCCGGCACGGTGGCCCTGCACGGATGGACCAATTCGTCCGTCTTCGGCAAGGCTGTCAGCCACGGATGCGTGCGGGTGCCCGATGAAGCCCTGGCCCTGCTCCGAACCGTCCCGACAGGCACCCCGGTGATCGTCGACAAGGCGTGACCCAACCCGCTCCACCACGAACTGCCTACAAATGATGAAGATGAAGGGAATCCCCATGAAGAAGACACGGACCCTGGCCTCAGTGGCCAGTGCCCTCGTGCTGGTCGGCGGAGGCGCCTCGCTCGCCCTGCTCGGCGGTGGCGGCACGGCCGTTGCTGCCGGAACGCCGTCCTCGGCGTTCGGCCTCGAGCTGAACCTGGCCGGCAACGCAGCCATCCCCCCGACCCCGTTCGTCGAGTCGACCGACGGCACGCTGGTGACCAACTCGCTCATCGACCTGCCGGTCGCCCCGCTGCTCGACGCCGGACTGGTCAACGCCTCCGCCGAGAACGGCAAGGCCGAGGCCAGTGTCGCCAACCTGGACGTCGTGCTCCTCGACGGCCCGCTGGCTGCACTGGACACGCTGGGCACCCAGCTCGCGCCGCTCTGCGACGTGCTCGACCAGATTCCCGTCGACCAGCTGACCGGCGCACTGACCGGCCCCAACGGCAACCTGTTGCCCGATCTCCTCGGTCCGGTCGTCGAGGCACTGAACCCGGCCATCGACCTCAGCCTGCTCACCGCACTGGACCTGTCCGAGGTCACCTCTGGTCAGCTCGGAGATCTCTGCGACTTCGCCACCACCGGAAACCTCCTCGGTGCTGACGCGGTCACCGCGTCCTGCAACGGCCAGACGGGCAACACGGTCATCGAGGGCACCAACGGCCTGGTCGGTTCGCTGATCGACACCAACACCCCGAACTCCTCGGTCGCCATCCCCGGCGTCGTCGAGGTGACGGTCAACCGCCAGACCGAGAACGCCGACGGCACCTTCACCGTCGACGCGATCTACGTCAACCTGCTCGACCAGCTCGAGTTGACGGTTGCCTCGGCCACCTGTGGCCTGGTCACCGACGACGGCGGGCCGACCGACCCGACCGACGCACCGAGCCCGACCCCGATCGAGTCGCACGTCCCGGTCACCGGCTGATCCTCGGCCACCGACCCTGACGGGTCACCCGTCTCGGCACATCATTTGTCGGCAATCCGACCGGCCGGAGCCCCAGGCTCCGGCCGGTCGGCTGTTTTTCGGGCTACTGGTCGACCTTGACGAGGCGGTGGTGCCAGGCCACGGCACTGGCGTCGGTGAGGGACGCGACCTGATCGATGACGACCCGGATCCGGGCGGCGTCGTCGGCCGCGCTGGCCCAGTCGCTGGCGAACGTCTCGTCCAGGTCCGCGCCGTCCCGCTCGAGCAACCTCGTGACGAGCTCGGTGAGCAGTTCCCGCTGCCGCACCTGGAGGGCCATCCGGGTCGCGTCCTGCATGACGTAGTGCGCAGCGATGCCCTTGAGCACGCTGATCTCGAGCCAGGTGTCCTCCGGGACCACCAGATCGGCGGCGTAACGGACGAACGGGCCCTCGGACGCCGCGAAGGTCGCCTGTTGCACGGCACCGCAGAAGCGGCCGATCAGGTCGCTGGTCAGGTTCTTCAGCGCGGCGAGGCTCCCCCGTCGGCCGTCGTACGACGCCTGCGGCCAGCTTCCGACCGCCTGCAGGCCCAGGAGCACCTGGTCGAGCCGGTCATCGGTCGCATCAGGGAGGTACCAGGAACGGACAGTCGGCCAGACCGCCGCCGTGTCGATCCGGGTCAGGTCGAGCTTGCCGGCGACGGTGCCGTCCTCGACGTCGTGGACCGAGTAGGCCACGTCGTCGGCGAGATCCATCACCTGCGCCTCGACGCAGCGCCGGCCGGCCGGCGCCGCGACACGTGCCCAGTCGAATGCGGGCCGGTCGTCGTCGTACACACCGAACTTGCCGGCGGCGCTCGGCGGCGCGTCACTGACGCCCCAGGGGTACTTGGTGCAGGCGTCGAGCGTGGCGCGGGTGAGGTTGAGCCCCGCCGACTCCCCCGCCGCGTCGGCGGTCTTCGCCTCGAGCCGGGTCAACAGGCGCAGCGTCTGGGCGTTGCCCTCGAAGCCACCGCAGTCGACCGCCAGCGCGGCCAGCGCCCGTTCGCCGTTGTGCCCGAACGGCGGATGCCCGAGGTCGTGGGCCAGGGCCGCGGTCTCCGTGATGTCGGGATGCGTTCCGAGGGCACGCGACAGGTCGCGCGCGATCTGCGCGACCTCGAGGCTGTGCGTCAGCCGGTTGCGGACGAAGTCGTCGCTCTGCGGTCCGACGACCTGCGTCTTGGCCGCCAGTCGCCGGAACGACGCGGCATGGACCACACGTGCCCGGTCCCGCTCGAACGCCAGTCGCTCCGGCGCCTCGACCCGCTTCGGCGGCTCGGGCACGATGCGCTCCCGCGCCTGCGCGTCGTACCGCTGCTCGACCTCGTCCACGTGGCGGAGACTAGCCCCTGAAAAGCATGAAGGCCCGGACGACTGTCCGGACCTTCATGGTGAAGCGCAGTTTCAGTGACCTCAGTAGACGGTCACGTGCACGTGGTCGTAGTGGTTCGCGGTGGCCGAACCGCGATTCGACATCCCGCGCCATCCCTCGCCCGCCCGGTCAACCGACCAGATCCGCTGCGAGTAGATGAGGTAGCTGACACCCAGGGCGGCGTAGTTCGCGCGAACGAACTCGGCCACCTCGTGACCACGGCCGCCGGACACCATGATGTCCACGGCAATGCCCTGCGAGTGCTCACCGTCGCCACGGAACGTGCCGTAGGTGGTGATCTCGGGGAAGTTCGCGCAGACAGCCGCGTGGACCTTCTTGATGTTCGGGCTGACGCCGGCGGGCACCGAGGTGCCGTTGGTGCAGTCGCCCGTCAAGGTCGGGGGCTTCTCCTTGCTGAAGTAGCCGGAGGTGACCCAGCGAGCCTTGCCGTTGACGACGATCTCGGAGCGACCGCTGTACTTGCGGCCGGTGAGGAGGACCTTCTCGCCCTCGTCCAGCTCGCCGACGTTCTTGGCCTTCTTGTCCGGACGCGCCCACAGGTTCAGCGGGGCGGTCGTCCAGCGGCGCGTTTCAGCGTTCTTGATCGCCTTCGCGACGGCGTCGGCGCTGAGCAGCCGGGCCAGTCGGCTCGAGGCTGCGTCTCCACGCGCGCTGTCACGGGAAAGGACGGGGAGCTCACGGACCGCGCTCACCGAGTTGGTGGCGATCGTGCGGTCTACGGCGATGACATCGTTGTTGTCGGGCGTCGGGGAGCTTCCGAGTACTCCAGCGGTGACGACTGCTCCAGTCGCCAGAACAGCCAGCGAGCCGGCAAATGCTGCGGCTCGGGGCTTACGTCGCGCGGTTTCCCGCTTGTGGCTATTTGCCACGCGCTGATCCTTTGCTGTTGCGGACATGACGACGCCTGACTCGTTGCCGGGTCAGGCGTATCAATCGAGTGAAGCATAGGTAATTGCCGGTTCAATAATCCCTAGATCACATCAACAGGGTGTTCCGGGTCACCCGCCAGTGGTCTCGCTGACCTCTTCCAGTAGTGTTCCGCCCCCCTCGTCGAGGCCGTCGGTGTCGTCCAGCCAACCCTCCGGCAGGACCACTCGGTTACGCGGCGCACCCTGGCGTCCGCGGGGTGCTCCGAGCTCGCCGACGGGGAACGGCTCGGTCGGGTCGAGCTCGTCGAGCAGGGTGTCGAGGGTCGCGAGTGAGTCCACGAGGCCGAGCGACCGGCGCAGCTCGCCGCCCGCCCGGAAGCCCTTGAGGTACCAAGCGATGTGCTTGCGGAACTCCTTGCACCCGCGCTCCTCCCCCATGTGCTCGCACAGCAGCTCGGCGTGGCGGCGCATCATGACGCGGACGTCCCCGAGGGTCGGCAGCGTGGTCACTGCCTCCCCGCCGAAGGCCGCGGCGAGATCACGGAACAGCCAGGGGCGCCCGAGGCAGCCACGACCGACCACCACGCCCGCGACCCCGGTCTGTTCGACCATGCGGAGGGCGTCGGCAGCTTCCCAGATGTCGCCGTTGCCGAGGACCGGGATGTCGACGTGGTCGACGAGGTTGGCGATCGCTTCCCAGTCGGCCTGGCCGGAGTAGGCCTGCGCGACGGTTCGCCCGTGCAGCGCGATCGCGGCGATGCCGGACTCCTGCGCGATCCGCCCCGCGTCGAGGTAGGTCAGGTGGTCGTCATCGAGTCCCTTGCGGGTCTTCATGGTCACCGGGACGTCGTACGGCGCCGCGGCGGCCACCGCTTCCTCGAGGATCCGCCCGAGCAGGTTCCGCTTCCACGGCAGCGCGCCGCCGCCACCCTTGCGGGTGACCTTGGGGACAGGGCAGCCGAAGTTGAGGTCGACGTGGGCGACGCCGTACTCCTCGCAGAGGATCCGGGTGGCCTTGCCGACGTACGTCGGGTCGGTGCCGTAGAGCTGGACGGACCGCACCGTCTCGGCCTCGTCGAAGACGAGCATCCGCTTGGTGGTGTCATCTCCCTCGACCAGGCCGCGGCTGGTGATCATCTCGCAGACGTAGAGGCCGGCGCCGTACTCGGCGCACAGGCGCCGGTAGGCGGCGTTGGTGATGCCGGCCATCGGGGCCAGCACCACCGGCGTCGGTACTTCCAGCGACCCGAGGCGCAGGCCGGTCGTCGCGACGGTCACGTGGCCGCCTGGCCGGGCTTCTTCTTGGCCTTCTTCTTGGCCGGCGGGGTGACCTTGCTGATCTCGCCGGACCAGGTGATCGGGTCGAGTCCGGCGGGCGGGATGAAGCTGATCGTCTGGAGGGTCTGGGCGGGCGCGATGAAGTAGACCTGACAGATCTGCGCCCTCGCGGCGTTCGGGAACGCTGCGGGGAGCGGGTCGCCGGCGCACAGCGGTTGCTGCACCTTCGTGTAGTGGTTCGGGGCTTCGAGGGTGGTGCCGTCGTTGGCCCAGATCACGTTGTCGAGCTTGAGTCCGCCCAGGTCGGTGTCGCCGACGTTGGTGACCGTCAGCCGGACGAAGTACGGCGTCCGAGCGGCGGTCACGTCGTCGACGTTCCAGCCGGCGAAGGACTCCTGGAACGAGGTGCGCTCGATCCGGTCGACCTTGACGGCGAGGACGCCGATCTCCTTCTGGCGCCGCTCGAAGGCGATCACGGCCGGCGCACCGAGCGTCAGCTGCGTTCCCGGCTCGGTGAGGGTCACGCCGAGCGGAACGTCGTAGTACGGCGCCGGCGTCTCGGTGGTGGCCGACGGGCTCGGCTTCACCGACAACTTGTCGTCAGCCTTGCTGTCGTCGTTCGAGCCGCAGCCAGCGAGCAGGCCGAGGGCCAGCACGCCGGCCACGACTCGCATCAGCATCCGACGAACCGCTCAGCGAAGTAGCTGGTGAGCTTGTCGAGGGACACGCGCTCCTGGGACATGGTGTCCCGCTCGCGCACCGTGACGGCATGGTCCTCGAGGGTGTCGAAGTCGACCGTGACGCAGTACGGCGTACCGATCTCGTCCTGGCGACGGTACCGACGGCCGATGGCACCGGAGTCGTCGAAGTCGACGGTCCAGTTGCGGCGCAGCTCGGCCGACAGGTCCTTGGCCTTCGGCGACAGGTCGGCGTTGCGGGACAGCGGCAGCACCGCGACCTTGATCGGCGCGAGGCGCGGGTCGAGCCGCAGCACGGTGCGCTTGTCGACGCCGCCCTTGGTGTTGGGCGCCTCGTCCTCGGTGTAGGCGTCGACGAGGAAGGTCATCAGGCTGCGCGATAGTCCGGCCGCGGGCTCGATGACGTACGGCGTGTAGCGCTCGTTGTTGGCCTGGTCGAAGTAGGACAGGTCCGTGCCCGAGGCCTCGCTGTGCGTCTTGAGGTCGAAGTCGGTGCGGTTGGCGATGCCCTCGAGCTCGCCCCACTCCGAGCCGGCGAACCGGAAGCGGTACTCGATGTCGACGGTGCGCTTGGAGTAGTGCGACAGCTTCTCCTGCGCGTGCTCGTAGTGGCGCAGGTTCTCCGGGTCGATGCCGAGGTCGACGTACCAGGCGGTGCGCGCGTCGATCCAGTACTGGTGCCACTCCTCGTCCTCACCCGGCTTGACGAAGAACTCCATCTCCATCTGCTCGAACTCGCGGGTGCGGAAGATGAAGTTGCCCGGCGTGATCTCGTTGCGGAAGCTCTTGCCGATCTGCGCGATCCCGAACGGGGGCTTCATCCGCTGGCTGGTGACCACGTTGGCGAAGTTGAGGAAGATGCCCTGCGCGGTCTCGGGGCGCAGGTAGTGGAGGCCGGACTCGTCGTCGACCACACCGAGGTAGGTCTTGAGCAGGCCCGAGAAGCTGCGCGGCTCCGTCCAGGCTCCACGGGTGCCGCAGTTGGGGCATGCCAGCGTCGCCAGGTCGACGTCGTCGGGGTTGTCGAGGCCCTTCTTCTCGGCGTAGGCCTCCTGCAGGTGGTCGGCGCGGTAGCGCTTGTGGCAGGACTGGCACTCCGTCAGCGGGTCGGCGAAGGTCGCGACGTGGCCCGAGGCCTCCCAGGTCTGGCGCGGCAGGATGACACTGGAGTCGAGACCGACGACGTCGTCGCGCATCTGCACCATGGACTTCCACCACTGGCGCTTGATGTTGTCCTTGAGCTCCACGCCGAGGGGGCCGTAGTCCCAGGCGGAACGCGTGCCGCCGTAGATCTCGCCACAGGGGTAGACGAAGCCTCGGCGCTTCGCGAGGGAGACAACCTGGTCAACGGTGGACGGGGGCGGCTTGGCCACAGGGGGATTCCTTTATGGGACGAGCCCGGCTGGCTGCCGGGCATTGTTTGTCGGTGCTGAAGCTTGTCGATCTACTCGCGGGAGCAATGCCCTAGGTTACGCGAGCCTCGGCCACGTTGAGCACGGTATTCGGCTCGACGACCTCATAGGCGCCGGGTTCGTCGATCGCCCGCATCAGCACGGGTACGCCGTGGAGCTTCAGCTCGTACGACGACAGGGCGCGTCGATACGCGCCGACATTGACCCAGCGGGTGGTCAGCACCCACAGGTCGGGGTCGTCCACGTTGCGGCCGATCCACCCGGCGACGTACCCGGGCTTGTCGAGGAGGAGGCCGTGGACGCGCTCGAGGTCAGCACGCAGGGCGGCCGGGTCGGGGCCGGCACGGAATCGGTTCACGACGAGCACGACCGAACTCTACGCAGCCCCGCGACCCTTGACCTGGTGGCCGCCACCGACGACTATGACACCTGTCATAATCAACCGAGGGAGCTCCCGTGACCACCGAGACCGCCTGGCTGAAGTCCGCCTGCATCCTGTGCGAGTGCAACTGCGGGATCGAGGTGCAGGTCGAGGACCGGCGCCTCGTCAAGATCCGCGGCGACAAGTCGCACCCCGGCTCGGAGGGATACACCTGCGAGAAGCCGCTGCGCCTGGACCGCTACCAGAACGGCACCGAGCGGCTCACCTCTCCCCTGCGCCGCCGCCCGGACGGGACCTACGAAGAGATCGACTGGGACACCGCCATCAGCGAGATCGCGGGCAGGCTGGCAGCGATCCGCGACGAGCACGGCGGCGACAAGATCTTCTTCTACGGCGGCGGGGGCCAGGGCAACCACCTCGGCGCGACGTACAGCCAGTCCCTGCAGGCCGCCCTGGGCGTGAAGTACCGCTCCAATGCGCTCGCCCAGGAGAAGACCGGCGAGATGTACGTCGACGGCCGGCTCTACGGCGGACACACCAAGGGCGACTTCGAACACGCCGAGGTCGTCGTCTTCATCGGCAAGAACCCGTGGCAGTCGCACTCCTTCCCCCGCACGCGCCCGGTCCTCAAGGAGATGGCGGCGGACCCCGAGCGCTGCATGGTCGTCATCGACCCGCGCCGCAGCGAGACCGCCGCGATGGCCGACGTCCACCTGCAGGTGAAACCGGGCACGGACGCCTGGTGCCTCTCCGCCCTCGGCGCCGTGCTGGTCCAGGAGGACCTCGTCGATCACGCGTTCATCGACGACCACACGACCGGCGCCGCCCCCGTACTGGCTGCCTACGCAGCGGTCGACATCGCCGACTACGCCGCGCGCTGTGGCGTTCCCGAGGAGCTGATCCGCACCACCGCCCGGCGCATCGCGTCGGCGAAGAGCGTGTGCACCTACGAGGACCTCGGCACCCAGCAGGCTCCGCACAGCACCCTGAACTCCTACCTCAACAAGATGCTGTGGATCCTCACCGGCAACTTCGCCAAGGAGGGGGCGATGTTCCTGCACTCGACCTTCGCGCCGATCGCCGGAAGTGCGCCGGGCGGGGGCGGCAGCAAGCGCCCCACGTCTCCGGTGCAGCGCGCCGTTGCGAAGGCCCAGACGACTGCTGTCGACGCCATCGGTGCAGCCGCGATCCGCCTGCCGGCCCTGCTCCCGGACGCGATCGCCCACCCCCTCGCCGGCGCGATGCGTGGGCCGGTCGGCAAGGTGGCCAACGGACCGTCCAGCCCGACCGGTGCTGCACGCCGACCGGCCGCCGACCGTCGTACTCCGGTGACCGGAGCCCGGATCATCGCCGGCCTGGTGCCGTGCAACTCGATCGCGGACGAGATCCTCACCGATCACCCCGACCGGTTCCGGGCGCTGTGGCTCGACAGCACCAACCCGTCGCACTCGCTCGCGGACTCGGGCTCCTTCCGCCGCGCCATGGAGGCCGTCGACCTCAGCGTCGTCATCGACATCGCCATGACCGAAACCGCGAGGCAGGCGGACTACGTCCTGCCCGCAGCAACGCAGTTCGAGAAGTGGGA